>NZ_JACICF010000001.1:32991-505219 GCF_014195685.1 Sphingomicrobium lutaoense | reverse complement strand
ACTTCGAGAACCCTGCCGACGATGATGGCGACAATGCCTATGTGATCGAGGTGACGGCGACCGACGCCGCGGGCAACAGCGCGGTGCAGACGATCACCGTTGCCGTCGGCAATGTCGACGACACCGCCCCACTGATCGGGGGTCCGTCCGGCGATGCTGGCGCGGCAAGTGCCGATGTGACTGTCGAGGAGGGATCGCGCACGGTAACCCGGCTCACCAGCGACGAGCCCGTCACCTGGCGGATCGCGGGCGGCGATGACCAGGGGCAGTTCGACATCGCGCCCGACGGGACGATCACCTTCGTGTCACCGCCCGATTTCGAGAACCCCGCCGACAGCGACCGCAACAACAGCTACGTCCTGATTGTCGAAGCCCAAGATGCAGACGGCAATGTCGCTTCGCAGACAATCACCGTTACCATCGCCAATGTCGACGACACCGCCCCGACCGTCTCTGTGGACGGCACTTCAGTAGCAGGAAGCGCGGTGTCCTTCCAAGTTATGGAAGGCGAGGCAGACGTTGCTGAATTCGGAAGCGACGAGCCAGTCACCTGGGCAATTGTCGACGGAGACGACCAAGGGGAATTCTCGATTGGTAATAACGGCCATTTGCATTTCCGCAACGCGCCCGATTTCGAGGCCCCGACCGACACGAATCTAGATAACATTTATGTGTTGGTCATCGAAGCCACCGATGAGCAGGGCAACAAATCCCGCATCATTCTGGATGTGACTGTGCTTGATATGGAAGAATTACAACAGCGCGTCGATGCGATTAGCGGTGCACTGAAAGAAGGGTTGCGTACCCATGCACTCGTAGGATTGAGCGATTTGCTTAGTTACAACGAAGAATTGATGATCGGAGATTCTTCCTGCTCGGGTAGCCGTCAGAGAAAGAGCATATCCGGCGCACTTAATGCGAATGAAATTTCGCAAAACGCCAACGTGGAGTTTGAAAATGCTCTATCTACCTGCGGGAAAAGTCTCCGCATGCTTGTGGATGGAGGAGCGACTTTCTCGCGCCTCGCTGGAAACAGCCGTGTGCGCGGATTTGCGTCACTGCGTCTCGAAAAGAACCTCTCCGACGGTGCCAAGATTGGCCTCAACGTCATTGGATCGACCGCAACGGATTCTATTGACGGATTTAGCAAGAGCAATGTGTCTGACTTCGGCCTGACCGGGCAGGTTTACGGGCGCATTCGTATTGACGAAGATCTTATGGCTGGGGCTTTCGTCGGGTATGGACGGAGCTGGTATGAACTCGCTCTGGTCGAAAACGATCTGTCAATGGAAGGTGAGTTTTCCGGCGAACGATTGATCGTTGGCGGGGTTCTGCGGGGCCAAACTTCACTCGGCAATCGTCCCCTCACCATCGATGCTGTTGTGTCGCACGCCACCGAAAGTCTGCACGAAGCTAAGCTGAGCGTCTCGCTCGATTCAGAACGTAAAGACGGCCAAGCCTTCGACCTAGGAAAAATAAGTGCGACACGAATTAGCGTACCCTTGACCCTCGCTGCATTCGGGCCAAGCGGGATGAAGCCGGGAACTGGACTTGATCTGACAGCTGGTGGACTCTGCGAAAGCGATTTCTTCGAATCAGGGATAACATGTGGATTCCAAGCTGGCGGTCGACTTTGGCGTCGTTCTGCCGATGGAAGATACGCCTATTTTGATGTCGAACTCGAGGAAGCAGCAGGAATTAGACGATTCCGTCTCGATGCTGGTTATGCATTCGATATTGGCCTGGGGGATACCGCACGACTTTCGTTCGACCTAGGCGCAGAAGCGAGCGATACTGCAGCATCTGAACTTAGAGGATTGGTTTCAATCGTAGCCAAGTAATCCCGAGGTCAAACGCTAGGAACTGATCCACTCGCCGCATTTGTCATGCCGATTTGAAGATCGCGTGGGAAGATTGGCTGGGGCGGCAGGATTCTATGCCCCACTCATAATTTTTCTAAGTCACTGAAAACAAACGGATCAGCATGGGGCGCTATGCCCTTGGGGCACAGCTAGGGGCACAATTAGGGGCACAGTTATTGCGACCCATTCGCACCTCTTGTCGGCACTATAGCTGCGCGGCGGCGGTTGCCAACCAGTCCTCACGTGCAGCGGCCCGATCGCCATCCGAGCCCAGCCGACGATCGACCTTGCTCCAGCCGAACCGGGTCAGCTTTCGCGGCAGCACCATCGCATGGACGTGGGGCGGATTGGCGCTTCCTTTGCGAAAGGGCGCATGGAGCACGAGCAGGAGCGGAAGCCCCCTGCCCGTCACATATTCTTCGCGTAACCATTGTCTTGCGACTTCATAAGGACCGTGGAGGTTTATCGCGTTTGCGAAGCGCATGGTGACCTGTGCGAAGGCCAACCGGTCTTTCGCAGACAGCGACTTCTCGTACTCGCTAACAAGCAAGTCGGGATCCGCGTAGATTTCGGGGGCATCGGCGGGCAATAGCAACTCGACCCGCTCGGCGGTGTCGACACTGCTCTCCTTCGTCCCAGGGCGGCGCTTGGCAAGAAATTTCGCCGCGATGCTCTCCCGTTCGCCCGAGCCTGCCTCCCAATTGAAGCGGGCAAAGCTGAACGGGTCGTCCGGGCCGCCGTCCCAGAAAGGCTTTAGAGCGAGGGTCACCGGCGCTTCCGACTTTCCCGTTGCCATCAGAGCCGCTCCTGCAGAGCTAACGATAGAAACGCGGCGCCGAATTTAAGACCTCGTTCTCGCTCTGCCCCATTATGGGCAACGAAACCATCGATGAGTGTTGCGAGAGCGAGCATCAGTTGCATCGCTTTTGCGCGTGGTTCAGAAAAAGGGTCGAGCCGTGGGCGATCGAACGGGCTTGGCAATTCTTGCATCGGTGATGCTTCCTTTTCTTGAGCTGCCTTTTCCGCAACAACCAAGCCTTCAAGTTGCGAGCAGCCTTTCCTCTCATTGGCCCAGTCGATGAGAACTTGCTTGCATTTAGTCTGTCTATTTTAGCCTGCCGGTGAGCACCGCTTCGGTGGTCGTGAGGCCCCGGCTGACGAAGCCGAAAGCTGTCCAAATGAGGCCCTTCTCGTGACACAGCCCTACCCTCCAACAACGCAAAAAGTAAGATGCAAGGATGGTCCGCAGCCAAATCGAACGTGCTAAAATGGGTTCCCCATTTCAGCGGTATTGCGCCTGTTCAATTTGTATAGCTAGACAGGGGCCTTCTGCTATACATAAATGCGTCTTTGTATATCAAAGCGGGGGGCTGTGGACAGATTTCGTGGATATTCGGAGATATTCCGATTTTCTGTCCAAGACCCTGGGAGGGGAAAAAAGAAGCTCGCATCGACCGGTTGACTCGGAAGCCCCAAAGCGAGAGCTGATTGGCTCACCCAACACACCAATTTTTGTTCGTTATCGTGTGGGCAAAAAATCGCCCGGGCCATCGCGCGCATGGCTAGCTACGGCGTCCAAAAACCCGCGAAGCTTTTCGGATTTCCAATTGAAATTGACGAGATCGCGATGCGTAAGGTGGTCAACACCTTGCAGCAAAAAAATGCGGCTGGGCGCCATACCGCATGCTGCCCCCACCGGGATGGCCGAGGCTGACCCGGCGGCTGACAACACAACCGAGCAAGGCAGGGCACAGAACTATCGCGTTGCGGTCAACGTCCTTGTCGGCAAGGCCGTCGACGGCATCGAGCAGCCCGGCGACTAAAATTCGAACGGTCTCTGGCGGCACAAGCCTCTACAGGATATCGCTACCGCCCTTCGATGTTCATCGGACCCAGTGCGTCCGCCCCTCCTTGGCTCTTCCTTGCTGTGCCGGTAATTCGTGCGCTAGGTGACAGATCCTTGACTGGAAGCAACCCTCGCTTGATCAAACTGCCTGAGGGAGCGCGACCCATGGTTAAACCTGGACACCGATATCGTCGAGAAATTCCGAGCCTGGCGCGACTCCGCTGACGTGGAGATGATCACGAGCACGGGTTGCAGCCACATATAGGAGGTGACGCTCGGTCTCGTGGATCGCTTCCAGATCTGCAACATCACCCACTTCACTCAGGCGCCGAGCCGAAGGCATTACGTCTTCATCAAGCGCCATCACTGCCACCGCTCGATATTCGAGGCCCTTGGCGTCGTGCATCACGATTGCACTCACGTCATCGTACCCTGCAGTTGCTCGTCGGGCGCGTCCTAATTGATCAACATCCCGAACAAGGATGCCGATTTCGGAAGGAGCAATCCCTTCCTCAACTCGGCGTCGAACCCATTCGATGACAGCGGCGATCTCATCTTCGGCATTATCGAAAAGCTCTAACTTGGGCGACGGGCCATCGAAGACAGATACCGTTCCTCGGCGCACTTCGACGATGCCATCCTGATCAACAATTTCGCCGGATAGAAGCCGATCCGCAGCTGATCGAATTTGGTGTGAGGTGCGATAGCATACCTTGAGGATCTGCGAGCGTCCCCGCACATCGATTCCGAGACGGCACCAAGAAAACGGCAGATGAAAAATTCGTTGGCCCAAGTCGCCAGTGAAGAAGAGACTATTACCCCCCGCGGCACTTAATTTGCCCAGAAACTTTGCTTGAGCAACTGAAAGGTCCTGAGCCTCGTCGATTACTATGTGCGAGTAGGGGAACGCTTCGCCGGCGGCCACACGGTGCCCCAGTTCCTTGTAGACATCCGCCCAAGTGATAAGACCTTTTTCGATAAGGCGTTCTCGGACGAACGCAAACACTTCCCAAGCGCTCTCACGTTGGTTTTGGCCAAGGCGGATTTTGCGACCAATACGGGGGATTGAACCGTACTCTCCGACATCGCGAACGCACCAAGCGTCAATGACTTCTTCCCATTCTTCGAGCAGGAAGTCAGTCGAATGGCCAGCTCCAAGACCTCGGGATACGGCATCTTCAATTGCTTGTCGGGCATCGACCAAGTCCGCGAGCCGAAGGGCGCCTATCCATTTTTCGAAAAGCTCTCGCGCAGCGTCATCGATCGCCCGAACATCGACGCGTGATCGTCGATCCTTCTGCGCCTCGAGCAGCAAGTCCATCTTGCTTTCCAAATTCTTCGCGAGCGCCGGTGAGAAAGTCGTCAAAAGAACCTTCGCGTCGACATCCTTGGCCAAGTGGGCCGCTCGATGCAGAGCCACGATCGTCTTCCCGGTCCCCGCACTGCCGGACACGCGCGCTGGTCCACTCCAGTCGCGCTCGACAGAAGAGCGCTGAGCGGGGTGAAGGAAAATGGCCCATTTTTCGAACGGAGCTTCGAGCGCTGCTTTGAGCTCCTCGAGACCTTCTACCTTGCGGAACCGGCGTTGCGCGTCGGGATGCAGGTATGGGTCCGAACCGGCCGGAGCCACGGGAGCGGTATGGTCTTCTATACGACCGCCGGTCGCAAAGTCTAAAAGCGCCTCGGCCGCTTCGCCAGGCAATCGGTCAAACAAACTTTCGACGTGCGCCTCTTCAGTGTCACGGACGATATCGAGCCAATCACGTGGTACGCCAACGTCAAGCAATTGATCATCGGTCAAGCTTACGAACGGTCGGGAGGCCGCCACGGGCAGCGCCGTGTAGTCCACATGCGGATAATGATATGACGACGAGCCTTGATCATCGCCTTCGGCAGCTTGAACGACAGGAACTTCGACGAACTGCATCGCGCCGGTCCGCTCATGCGGTATGAGGCGCTTTCGTTCAGCCCAGGCGTATGCGTCATCGTGATGATCGACATAAGCTAACAGGTCGTCGTCACCATCGCGATGTAGAATAATCCGCAGGTCGCGATTGACACGCACGGACCAGAAGCCTTCAGCCTTGTCGATGCGATGCATCTGTAACCCGTTGCCCCGTGGATCGAGCGCAAGATCCATTACCGTGAGCTTTGCTTGCTTTTGTTCCTGGTGGGTGAGCTTTCCCAGGGAGTCAGCAAAGGTAGAAGCGTAAAGAAGCGTCATTACAAACCGCCTACCCTTTGCGCGACGGCGAGTTATCCAAGCGCCAATCGTTTTTGGATGACTTAGACGGTTGCTCAGCCGCTCTCGAAAGTTGAGCCCGCGCCCGCTCCGCTGCCGCTCGCCATCGCGATGATGTTTCGTTTTCTTTGTCTGCCTCCTCGTAGGCGGCTCGCGCCTTCTTCGCCGCTATCCAGGATTTACGGCCAGCCGCTCGAACTGGTGAAGCCTTCTTACGCATTGTGTAGCCACCCAATTCTGCTCATTCTCACGGCGTCGCGGGCAGCCAATCCCAGTCGGCCGCGCGGATGCAGTTCTCCCGACAACCAATTTGGCAATAGTGCGCCCTGAGACTTGAAGTGCTCGACATGCACAACCACGATGTCACCATCGGTATAGCTAACTTCGTTAATGTCTCGCCATGTCCCCGGACGGTGCCTCGCGAACGCGGTGCGGCAAGCACGAATGTAATTCCCTAGGCTACCCATTCCTAACATCACAACGAGTCTGGTCACCGCGGGCAAACAAGCCAGATGTTCAGAAACGCAGTTCCCAATTGCTTTTTTGCCAGTTTCGCTGGTTGCGAATTTATCAAGCATCCCTCCGCCAGTTCCAATCCAAGACCCAGTCTTGGCCTCGAACTGTTCGACAGTACAGCGAACGAGTGACGCGAAATGGAACCGCCCATGCGGATCCTCTATCAAGCGGGAAACTTCCTGCGGGCAAGCTTCTGATATCAGCCCGACATGATGAAGGATCTTCGCCAACTGGGTTCGCCCTCCCCGAAAGGCGATTTCATTGTGCGGCGTGGTGGCCAAATAACCTGCCTGCATTGGCCCTTTTGAAAACCCCAAGACGATTACCTCGGGTTCGGCAGCGCCCCATGATAGCGGATTATTCGTCAGCCGCCATTTGTCACAGCCAGATTGCGATTGATCGAAAACTGGCTTCTCAGTGGAGAAGCATCGGCTGCAATTCACTTTGCCATGGTCAGGAAGCGTCAACAGAACCCTCCTCGATCCTGTCCGGTGCCCCAAAGACGTCAACGTTGACCCGTAGCCGAAGCTCGACGGCAGTTAGCTCATCCAATGATCGCATCATCAAGATGTGGTTCTCGTATTTGAATATGCGTCCTGTCGTAGCTTTTCGCTGGTTCGACGTTCAGCTTCGAGCCTCTCGACAAGTCGTCGCGCTTCCAGGAGCTCCTGCTCGACTTGCTGAACCAGCCCATCTGTGTGCTTTTGCCACTTCTTTCTCGACCATCCGAGCCGCTGGGCCTGCCCCCAGTTCTTCGGCGGTCCTTTGTCGCGCAATTCGCCGCGGGGGCCGCCCTTCTTACCAGTGACGGTACGACCCAATCCGACCATAGACCCGAATACCCCTGCCCAGCCTGGGCCGCCCACTCTGCGCTTTCTGCCCATTAAACCTCCAGCACCTTCATCACCTCATCGCCGAGGTGATTGATCACCTTCACCGCAATCCGCCCGCCGTCAGGGCGCGGGAACGGGCGGGAGCGGGTGCGCTTGAGGCTTTCCCAAGCGTCCTTGTCGATCTCCGCCTTTAGCGTCGTCTTGAGCGCCTTGTAGGGATCGTTTGCGCCGGGGAAGTATGCGTGGCGAACGAAAAAGCCTTCATAGTCGTAGTCGGTGTCGATGAACCACACGGCAATTTCGTCGGCATCGCCGCTGATGATCTCGCCGCCCTTGTACATGTCGACGCCGGCGACCTCGATCGAGATCATTCCGTCGCCCTCGTCGTGCACCTCGATGTCGGGTTCACCGAACACGGTGAAGAGGTTGCCCGCACCGGTATTGGCGAGGTCGGGCATATGAAGGTCGGGATTGATCCGCGCCTGTAGCACGGTCAGCGCGCCCATCTTATCGAACTCCGAGGCGTGTGCATCGAAGTTGAAGGCAGCGGCGATCAACAGGTCGAAGCCGGCTTCGGCAGCCTCGCGTGCGGCCGCGGTCAGCGCAGGGCGCGTAACGGTGCCATATTCGGGGCCGACGAGAATGGCGGCGCGGCGGCTGGCCGTGCCTTCCTCATCCGAGCTCTGGCGCACTTTGCCCTCGGCACAAATGAATTTGCCCGGCCAGGGCTTGAGGCTGTCGAAGGCGAGCCGGTCCTCTTTGTGCGCCTGCTGAACGCCCGAGCGGCGCAAGTTGTCGAGCACCATCTCGGCGAAGTCGACGCTGTCGCCGCTGCCGTCCTTGTCGCGGCGCCCTTCGGCCGCCTCGAGTTCGTCGAACAGGCTGTCGTCGATGTCTACCGCGGGGACGCGGTGGGGCGAGAGGCTCTCGACCGTGAAGGGCCCGGCGACGCGTACCCGGCTTTTGTCCTCATAGGGCTGGTCGTAGAGATACTCGGTATCGGCCTTGGCCGCGATTGACGCGTCGATTTCCTTTTGTCGTTCGATGCGGAGTTCCCACCACTCGGCATGCAGTTTCTCGACCTCGGGGTCGTTCCACGGATCGACCGGATGCTCGGGAAGGTCGTCGAGCGAATAGTCGCGCCCGAGTTCGGCGTTGAGTTTGTCGAGCCAGCGCTTGCGGGTCGCCTCGCTCGTCCCCTCGTTGCGCGCTTTCTCGAGTGCCTTGGCGGCCTCGTCGCTCCACGGCGAGCCAGGCTCGCGCGGCATCGACCATTCCTCAAAGGGAGGCAGGTCGGGATCAGAACCGTCGCGCCCGCGCAGCCGATTGATCTCCTCGCGCAGCGGCTCGAGCTTTTCCTGATACTCCTCCCAGATCGTATCGATCTCGGCATTGTTTGCGATGCTCTTGAGCGTGATGTGCGGCACGCGCTTGTAAACGAAGCCATGGCGCACTCGGCCAAAGGTCTGCTCTTCGCGCGGCGGAGTGCGGGTGACCTCGCCTTCCTTCACCCGCCCCTCGCGGCTGTCGGCGAGCAGATACCACGGATAGCGCGCGCCCATAATCCGCGCCCGGGCGAGCGCGAGCGCGACCCGACTCGTGTCGATCGTGATCCACCGCCGCCCCCACTGCTCAGCAACATAGGCAGTCGTCCCCGAACCGCATGTAGGATCGAGCACTAAATCGCCGGGATCGGTGGTCATCAGGATGCAGCGTTCGAGGACCTTGGTGCCCGTTTGGACTACGTAGACTTTCTCATCAGTGAAGTTGCCTGTGCCGGTGTCGGTCCAAATATTTGAAAACGGAAGGACATCGAAATCAGAGTGGAAGCGGCGGTAACGGAAGCTGTTCGCTGCCACGTGAACGCGATTGGCTTGTAGCAGGCGGTTCATTCCTGTCGGATATGAAGGTTTCCAATGGGAGTTCTTTTTCCATGGATCGTAGTCCACGCCCGCGAACGAGAGAGGCTGTTTGTCGGAGGCACGACCCTGAGAGACGAGGTTGTCGGGGTTATAGGGCTTCGCACCATCGGGGATTGCATTTTTTTCTCGCTCCTCCGCCGTAACGCCTCGATAAGTCCAATCCTCTAGCAAAAGCCATTTTGCGTTGCCCTCACCCAATTCGTATGGCTTCGGACGATAGAGATTTCTGACCTTAAGTTTATCTCGATCTCTTGCGAACCAAATCACGTAGTCCAAGACATTTGAGATCGCGTCTGATGAGAACCCGTAGGTTTTCTGCACCGACAAGGTGCTTACGTGATTTTCCTCCCCGAACACTTCGTCCATCAGTGCGCGCACGCGGTGGACATTCTCGTCGCCGATCTGGACGAAAACGCTGCCGCTCTCGGTTAAGAGGTCGCGCGCCACGGTCAGGCGATCGCGCAGATAGGTAAGATAGGAGTGGATGCCGTCCGCCCAAGTGTCACGGAAGGCCTTCACCTGCTCGGGCTCGCGTGTCAGATGGTCGGCCTTGCCGTCCTTCACGTCCCGGCTGGTTGTCGACCATTGGAAATTCGAGTTGAATTTGATGCCGTAGGGCGGGTCGATGTAGATACACTGGACCTTGCCCTTGAGCTCTTCCTTTTCGGCCAGGCTCGCCATCACCTTCAGCGCATCGCCGAGGATCATGCGGTTCGACCAATGCTGGTCGTGCTGGTAGAATTCGGTTTTTGCCTCGGGATCGATGCCGTTGAAATCGGCGAAAAGGTCGGGCGCCTCCTCCGGCTCCTCTTTCTTCGCTTTCTTCAGATCCTCGATCAGCGCCTTGGGGTGGATCTTCTCCTGGATGTAGAGCGGCGGGGCCTCAACTACGAGGTCGGACCAATCCGCCATATCCTTCCCGCGCCAGACGAGCTGCGGATCGAGATCGGGATTACGCCGTTCATAAGCGACCTGGATCGGCGCCTTGCCCTGCTCGTCCAGAAACGCCTCTAGCTCTGCTGTGGGCGCGTTCTTGCGTTTGTCGTCGTGGGTGAGTGTGTCGACGGTAAGGGTCTTTTTTGCCATTAGTTCGCCCGAAGAAATTTGTTTCTCAGCTTTAGCCGAAAAGGAGAAGCATGATGAAGATAAGCACTAGTGTGCTGGGGATTAGCGCGACCAACTCAAGGCAAGACCCTAGGAGGTGATCGACTAATTCTACAAGTTCGCGCAGCTCGTCTTTCATTGATCCTGCTCATCTGCGTCATCGAGCATGTTTTCCTGGACTTCGAGCTCTTCCAAGTCTGGATCCGGAAGTGCAGGCTCGTCGTCTTGAGACGCGCGGTTTACCTTGACGCCAGCCTCTTCCACCAAGTCCGCGAGCGCGAGTTTTCGAGCGGCGTAAAAGGCATCGAAGGCATCTGCCCGGAGAAGGTCTGGATCGACAAGATGCGATTTGAGGATGGCATCGAGCGCTTCCGCACTGACACCATAACGATCCTCGATCCTATTGAGATAATCGGAGGGTGCTCGCCCGCCGATTTCCCGATTGGTCGCGGCTGACAATGCCGTCTTATTGATGATGCTGTCGTAGCGCTCCCGCTCGATGCCCTGTTTCTTGCACCAGTCGCGCGGGAAGATGTGATGAATATCAATTGCGTCGTCCCAAGCGGTCATGAGGTCGACGGTTTTTCCTGAGACGAAATCCTGACAACCCGAGCGCATTAGAAGCGCGTGCAAGCCTTTGTATGCAGCAGAGAGGCGCATACGCAGACTGTCCAAACGGTCGATATCGAATGTCGTGTCCCAGACCGTACGAGGCTCAGGCCCGCCACCGAGCCATTCAATAAGCTGCGGAACGTCGCGCGCGATCTTGGTCTCGGTTGCACTGCCGTAATATTCGCCGAGCACCCCTCGCCAGTACCATTTGGCAATCTTGTCGACTTCCGGCTGCGATAGTTTTGTCCCGCGTCGAGCGAAAAAAGCGGCGAGAGCTACAAGCTGAGGCGGATAGGGCACGTCCCTGCCCCAGATAATCTTTTGCCCATTGAGGAATTTGGCTGCCTCGCGAAATCCCTCTTCGACTTTGTCCCGATATTGCTTGTAGGCTTCGAGTGGCAGGCCCAGCATGATCTCACGCCGACAAGAAACGGCGGGAATGTCCTTGCCAGACTTGCCCTCCGATAATGCAGCCTCTCGCTGGTCCATGGTGTGGAGAACTGTGCAGGCCTGGAGAAAATCTGTCGATGCGAGGTCCTTGAAGATGCCCTTTTTCGGCTGTGGTCCTTTGAGCCGTTCCAAACGCCCAGGCTCGTCACTGTCCTTTTCGCCAAGCCAGTCAGCGCGAAGATCGAAATCATCAGCAGCGTAGATTGCGGTCACGAGTTCGAACGCATCGAGCTTCTTGCCGCCCACGTTGACCTTCTCAAAAACGGTGCAAACGGCTTCGCGACTATTGTCCCGCAGCAGTTTGATAATCGGCATCTCGTACGACGAGATCCTTGTGAGCAGCGACTGTTGAAATTGAAAGATCAGCTGTGATTTGTCTTCACCGGCATCCTTCCAGAATTGCATCGCGCCCATAATCCAGGGAAGCGGGTCCATCGTCTGGTTCAGTGGGAAATGCAGCGTTGCATATTCGCGCTCGGCAGAAGAAAGGTCGAGTTCTCCAGTTTTTCCAAACGCCCCTTTTTCAATACGGTCCTCGGGGACCATAACGATCGCCGCCTCCAGGTCCGTGCCGGACATTGCAGCTTCGATATCGACATAGAAATAGCGCTTGACGGCCTTCCCTTTTGCCGTGCGCACCTTCGCCGGCGATTCCGAGAGAACGGCCTGATAGAGCGACGTCATCCGCTGTTGACCATCGAGCAAGAGGACCTCAGGTTCAACTTCATCGACGCTCGTGCCGTTGATGCCGCGGGGCTTGAAACGGATGTCTCCGCCAACCTCCAGCGAAAGCAGCGCACCGACGGGAAATCCGCTTCCAACACTCGCCAGGAGGCTACGTACATCATCCTCGTTCCAGACGTAATCGCGCTGAAACTCGGGGAGCTGCAGCTTTCCTGAATGAACATCATCGAGGAGTTTCTTGAGGCTGGTTTTCGTACTGTCGAAGCTCATGCAAGCTCCTTCTGAGCGCCTGCCTGTTCGTCCAGCCAATCAGCCACTAGCTTTTCAAACTCTTCTTTGATGGTCCATTTGTCGGTGAACTCAGCAAAAGCCCATCGTCCGAACTCGCCAAGATTGTTAACGCCTGTCACCCAGTACGTGCGCATTGTTTCGGCTTTGTCTTTGGCGTCCTCACCGCGAAAACCCTTGATTTCCACTACAAGATTGAGCGGATCGTCTTTGCCGTGGCCATCGTCTATCTGAACGATAAAGTCTGGAACGTAGCGACGGGCTTGACCTGCACAGTTGTAAGGCACCTCAAGACCCAGATTATGGTTCTTGACCCACGAGATCACCTTCTCGTGCTTGTCCGCCACCCTGCAGAACTCCAGCTCCCAATCGCTGTCGAGAACCGCGAAATTGACGTGGCATCGGTTCGTCGTTTCGTATCGCGCCTTGCTCGTCATGAAACTGACGTTCCGAGTTGACCCCTCCCGATTGTATGGATCGAGCATGGCGACGACCCGGCCTCCGCCCTCTTCCCCTCGGGTGACCGCCGCCATGATACGATCGGCAACTCTATCGGCGATGCTGTAATAAAGAAGCTGGGCCGGTTGAACATCGCCCACGGGCTTGAAGTGATCGTTCATCCATTGCCGCACAACGGTTTTCATTTGCATGATCAAACCGGCGCTTGGCGCTTCCAAGGCATCGGTCATTCTGCGCCGGACGATGTATTCGGCCAAACGGAAATGGATCCGCGAGGCGCGCACTTCGCCGAGATGCTCAAGGGTCATGTCGGCAGGCTCGCCGACGATGCCGGAGTTTCTCGTCTCAGTCGCCCCAGCCTCGTCAGGGGTGAGGACTAATGTGGAATCCCGCGAGAACTCAGCCTTGAGCACATCTCGCGGCATTTCCGTCCGATAGCCCTCGACACGCGGGAACCGGATCTCGACATTGTCTCGATCAGGACTGATCGCATGTACTCTAACTTGCTCGGGGGGAGGCTTCGGCGGGGCCACAACCGGCTGAGCAGTGAAATCAAAGGGTATTCCGAAAATGTCAGCATACTCGACGCCGAATTTCCCATCGTCCTGAAGTTCGTACGATTGCCGTCGTAAGGCACGCCCGATGACCTGCTCGCAGAGGAGCTGTGTCCCAAATGCTCGCACGCCCAGGACGTGAGTTACCGTGTTTGCGTCCCAGCCCTCGGTCAACATCGAAACAGAAACAACGCAGCGAATTCCTTCGCCGAGCTGCCCCTTCCGGCCGACCGTGTTCATTACTTCGCGAAGAATTGTCGCGTCGTCGATCTTCTCCGCTGCTAAACGGTCGCCAGTTCGTTGGATGAGCTCACTCTTGAACCGCTCGATCTCATCAGCTGCTGCCGCCTTAAATTCAGGGCTGACAGCATCCCCGCTCTCGAGTTGCGTGCTGTCAATTAGCAACGTCCGCATCCGCGGCAGTGCCTCACCATCAGGGTCGTAATTTCTGAACAGCTTGCACTTGCCGGCTACGAGCCGGCTGTTTCCGTGTTCATCCTCGACCTCGTAACCTGCGATATAGTCGTGGACGAGCTTCGAAGTCGCGGTGTTGTTACAAACAACGATGAAGACAGGGTCGACCTCATGCCCTCTTTCCTTCCAGGCCTCGAACGTTTTTACATAATGACCATAGAGCGCGTCGATCGCAGCCAGCAATGGGCTCGGAAGCTTTTGGGGATTATATTCAATTCCCGCCGAACGCCCCTTCTTCGGGAGTTTGACCGGTTCTTTCTGAAGCACCTCCCAGAGGTTGCGAAACATGGGCGTATCGCCGCCAGAAACGTTGTCGATGATCGGCACTCGGGGCAGCTTCACGATCCCACATTCGATTGCGTCCATGAGCGAAAAGTCGCTCATTACCCAACCAAATAGCGACCCTTCCCGGTAACCGGAGCCGCGCAGAAAAAAGGGCGTCGCCGACAGGTCATAGACCATGTTGAGGCCGAGCTCGCGCTTGATCGCCTCGAGACCGCCAATCCACAACCGCGCCGCTTCGCTGTTCTCTTTTGCCTCGCTCAGATCGTCGCCTTTAAGAGCCTTTTTCTCGGCGTCTGAAAGGGGCCTTTCGCGATAGCAGTGATGAGCCTCGTCATTCAAAACGACGATCCGCTTCATACCCATCAGTTCACCAGCGACGCGGCGTATCATCGCACCGTCGCTTTCCGCTTTCGGTGTCGTCTTCAGTGCGGCTTGCTGTACCTTGTTGAGGGGAATTTCGTCCTTCTTCTTGAAGGCATGGTAATTTGTGATGACAATCTTGGCTTTGCCGAGATCACCGATCATGTCCTCCGGAACGATCTCACGGCTCTTGTAGTAGCTCTCAGGATCGTTCGGCTGAAGAACACGAAGACGATCCTTGATCGTGATACCCGGCGCAACCACGAGAAATCCTCGGGAGAATTTCTTGGAAGTCGGATGCCGCACGGCATTCAGAGTATGCCAGGCAATCAGCATTGCCATGACCGTCGTCTTGCCAGCACCTGTTGCAAGTTTGAGCGCCATCCTAATCAGTTCCGGGTTTGACGCCTCATTTGCAGCTTCAAGATGCTTCCAGAAACGGCTCCCTTGCGATGAAGACTTAGGGGCAACTTCTGTCAGCCAGATGACGGTCTCGACAGCTTCTACCTGGCAGAAAAATGGTCGTTGATTAGCAAACTTGTGGGTTCGCCAATGCCTCAGAAGGCGCGCAGTAGTCGGCGTGACCCGCCACTGCGATTCTGGGAGCTCTCGCCAGCTCTCTACGGCCGAGCGGATTCCGTTTATTACCTCGGTGGGATCGTAAACATCGCCTTTTTCGTCCGCATACAGATCGTCTTGCGAGACACCAGCACCGCGCTTGGTCTTTGCTTTGGGAATAGGGCTTGTGAGATCGCTCCGACGACGTCCATCTTGGATTCTGCCGGTCGGCTGGCCGTCCGCGTCCAACTCCCAGTGGCGATCCGGCCGCTCGTAGGGTGAATTGAGAATAGGTGATTCGAAAAATTGGCCGGACAAGACCGCAGCCCCCCCTGTAAAACGCAACTAATCTGGGCGATGTAACCTTGCTATAAAGCGCAAGTCTACCCCGCCCTACGCTTAACCTTGCTTCTAAACCTTATTTAATGCTGCTTGAACGACTGCGCTCCCGATGTATGGTCTGCTCGGTCCGAGTAACTGTCATTGCGTAAAAGGGGCTCAGCAAAGCATGAAATCGCGTGATTTCGATTATGAAATCGAAGCGGCCAGCGCCGATTCCGCACGTCTCCGTAAAATCGCCGCCGAAATACATGAAGAAGGAGGGTCGCAACTTCTACTTATGAAAGCGATCCAAAAGGCGAGGAAGCTAGAGAGCGCCCCGCACCCCTTTGGCGAATCGCTTGCCAACCTGGGCATTCCCCGCCCAACCGGTGAACCGCTTTATAGGTATCGACTTTCGGCAGAAACGTTCGCGCGGATTGAGAGCAAGCTCAAAGCTGACCTTGGATCGCCACTTAAGAGACTGACCTTGGCGCCCGCCTTTGTCATGTGGGCGTCTGATTGGTTTCGCCGGTGTTATCGAGGAGGCACGCAGCGCTGGACCGACATCGAAAAGGCTTTAGGTGTGGAGCTTTCACAGTCGGAGTGGCGAAGACTATCCGATGCTGGGTTTGAGGCGTGGAAGGTCGAGCCACTAATCACCGCGCACGGGATACAGAGGTTAGCAAACCTAGCGAGGCACGGCGGCTTCCCAGCCGCCGCCGTTGCCGGCGGGGCCACTTGGCCACGGCGCTTTCTCGAGAGCGTAGTGGGCGAAATGCTCACGGCATCCGAGACAGATATCAACACTGCGATCCAAATATGTGAACGCAATGAATACTTATTGCCCTCGCTATGGCGAAGCGAAGAGATGTTTGCGATTTGTGGCGAGCTCGCTCTCAAAATCGTCGACCTTCGAAACTTCGCTGATAGCCATGCTGGGAATGACGCTCGTCCGCATTCAGCGCGGCTAGACGAATTATGTGATGATTGGCGCGAACAGCTCCCCATGACGCTTGATGGCGCCGCGGCTGATTTGGTCGACAAACTATTAGAGTCGAAGAAGCTTCCGAGTACTGCGGCGCTATGTGTTCGGCGGATCATGCGCTTCATTGAGGATGAATGGCGCCCCGGTGCATTGTTGCGACTTGACGGTCGCTGGGTCGACCGAACCGGCGCAATGTCTCCAGAGCGGTACAGCAGAATATTTATTCAACCCACCGGAGCACTGTCCGCTCAACTGGCGGATCAGATCGCTTACCTCGAGCACCAAGCAGATGACTGCTGGACTGCACGCTCAATGCGAGGCGAAGGTGCGATTGACCTACCATTCGCTGCGGCGGTCACAATCGAGTTCCACGCGCAAGGCGAGCGGCTTGGCAATGAGGTTGTACTGCCCGGTGGCAAGCCAGTTACTACGGGCGTCCGCATCTACGAGCACCTAGAGCAATCCGGCAGCCCAAAAACCTTCGCATTGATCGGACAGGGTTCCGGTGCTTACCGAGCGGAGCAGGTCATCATCGAAATTCCGACCAATTGGTCGATCCGAGGCCGAAATGGAAATAGTGAAATCGAGCCCGAAGATTTCGAATTTTCAACGGCTCGAACTCTCTATCGCTGCTCTGGCGAAATCATCATCGAGAATGATGGAGGCGATTCCTATCTTGTCCGAACCGGGCAGACCGCAGACCGCAGAGATAAGCTTTCCATCATAGCCGAGACCCCTTTGGGAGTGCGGGCGCGAACGAAACAACGCCTAGCCAAACATCCCCTGCATGCCGAAGTGAATGATGGGATGGCGCGTCGAACGGGAACCCGGAGCGAAGTTTTCTGGCGCCCCTTAGGTGACCAAGAGTGGCGCGCCGACCTGGATCGCGCTGGACCGGGAGCTTGTGAATTCGCTTGGCTGGACAAAGAGACGCGGCACATCCGCGATCGATTGACAGCGATCGTGCTTCCCTCATCTTTCGACATTACCCAAGAAATCCACCGCGGCTTCGCCCATATCCAATTACACGGTTGGGAAGGTCAGGCCGCCTTCGAAAATGAAGCTGCGACAATCGACCATGCGTGGCGGGTAAGAATTGACCCCCCGCGTCGTGCGTTGGTCGGCCTTAAGTTGACCTCGCCAGAGGGGAGCGATGTCGAGCTCGAAGTGCCGCTTCGTGCAAAAGAGTGGATCACTGCCTGGGACGGCGAGCTATTAGCTCGAAATACAGTTCTTGGCCTCGCGAGCCTTAAAGATCTTGTCGCACGCACACCTCAGAAGGCTGTTCTGTGGGGCGAAGTCCCAAATGCACAGAATGCATCGCTGGCAATGTGCTGGACAGTCGAGGGCGAGCTTGGCTTGTCGGCACTTCAGAGTGACATTGCCGCGATGATCCGCCCGCTCGGCATCGATGCGAGAGCACGACTAGATTTCCATAATGGTCAGAATGACCACTGGTATGTCACCGAATTCGGAAATGAACTGGAATGGGAGCCCGGCGGGGATTTACGGCCAACTAAAGCGATTATCGGCGACGATATACGAGTATGCGGTCGCTACCTTGGTGCTCCTGAGGTTGAACGTGATCTTGGCGAGTTCGAAGGATTACACAGTGGGCTTGGCAGTACGCCGATCAATCTTCCCCGCTTGCGCGGACCCTGGCTTGTATATCTCCGAGAAGGGCCTCGCATTCTCACGCGCCCGAAATTCATAAAGGGTGATCCAGGGCAACCGCTCCCTCAGCATCGTCTCGGTCATGCTATGGCGCAACCGCTCGAAGAAGCATGCGAAGATCTACATGCTCTTATAGCTTCAGTAGCGGACGATCCTAGTTCGAGCCCAAGTGCGCGCGTCGTTCGATCTATCTTGGATCTTGCACTCTCGCTCGAGGGCCTACCCCCGCAGACCTTCGAAATCATGAAGCTACTGCCCAGTGCTGGACCGCTTGCCCCTCTCCTTCTTTACCGGTGTGAAGAACAACATATCTCAACCGTTTTGCGCATTTTTGATGGCCTTTGCGGCAGCTGGAGTTTGGTCCCTAAATCCGATTGGGACGCCGCGTTCGAAGCCCACGGCAAATATTTGATCAGCATGTTCGACGATGTGAACTGGGCGCTCAAGCAAGTGGAAGAAAGACAGGAACATATCGCCTCTCGAGCGCCGCAGCTGGCGCCAATAGTCTGTCGCGATTACCAGCCGCTGTCTTGGGGCGCTGTGCGTGAGCATTTCGTCAGTCATACCTGTGAACGGATCAACATGGATGCTGGCTTATCAAATCCATTCCGGCCTGACTTTAATGACTACTTACCTAATGAGAGACTGAATGGGTCGTTGATGCGCGTCCTCGACGCACCGTTTGTGGCCGCACTTGCTGCTTTGCGCGATGTCTCATTAACCCCCAAAAAGATCCTAACCATCAAGGATGTCGAGAGACGCCATCCAGATTACTTCGCCAAAGCATACGGCTTTGCCATTTCGGAGTTGCTGAATGACTGCCAGTAAAGAAGTGCGTAACGAAAAATTGTCTCCCATCGAAGTCCACGAAAAGCTCCAAAAAGGCCTCGCCGAGGCGATGATCTCACGGGCGAACTTGCGTCATGACACCCTCAACGCTTTTCTTCGCGAGCAACTGACTTCTGCCGCCCCCTCCCAAGGCGCATTGCTGTCAGATCAAATCTTCCAGGCCGCTCCAAGCTACGTGTCGTCGGGTCAATCACCGAATGCTCTCACGTCTCTGCTCCACCCACGCACCATTGCTGCGATCACGAACAATACGGACAAAGACAGTTTGCCGTTTGATTATCCCGCTTATGCGCATCAGCTAGAGGCGTGGAAACAGCTTAGCGGTCAGACCCCGAAATCAGTTTTAGTTTCGAGTGGCACGGGTTCAGGGAAAACCGAGTGCTTCCTCGTTCCGATGCTCGACGACCTCGTACGGGAGACCGTCGTGGAAGGCCCACTGACGGGCGTTCGAGCACTCATGCTCTATCCATTAAACGCTTTGATCGCGAGCCAGGAAAAACGCCTCACTGCATGGACAAAGCCGCTAAAGGGCGATGTCCGTTTTGCGCTGTACAACGGCCTCATGAAGACCGCGCGGAAAGCCGCGCGCGACAAGGCTGAGCAGGACGTTCCGGAACAAGTTCTCTATCGTGAGACCCTGCGAGCCAATCCGCCTCCCATTCTGGTCACCAACCAGACGATGCTCGAATATATGACGATTAGGCGCGAAGATCGTCCCATACTTGAGGCTTCTAAGGGTAAGCTACGCTGGATCGTGATCGATGAAGCTCACAGCTACATTGGATCTGCCGCGGCCGAATTGTCACTTCTACTCCGCCGCGTCATGGAAGCTTTCGAAGTTGAAGCTGCAAACGTTCGCTTCGTTGCGACATCCGCTACCATCGGCTCTGCGGATGACAGGGAAGCTATCCTCGCACTGCAAAGATTTCTCGCCGATCTGGCCGGCGTGCCCCTTGATCGCGTGCACGTCGTCGTTGGCAAGGCACAACCACTCGACTTGAAAAGACTTGAGCAAGACGTGAGCGACCCAGCGGCAATGAAGATTGCGCGAGCGCTTGCGAAGGAGCCGCAGTCCCTTAGCCGGCTCAGATCACTGACACCGAACGCCACCAAGGGTCTTTTGGAGCTATCTGGGCATAGCAGTTCAAGCGGACATCCAATTCTACCCATGCGCGCGCACAGCTTTGCGCGTGCGGTGGCGGGACTATGGACCTGCATCAACCGCGACTGCAATGGCGGGCGCAAGCCCGCAACCTGGCCGTTCGGCCCCATCCTGTTCGATGAGGATGATGCATGTCCACACTGCAACTCGATGGTGTTCGAGCTAGAAAGCTGTCTTGATTGCGGTGAAGTCTATCTGGCTGCCGACGACAACGGCCACCGGATCGTGCCGCGACGCAGGAAAGAGGCGAGTGATGAGTTTCGAGAAGACGGTATCCGCGACGGCGACTGGGATGAGAAAGATGACGAAGCAAACCACGAAGCCAGAGGGCATGCTCGCCTAATTAGTCTGACCTCGATCCCTAACGCCTCCCCAATCTCGTTTGACCTCCAGAATGGCGAAATCGACCAAGAGGTCCGAAATTTTTACATCTCTGACTTAGATGAAGGCCGGTGCCCCTCGTGCCGAACACCTAGACGTCAAGGGCGGCCACCCACCTTCCCGTTTCGGTTCGGAGCCCCCTTCTTAACACAGAACGCTGCCCCACTCCTTTTGCAAGGTGTCTCCCTGCACCCGCAGGCCACCGATCGGGCGCTGCCATTCGATGGACGCCAACTCATCAGTTTCTCCGACAGCCGCCAAGGAACAGCGAGGTTCGCAGCGAACTTAGAGACCAACGGTGAGCGGGGCTTCGTTCGAGGATTTATCTACCACGCCGTCCAAAAGGCAGCTAAATCCAGTGTTGTCTCCGAAGAGGAAAAATCTGCCCTCCTCAAAGAACGAGCCATCTATGCCGCAAATCAGCATGAAGTGCCCGCTTTCAAAGACAAAGTTGTTGAGATTGATGCGAAACTTGGTGGCGGCACGCCGTCCGGCATTAAGTGGACGGACTTAATCCCAGCGTTGGCGGCAGAGCCCGCAATTGCAATGATGTCCAAAGTTTGGGACCTCGATCGTAGCGAGCGGTTTCATGATAACAACGAAGCGTTGGCGCGATTTATGCTCCTTCGAGAAATGGCTCGCCGCCCCCGCAACGCGAACTCCATGGAGACTTTAGGCCTCGCTCGTCTGCGTTTCGAGGTGATTGAACGCTTAGCCTCAAGCGACCTGCCGGAAACTGTTGAAGCAAAAAACTTCGGCATCGAGGATTGGCGTGAATTCCTTTATTACTTGGTGGATTACCTCAGAGGATATTTTGCTATCGATGTTGAGGAGGAAGATGCACGCTGGATGCCTGGTCGCGCTCGACCAAGAAATGTCATTGGACCAGGGGATCCGCCGGGCCAATTGCGCGATATCATTTGGCCCAGTGCGAAGAGCAAGGGCGCACAGACCGATGCGGTTAAGTTACTTGCCATGGCGCTCGATCTAGACCTCTCCTCAGATCGAGATCGACACATAATCAATGAGACCATGCGCGTAGCGTGGGGCCAGCTCCTACCCTTACTTGAGGGGGTCGGAGGCACATACCGTTTGCGCCTTGAGAAAACCGCTCAAATCGAAGCAATCACAAAGGCATGGCAGTGCCCTGCAACCCGGCGCATCTTGCCGCGCTTAGTATTCGGAAGATCTCCGAACGCGATTAACGCGCAATTGTCGTCCAACAATTCTAAAAAGTGCGAAGTTGTCTTCCCCAAGCTCCCTCGGACGCGACCATTGAAGCCTGATGGCCGAGAAGAGATCAGCAAATGGCTCCAGAGTGACGCAGTCGTTGCGCAGCTACGCGACAGGATGCTGTGGGGAGATCTGCATGATCAAGCGGCGCTAGCCATGCCTTATCTGCGCGCCGAGGAGCATAGCGCTCAACAGCCTCCATATCGTCTTCGCGAATTCGAGGAGCAATTCAAACAGGGCGACATCAATCTGCTTGCCTGTTCGACCACCATGGAGATGGGCGTAGATATCGGATCGATAGAGGCTGTCATGATGACTAATGTGCCTCCCTCGATTGCCAATTATAATCAACGCGCAGGCCGCGCTGGACGTCGTGGGCAAGGGTTCTCGAGCAGTCTGACCATCGCTCGAAATACGCCCCTTGATCGAGAGACGTTTTTTGATCCAATCGCCTACCTTGGTCGAAAGCTCGCTTCCCCACGGGTCTCGTTGGACTCAGATCGAATTGCGCAGCGCCACGCTAATGCGTTTTTACTTGCTCGCTGGTTCAGTGAGGTCGACGGGCAATTCGCGAAAACAAAGTGCGGTGATTTCTTCGGATGCCGCGTTGATCTCCAACCGTTTGAGGGGCTGGCTCCAGTTGACGATTTCATTGAATGGCTCGGACGTCCTTCTACAGCGGTGGAAACTGAAGGAGCGCTACAACGGCTCCTAAGGGGAACGGGCTTGGCGTCCGACAAAGAGGTCTGGTCACACACGTCTGCGATGTTCAAGCTGGAAGCGGGCAAGTACAGAGGCATTTGGGATAGACTGAAAGCAGACCATCAAAATCTGACCGGACCGGCCAAAAAGGCGATCGAGTTTCAGGCGCGACGGCTCTGCAGAGAGTTTTTGCTAAAAGAACTGGCCAACCGGGCGCTCATTCCAGGAAGCGGATTTCCCACTTCGGTTGTCCCGTTCGACACGCTTTGTGCCGAAAGCCAAAAGGCTCAGGCCCGCAAGCCATCTGACGAAGAGGGTGCACGCGATACACGCTACGAATGTCCAACCCGCAACGCAGATATTGCGATCAGAGAATATGCCCCTGGGGCTGAAGTGGTTGTCGATGGCCTAGTGTGGCGCTCTGAAGGCGTAACACTCAATTGGCAAAGTCCGATCGATAGCGGGCAGAAAGAACCGCAGAACCTGCGCTGGGCTTGGTGGTGCGACCATTGTGGCGGTGCTGGAAGCGGACATAAGATTGAGGATCACTGCCTAAACTGCGGCGAAAGCGATATCTCGACAGAACAGTTTCTAGAACCGGCGGGCTTCAGGGTCGACTGGAACGCCAAGCCTCACGCGGACACTAATAATGCCGTTTACATTGAGCCCAAGAAGCCAATTGTGAGCGCAGGCGACGTGGATTGGCAACCACTCCTGATCCCCCAAAGTGGCCGGGTTCGCGCTACCCATGAGGGGCACATATACCACCACTCGCGAGGACCCGAGGATGACGGCTACGAGATCTGTCTGGAGTGTGGTCGAGCAGCTAGCGCGGGTAGCGGCGATCTCGAAGATCATCGCCCCTTAACCCCGCGCAATGGACAGTCGTCGTCTGAGCGTTGCCGAGGGAACGATGCGGCTTACGCTATCACGCGCTCGCTCGCGCTCGGCCACGAGGTCCTAACCGATGTGGTTGAAGTCCAGATACCCGGCGTGGAGACTGAGGGGGCCGCTTGGGCATTCGGTGCGGCTTTACGCGAAAGCCTCACGCGGTGGCTCGGCATCGAACCCCGCGAACTCGGCATCTCTGTAGCAGCGAGAGATGGCGAACTGGGGCAGCGAGTGGCGTCGATTTACCTATTCGACGAAGCTTCGGGCGGGGCCGGCTATTCCCCGCGCTTGCTCGAAAATGTTTATCCGATTTTCGAGCGTGCGGCTGATATCCTTGATTGTTCGAAGGACTGCGAAAAAGCGTGCGCAAGCTGCATACTTTTGAGTGATCTCCACAAACAGCAGGAAATCCTCGATCGAAAAACTGCGCTGGTCGCTGTTCGAGAATTCTTGAAAGTAAACGCCGAGTTGCCCGATGATGATCGCGCTGTTGCGGATGCTCGACCAATCAATGATGCAGCAAACGCAATCTTATTAAGGGCTCGAGGCGAACACCGGATTTCGGTCTTCGCTCCGGGGAAATTCGATCTCAACGGATTGCGATCAACGAAGATGCGTACGTTCTTCGCAACCGCGGCTGCTCGGGGCGTGCCCGTGACACTCGTGCTCGATGACAAAGCATTCGAACAATATGGAGAGGTTGAGCGCCGGGCTTTGCGAGACGCTTCGATCCGCCATGAGTTCGAGCTCGGGGTGGGTTCGGCCCAGCAAGGCAAAAACAAGAGCCACCGTATCGCAGAGCTACTCACAGATGAGGGCGGAACTGCATTCTTCTCACGTGATGAATCCTCGTGCCATCCGGGTCGTTCATGGGGCATCGGGCGGTCGCACCCTACGGTCGAAGGCGCTATTGGCACCCCGACAGCATATCGTGTGATTGACCCGGATGAGTTGGAACGACCTGGAGCTAGCGGCGATCTTGTCGAAGTCCTCGATGGTTTTGCACAGTGTCCCGTTGAACAGTTCGGAAGACGCTTCGGCTCCAAACTTAAGAATAAGCTCGAGACCATCGGCGCGTGGAAGCCAAACAAACTCGCGAGGATAACTTACGTCGACCGGTATCTGAAAGCGCCGCTGCAAGTCCTGCTCCTGCTTCGGACTTGTGAAGCGCTGGCTCGCGAATTGGCAGCAAATGAAACGACGGAAGTCGACATCGAAACCTGGTCAATCACCAACGCTGGTTACCCGAACGCCATTTTTCATGACTGGTGCAAGGACAACGATCGATATGACGTGACCAGGGAGCTCGGACATAAATTGGGACTCGACGTGGAGATCGCAACTCAAAGCGATATGCCGCATGGGCGAAAGCTTGTTCTCGAATATACAGACGGTGAGAAAGTTGCGATCTTCCTCGACCTTGGCTTTGGCTATTGGCGGGCAAGCGGCAAACCTTTTCACGACTTCCGCAAGCCTCCTGCCTATCAAGCAGGCGAATTGGTGCGGTCTAAGGCAGCAGTATCAGCGATTGGGGAAAGCTACATTGCAGTTGCGCGGATATGACAACATGCAAACTCGACTTGACCGAGCCTCAGGACCTTTGGAGCGAGGCACTATCAGGGCGATACATGTGGCCAGGGATTTGAACCTTTGAAAGAAGTCGCAGCCGCAATAATCGTCGAACATGGCAAGGTCCTGATTGCGAGGAGACGCCCCGGACAAATCCTAGAAGGGCATTGGGAGTTTCCCGGAGGAAAGCTAGAGCCCAATGAGACCGTTCAAGAATGTATTGTGCGCGAATTGCATGAAGAGCTCGGCATCGGAGTGACAGCCGGAGAAGTGCTGACCCATTCGATTTACGAGTATCCCGGCGGGGCAATTAAGCTGATCGCGATATACGCCGAAGTGAAGTCCGGCGAAGTTAAGTTAAGCGTGCACGATGCATTAGATTGGGTCTATCCATTGGAACTTCGCGAGACCCGCTTAGCACCAGCAGACATTCGGATCGCAGAAGAGGTTATCCTTCGCCATGCATGACATCGCCTCATTAGAGCTAGGCGCCCAACTTAGTAATGACGAACTATGCGCGATATTCTTATGCGGACCCCAAGGAGGAATGCGCCGGTCCAAACGGACCAACACGCTGGTTTTAATCTGTAACCACCTTGATTCAATTTACGAAGATCGTTGGATTGACGGGGTTCTGCATTACACTGGCATGGGGCAAAAGGGCGATCAGTCTTTGAACTTTATGCAAAATAGGACGCTAGCAGAAAGCTCACGGAATGGTGTGGCGGTCCACCTATTTGAAGTTTTTACCCCGAAGCCACGAATCTACACATACGCTGGCGAAGTCGTCTTGGCAGATGAACCCTATCAGGAGGTTCAGCCCGACGAAGACAAGAACGATCGGAAAGTGTGGGTCTTCCCACTCACACCCAAAAGCGACCGCATTCCGGCATTGCCTGCCAACCTCTTTGAGGAGGTCGAGGAGCGAAGAGCCCGCCGCATAAAGCGGCTAACCGACAAAGAAATTGAGGCTCGTGCGCGCCAAGGGGGAAAATCAGTTGTCGGTTCGCGCCCCGCCACAATCCGCACACATCAGCGCAACGAGTATGTAGTCGAACATGCCAAGCGACGCGCCAAGGGACATTGTGAGCTATGCAGAAAACCCGCACCGTTCACAGATAATGACGACAGACCATACCTTGAGACGCATCATATCGTTTGGTTGGCCCGCGGTGGACCCGATACGGTCGAGAATACAGTGGCGTTATGCCCGAATTGTCATCGCCGCATGCATGTTCAGGATCGAGCAGTCGACAAACAAACCCTTGTAGCAATGACACAGAACAAGGAATCTCGGACAGTCGCACACGACGATTGCGACAGCTGAATAGCAGTTTAGGGGTATAAGCCTTCCATCACCTGGGACCATTATAGCAAAAACGGCTAATCTGATTGATGTTCTAAATATAATGGATAGCACACAACATTAAATCCTCACCGCTGCTTTTTCGTTCTTTTCACGGCTGTCATATTTCACCGGCGCGCTCGTGTGGATAATTACTAGTAAAATCATATGAGAAGAAGAAAAAGAACACCTGCAGAAAAGGCTGAACGCGAACGGCGTATTCAGGCGACATTGCGCAAAGCGATGAAGGAAGCCCGATCAGATTCGCCGAAAGCCGGCAAGCAAAAGACCTCGCGGAAAGCTTCGCCCTCCGGCAGTGCCATGGCACAGGCGCTTGTCAGCGCGGGTCTAATAAAAGCTAAAAGCGGCGAAAGCTCGAAGATCGACGTACGAGATGGAAAAGGCCTGGCGACAAAAAGCAGCAAGAAACCTGCTCAGAATGGGCAAAGCAGCAAGCAAAAACGCCCAAGATCGCGTGCCCTGCGCAAGACGAAGAGCCCTGAGCAACGCGCACAAGAAGCAAAGGCGCGAGAAAAGCTGGAAAGAAAAAAACGAGAGCGCCTGGCTAGGAAGCTCGCCGCAATCGAGCGTGCGAGAAGGCGTGAGGAAGAAGGCCGGAAAGCGGATTTAGCGCGCCGAAAGGCAGAACGCGAAAAGGCTCTGCAGGGCTATCTTCGACAAGCTTCATCGCTGTCATTTACTATGCTGCTGTCGGGTTGGAAAAAATATGTCGGCTTACTTGATTACTACCAGAGAACTGGGAAAAATCCGCAACGAGCCGAGCTTTACGCTGAAGTTGTCGCCGCGGTTGAACGCGAATGGCAACGCCGTGCGAAGTTACCCCATACGAGTGATGAATATTTTGACTGGCCATCCACTAAGGCCGGAAAAGGGAAAGGCGGCTTGTCATCGGATCATTGGGTCGACCAGGGTGTGCTTGGCTACTTAGGTTACTCGGTTGGTGAGAAATCGGACCTGACGCAAAGCGAGCGTCACGCGATCTTGCGCCGCGTGTTTGAAATGCATTTGCCGCCGATCGAAAGCCCCACGTACATGAAACAATGGGGACGGCCAGCGAGCGCCTCACGACTAAGGAAAATGGCAAACTCGCTCGCCAGTTTTGCGCGTCAAGCGAAGCGGCGCCGGTCTACCAACATGCAGGAAGCTATCAATTCTTGGGAGCATGATTTGGACATGCTTTACCGCGAATATTACCAAGCTAAATTTGGGTTTGGCTGGCCTCCCGTTTGAACAAAGTGATGTAAATGCGTTGCGCGATGAAAGCCTCGACGCTCTCGTTGATCTGATCGCCACCCTGCTCTTCCGTCCGTACATGCTTATATATCCGCATATTTTGTTGGTAACGTGCAAGTTCTTCAGTCGGCAGTGTTTGTCGCCCGACCTTCGGAAACGCCGGTAACTGGTGTGTATTCCTCAGACCTGTTCTGACCCCTAGCCTCCGCTGGAATCGGTATCTGCTCTTGCAACTTGCTTGCTGACCGGGATGATGGGCGGATGCCCGAGCTCAATCCCTTAGGTCTGACAATCGGCGGAAGTAATCACGAACCGCTGATGGTTTTGGCGAAAGGCCCGGATGGGCAGGAACGATGGATCGACGAGGTCCCCAGGGGTTTGGCGTGTTTTTGCGTATGCTTGGCATGCCATGGCCCCCTAATAGCTCGGCAAGGCCAGACGAAAGCTTGGTCCTTCGCTCACACGGCATTTTCAGAGTGTTCCGGAGGTACGGAAACCCTAGCACATCGCTTCGCCAAAGAAGTTATTCAAAACGCTGGTGGACTTTACGTCGCGAGCGTCGAGGCCGACGGTTGGGGAAAGCTTCATGATAAGTTTGTCCAGCTAGAAGACATCCGTCTTGAACCAAAGATTGCTGGCTACAAAGCTGACTTGGTCGGCTCATCGAAGGGGCGTGACCTGATAATCGAGGTGAAGGTCACGCACGCGTGTTCCAAAGAAAAAGTAGCGGCTTATCGAATGACTGGCATGTCTGTACTGGAGATCGACCTAGCGCGGTTTCGGAACAAGAGCGAAGTTGAACTGCGCCAAGCCGTTTTGAAGGATGCCCCGCGAGAATGGCTTTGTCTGAGTGGCAATCGAGAAATACCCAAGCGATCCGCGAGCCTCGGATGGCGGGTCTCACGAAGTAATCTCTGCGGCGTTCAATACAAAAGGCCCGCGCGGATTTCCGCTCGAGAATGGGAACAAATGACGCCTCTTCAAAGAGTCAACGCGATTGATCCCGATGGTAGCCAAGCGATCCGGAGCCGTGGATTTCGAGGGTGAGACAGGCCCAAAGGGCTTGGCCTTTTTGGGGCGCTATTTGAATGTCAGCATTTTGGCCGATAAGAGCCGAATTCTCACCATGAATTGCGAACTGAGCTGAGAACTCCGAGCATAGGCTGACAGAGGCATGCCTCCGCGATAAGCGTTGTTCATGAGTGACGCATACGAAAGCCTCGAACGATTCATCCGCAATGAAATGCGGATGTCTCACATTTACCAGCCTGTCATGTTGCTGGTGCTGCTCAAGTCCAAAGGGCGGGCAACAGTTCGCGAAATTGCTCAGATCAGCAGTTTGACGTGAGGGCCAGCGAGGCGATCCCAATACTGAAAACGCGCGTGCCGCAGCGTCGCTACCCGCCAGCACATCGAGAACTTCGCCGCGCAGCGGTCCGCAAACCCGCCGCCAGTCACCCGAACTACGGCGTTGAGCTGCCAGCCGATGACGAGATTTTAAATGTCGGATTAAAAGTTGTCAGTTTTTGTTATCTCCGTTAACTTCCGCTGTGGCGCGGGGGCGCCAGCTTATTTAGCGTAGCGAGTAAGATGGGGCGGCGTAGTGGCGATAGCGTTAAGTAATCTTTCGGCCTCACCGTTTACCGTCCTTGGGGTTTCGCCACGAGGGACTCACGATGCGATAGTTTCCGCCGCCGAAGATCGGATTTTCGATGGTGTCGATGCCGATATTTTGGACAACGCTCGCACGTCACTCACGATTCCACGCGAGAGGATAAACGCAGAACTTCGGTTTTATCCTGATGTCTCCCCTGCTCGGCTCGAAGAGATTTGGCAGACGCTGAAGGCAGGAGCCAGCCGTGACAAGATCGAAGAGCTTCTAAATGGCCTACCGGCGCTTGCTCGCCTGAACTTGGCGACGGATCTTCTATGCTCGGAAGGCATCGATTACCTACCGGAATTCTGCAAGGCACTCGCGAAGTTTGAACCTGACTTGGCACTGCAAGCCATTGAAGACACCAGGTCCGTATCAAAGTTTCGTAAGGTTGGCCCCGATGAATGGCGCGATGCTCTCCAGTCGTATCAGCAGGACCTTGCTGAGGACCTCGTTCGATCACTTATTCGCACGAACGAGCCCGCCTCGCGCTTGATCGACCTTCTGAGCCAAAAATCTTGGCTGGAGGCGGAGTGGTATACATCGACACTGAACATCGCTGTCGATCGGTACGACCGATGGAGCGAGCCCAAGCTCTCGAAAATCCAGGCAAGCCTTGAGGGCAACATAGAGTTGGCTTTGCAGGGTCAACTTGAGAAAGCAATTTCGGCTATCGAGAATGATCTCAAAGATTGGGACTCGGTCAATCAGCCGGTACAAATGCGAGACGAAGCGCGTGGGCTGGACGAGCCGAAGTCTCGGAAGATTTTCAATCAAGTACGGGACCTGGCGCTCAAATTGGCCAATGAGGAAGGGCACTACCCTGAAGCGAAGCGACTTTCAGAAGCGCTTGCGAGAACATTCCCTGAGCTGCCGTCTGTCCTAGCGCGCCTGGATGAAGATCTTGAAACGCTTGACGAGCTAATCGCACAAAGCAAAGCGCAGGAAATCCTGCAGCCTCTTTTGTCGGCTGCGGAGGCCGCAAAGGCGGACCTAACTACCACCGCTAAATGGATCGACGCAGGGCACTTTTGCAGGAACGGAAAAGGCATCGCCGGAGAACTTTTCTCAACTCACTTCCGAGCAATTGCGCATGTCGAGAATAGCGACCTTGGCGAGTTTCGCGACCTGCCGTGGCGCATTACCAGATCGGTTGCGCTCGAGCTTAGTAACGATGCGGGCAAACCAAGTGCGGCAAGATCGATTTTAGAAGTTATTCGAACCGATGCGCCCTCTTCAATTGCTGCACAGATTGACCGTGATCTGTCGACCCTTGAAGGATTGATCCTGCAGGGTGAGCTCTCTTCAGCAATCAACGCAGAAAACTGGGATAAAGCCCTCGCAGCAGTTTCACGCCTAATCGAAATAGACCCGACCAATCGAGGAGATTGGCTAAAGGTGGAGTCGGGGATCAAGTCGAGGATTGCCAGTCGAACGCGAGGACGATGGTTTTGGGGGGTCGTCGCGCTGGGCATCCCGATTTTTGCTTTGTCCGACTGCGCCGAGAACGGCTCGACCACAGGTGGCTCTTATGAGAGTTATGAGTATGAAGACGCTCGAGGCGACAGCCCTACCTATGAGACACCAACAACGCCCCAGGACCTCGAAGCTGACAGTTCTGCAGATTCGACTGAAGAGGAACCCGAAAGCCTGAGCTCCCTCTTGGTGAAAGTTCCAGCTGCAGAGGCTGCTTACAGTACCTTGTCTCGCCCTGAATTGCGCTATTGCATGTTCGAGGAACGGAAGCTGTCCTATCTCGAGCCCCGCGTCAGGCCTTTTGCTTATAGCAACTATAATTTGCGCATCGACGAACTTAATAGTCGATGTGAGAACCGCCGATTCAATCGCCGTGACGAGACGGCAGTGCGTTTGGAAGCCGATAAGTATAGGGCCGAATTAGAAGCAGAAGCTCAGCGGATTCTCGATAGTTGGTCCGCGCAGAACTCATCCTCCAGCGCGATGAATTATGAGTTCGGTCGAGATGAATACAGCAGGCCTTCCACCCCTGAAACAGCCTACCCTGCCCCGCAAACCAGCGACGAGCTCGACACGGATGACGTGTTGGACGGTGACCCGCTAGCCCCCTTCGAACAAAGCGAGCCGAACGCTTATGAGTATTGAAAATGACGACTTGGCAGAACTTGCTGTCCAGTATTGGAAGCTTTCGCGTAGCTATCAGAAATCTCTCAGTATTCTGCCGGAGAAAAAAGCGAACAAAGCGCGTGCGCAGGTTCGGTTCTCAGATGGCAAGGTAAGCTCCATCTTTGAGCGGCTGCGTTTGGAAATTATGACTTTCGACGGGGCTCTGTTCTCGGCCGAGTTGCCTGTTTCGCCGATTAATGCAGACGACGTTGAAGGATCACAACCCGTCAGAATAATTCAGACCATAGACCCGGCAGTAGTACTTAACGGCAAAGTATTGCGCGTTGCTCGGGTTATGCTGGAAGGAGAATAGCGCGTGTATATCGGCATCGACCTGGGAACCTCCAACTCGGCCATCGTCTGTAATGGCGAAGATGGCTTGCGGCACTGCAAAACTATTGAAGGCCGAGATATCCTTCCGAGCGTTATATTCGAAGATCGACGTGGTAATCGCTTTGTTGGCGCGAAGGCATATGACCAAGGGTTATTGTCACCACAAAACGTTGCGGCTGGTTTCAAGCGTTTGATGGGTACTGACACCGTAATCGAGCTTAAGGCGAGCGGAACGAAGATATCGCCAGTTGAGGCAAGTGCTGAAATCATACGTACGCTACTGACCCAAGCAAAAACCGAATTAGGTGATTTCGATGTAGAAGGAGCGGTAGTTACGATTCCGGCGGCATTCAATCAGCTCCAGTCTGAAGCCACAATTCAGGCCGCCAATGATTGCGATATCGAGTTTGTCGGACTTTTGCAGGAGCCGATTGCAGCGGCGTTAGCCTCTTTGGAAAACGCGAAAAATAAGAGCGGTCAGTTTTTGGTTTACGACCTAGGAGGGGGGACATTCGACGTAGCCCTTGTGCAGAGTGTGAAGGGGGCCGTCACGATCCTTGCGCACGAAGGGATAAACATGCTCGGCGGTCGCGATTTCGACAAAGCGATCGTAAACTCAATCGTTCGTCCTTGGCTCCAGGAAAACTTCGATCTGGCAGACGACTTTCAAAAGCAGCCGCAATTCCAACGCTTAATCCGCTTGGCCCAACTTAAGTCAGAGCAAGCCAAGATTGAGCTTTCCGGACAGGAAAGCGCAACCATTTTCATTTCTGAGGAAGAAGCTCGTTCTGCCGATGACAATGGTGAGGAAATTTACGTCGAGGTCGAGATTACACGAACTGACCTCGAAAGGCTCATTTCGGATCAGGTCGATGCTACGATCGCGCTTTGCAAGAAGGTGCTCGCAGACAATGGCTACTCCAATGACGATATCGATCGCGTCGTCATGATCGGCGGCCCCTCCAAGATGGCTGCAATCCGAGAGCGCGTTCCAACGGAGCTGGGAATTCCTGTCGATCTCAAGACCGATCCTATGACCGCGGTGGCACGGGGCGCGGCGATCTTCGCTGAATCGCGTGACTGGTCCGGCACCAAGAACAAAAAGAAGTCCGCTATCTCCTCGAAGGAAAAATCGGGATCGGTATCTCTAAAGTATGACTATGAAGCTCGAACGTCATCCGATGAAGTGCGGGTCAAAGCTACCGTTTTGTCGGGCGATGCGACGGGTATGCGCATTCACGCGGAAACCGATGATGGTTGGAAATCAGGCGCTGTATCACTGGATAACGGGCCAGTAATTAGGGTCAGCTTGAATAAGCTAGGTAAGAATCGCGTTCGAATTTTAGTGACCGATTCATCCGGCTCCGTCCGCAAGGATGTCTCGGAGACCCTTGAGATTGTGAAGACTGCAGCATCAGCAGCTGGAGCGCCCGCCACGCACGCATTGGCTGTAAAGATCGTCGACGGAAGCGGGAGCTTTCAGCGCAATTTTCTCAAAGAAGTGCTTGCAAAAGGAACGACTCTGCCGACGTCACAAACTACAAGTTTCCGTGCGGCAAAAACACTCAAAGCTAATGAGTCCGATCACATTGATGTCGAGCTTTACCAGCAGGCCGAGGGAGTCCCTGAGCCAGAAAATAACTTGTTTGTAGGATTGCTTCGCATTTCGAACGACCTCCTCGACGAAGGCCGCGACCTGCACCGCGGCGATGAAGTGCACTTGCACCTAAACGTCGACGAAAACGGGATTGTGAATCCAGTGGTCGAACTGCCCACGCTGGATCTCCGAATCGAGCAAAAAAGCATATATCTCCCCCAACTGGGACAGCTGGATTTTTCCAGCGAGAACGGCCGGGCGATTGTGGGAGAGGCCGTTATTTCATCGGACAATGCAATCGATCAATTGCAGGACGACCTGGGCGATCGTGTATCAACGGAAATTCGGGACTTGAGGCGCCGTCAGGAACGCCTGTTCGAGGCATTGAACGATTCTACCGAACCCGATGACCTCCGCTTGATCGCGGAATCAGCGCGTCACATCAAACAAGATATTTCGCGTATTCGTCACTCAGAGGGTCATCGACAAGCCGTTTTGACGGCCGAGTTAGGGCGTGTGCTGAAGTTAGTCGAGAGAGCGCAAGAAGGCATCGAGGTTGACGGCGCGCGAGAACGCGCTGCTCAGATCCATGACCATATCAAACGCTCGCTCGCAGACCGAAAATATGACGACGCGGAATATGGCATAGACCAGCTTCAGCATTTCGCCTTCGAACTTTTGCGGGCCAATCCGGGCTTCGTTGTCAGCCAATTCCGACACATTGCTTCCCTGAAACATTTAGCAATCGACCCTGCCCTGCATGACCGGCTTGTGGCTAATGGCTTGGCAAAGCTCGAAAGCGAAGATGTTGACGGACTTAATTCGACGATCGCAGAAATCTATAGCAACCTCGCCATTGCCGCTGACGCGGAACATGACTTGGCAGCAGTGGCAGACCTAATGTCACACTAATAACTGCGAACCTTTAGTGTAATCCATGCGATTAGCAGAATCTGCGCCCAACTCGCCGAACGCGAATTCGCCTGGGTTAAACTTTCGTAGCTTGCTGCCGATCACTAGCTCGAATGACTTTCATGTAGTTGTCTAACGCTCGCGATTTTCGGCATGATCAGGTACAAACCAAATTGATTACTAAACATGTTGCAAATACTTGATGAGGGGCTAGGGTCTTGCTCGTTCTTAATTTGGGGGCAAATATGGAAACTGTAGCAACTGACACGCGTCCTGATCACAATTCTCTTGGAAAGGCGGCGGGAATAACCGGGATCTTGGCACTTATATTAAGTTTTGTTCCATTCATCGGCTTTGTCAGCTGGTTGCTAGCTCCTCTTGCAATTCTTTTTTCCTTATTTGCATTGAGGCGAACTCCGCGATCCATGGCAATTGTCGGCCTGATAACCGGGGCTCTTGCGCTTGTCGTTTGCTTCACTTGGATCGGGGCTACCAAATCAGTTGGTGAGGCGATGAGTGCGGACACCTTTAATCCCTCGGGAGAGGCCCGTGACAACTCCAATGCCGAGGTGATGGACGCTTCGATCAAGACACTTTGGAATGATATCGAAGCGAACAAAGTGGCGGCAGGTCAGCGCTACGGCGGAAAACGATTGGCTTTTACCGATGAGAAAATTGCTGATTTTGGCGGAGACGCAACTAATCCCTCAATCCAGATCATCGGAAAAAGCGATGGATATCTAAATTACTTCGTTACTGCCTCATTTTCGGAAAAAGATGGGCCAGCCATCGCACAGATGGCCAAAGGGGATGGTGTTAGTTTCATTTGCAACGAAATCTCGGAAAGCTTTGGAGAAGGATACAACCTTCGCGAGTGTACTCTCGGCCACTAGCCGCGAGGAGCTCCGAGAATCCGAACACCGCATCGACGGCTAGGCGTGGCCCAAGAGGTGCCTGACTGGACCGGGGCGAGGCTGGGGCGATGAGCATCGCTTCGAAGTGGCAGCGCTATAAGGCTAAGCTGCAGTCGCGTCGACGATCAGATAGGGCGCCTCTTTCTCGGCGCGCGCGGCTTCGAGATAGGCGCGTCCGTCCGTGTCTTGCTTGTCAAGCAGGGCTTCTCCGCTTGCAGAGAGATTTCATAGAGGTCGGGCGAGGTATCGACTGCCTCGGGTTCTGACGCAGCCGGCGCGGGGTGTGCAGCACGACTGGCAGGTTGCGGTGACACCGGCGACTGCCAAACCGGCGGCTGCGCCGGCGGTGCCCAGACGGGTTGGACCGGGTGCTGTGCATAGCGCGACTGAGGCGGATAACCGCGCATGATGGCGTCTGCATCCTGGCAGGCATCGCGATAGGGTTCGTACATCGCAGCAGCAATCTGCCGGCGATGACCGTTGTGCGGCTCGATGCCCATATCCCGAAGTCGACTATCGATAAAACGCGGGCTGATGAAAGCGTGGCCTTGCTCCTCAAGGGCTATGACCGCTTCAAGTTCCTGGACGCGGCGTATACCCCACCTGGCAGCCAGCACGCTGCGCTCGGCAGTGGTCAAAGGCGCCGGACCTCCCCGTTCACGGCAGCGCTCGTAATAGTCCGCGAAGGCGCGGTTCGCGATCGTATGCGTATCCGCGAGTTGCGGCGCGCGGCGCTGTTGCTCGCAAAACCGCCCCAGGAGTTCGTCATAGGCCTGGCGCGCGATCGCCTGGACCTCGCTTTCGGTGAGCCGCGCGTCTGCCGCGCGGATCCTCTGTTCGAGCATGTGCTGCACTTCCCCCGTGGACGCGGTCAGAAATGCCCCCCGGCAGACCGCCTCCTGTTTTCGATATATTCTTAAGGATAAACGCAGATCGAGGGGTCGAAAAGCGGAAGTTGAAATTTTTCTTCGCCACCAGAATATCCGGCCGCGCAGGTAGAGGTTGGGAGTTGTCGTCATTGGTCTGGCCCAAGGTTTGGGGCACAGTGAGGGGCACAATCTGGGGCACACTCCTCACCGGCCGGTGAAGCTTTTCCAGATGTTTCAATGACTTGTTTGGAAAATGGCTGGGGCGGCAGGATTCGAACCTGCGAATGGCGGCACCAAAAGCCGCTGCCTTACCACTTGGCGACGCCCCAGCAGCGTGGGCGGCTTATAGCCGCTGTTTCGTCAATGAAAAGGGGTCAGGCGTCCTGTCGTTGCGCGAGGCGGCGTTCGGGAATGAGGTCGGCCTCGATCGCTTCGGGACGGCCGAAGTAGAAGCCCTGCATCTGCTCCACCCCGAGCGAGGAGAGAAGCGCGGCTTCGCGTTCGCTTTCGACCCCTTCGGCGGTGGTGATGACCTCAAGTCCATCGGCGAGCGCGAGGATGGCGCGGAGGATCGCGAGGCAATCCCGCTGCCCCTCGGCCGCGCCGCGCACGAAGCTGCGATCGATCTTGATCTTCGAGAAATGGGCGCGGCTGAGATAGCCGAGGCTGGAGTAGCCCTTGCCGAAATCGTCGAGCACCAGCTTCACGCCCAGGGCGCGCAGCCGTTCGAGCGAATCGAGCGTCTCGCTTTCATCGCCGATGAAAATGGTCTCGGTGACTTCGAGTTCGAGCCGTTCGGGATCGAGGCCGGTGCGCGCGAGCGCGTCGATGACGGTCTGTTCGAGCCCTTCGCCCGACAATTGGGCGGCGCTGATGTTGACCGCCACGGCGGCGCCGTCCTGCCATCGCATCGCTTCGCTGCACGCTTCGCGGATCACCCAGGAGCCGATCTGGTGGATGAGCCCGGCATCCTCGATGATCGGGATGAAGCGTTCGGGCGAAATCGCGCCGCGGATATGATGGTCCCAGCGAAGGAGCGCTTCGCGGCAGACGGTATGCTTGGTCCGCGCATCGACGATCGGCTGGTAGGCGAGCGTCATCTTGTTGGTGGCGAGCGCTTCGCGAACGTCATTTTCGAGAAGGCGGTTATGTTCGGCAGCTTCGAGCAGGCGCGGTTCGAAGAAGGCATAGTCGCCCCGCCCGCCTTTCTTGGCATGGTAGAGCGCTAGATCGGCGGCGCGCATCAAGGCGCCTTCGAGCGTACCGTCGCGCCCGCCGATGGCGATGCCGACGGTTGCCCCGACATTGAGCGCGGCGCCGCCCACATGGACGGTGCGCGAGACTTCCTCGACAAGGCGCTGGGCGATGCCGGAAAGCGTGTCGCGGTCGGCGCTGCCGCGCCAGATCACCGCGAATTCATCGCCGCCCAGCCGGCCCACCACCCCATCTTCGCCCGTGGCGCGGTCGAGGCGGTTGGCTACCTCGCAAAGAAGGCGGTCGCCGATGGCATGGCCAAGCGTGTCGTTGACCAGCTTGAAACGGTCGAGATCGACGAGCAGAAGCGCGCCGCGTTCATCCTCGTCATAGGTGTCGAGCAGCAGTTCCTCGAGCTGTTCGCGGATGAACAGACGGTTGGCAATGCCCGTCAGCGGATCGCGGCGTGCCTCGCGCACCGCGTCGATGCCGCGCAGCCGCACCTCGGTGATGTCCGAGCCGACCCCTCGCCAACCGGTGATCTGGCCGTCCTCGTCGCGGGTCGGGCGGCCCGACAGCGACCACCAGCGGTCGTTGGCGACCGCGGGGACCGCGATGTCGCGGAAAGGTTGGCCGGTGCGCAGATGGTCGAACAGGGTGCGCATCCCGCTCGACAGTTCGGAGACGCGATTGTCGGGATCTAGCATCTTCTTAAGGGGGATGCCGATCAGGCTTTGCGCGCTGTTGCCGATCTGCTGCGCCAGTTCCTCGCTGATCATGGTGAGGCGCAGGTTGGCGTCGGCTTCCCACAGGCCGCCCGACCCCGAGGCCTCGAATTCGCGCAGCAGGCTGACGATCTCGCCTTGCTCTTCCAGTTCGATGCGCGAGCGGGCGTGGGCGATCGATTGGCGTGCGCTGGCGGTAATCGCGAAGAAGACCGCGACGCCATAGATGGCGGTGAGAACCGCCATCGGCATATTGTCGAGCTTGAAGGAAATGATGAAGGTGCCCGCGAGGCTGACCGATGCGAAGGCCAGCGCGGCGGGAGGCACTGCGAGGACAGTGAGCGAACCTGCGCTGACGAGCACCGCGGCGACCACCGCCATGAGAAGTTGCGCCGAGGCGCTGGCCTGGTCGAACCAGATAAGCGGCGGGACCAGCCAGAACAGCGACAGGCAGAAGACCGTGAGCGTGGCCGAGAGGAAGGATGCCGGCGCTTCGTCCTGATAGTCGGGGTCCTGGCGCAGTCTCCAGACGCGCGCCATGCGGACCGCGCAGAACACCCCGGCCAGGGCGAACCAGAGCAGAAGCGCGAAGGGATTGACGCTGTCGGCCAGGGCGGCGAGCACCACTCCGCCGCACAGCATCTGGACGACGATCGTATAGGGCGCGAGGCGCAGGATCTTGTCGATCTGCTGGTCGCGGATCGAGCAGAGCACCTGGTCGTCGGGACAGCAGAGCCGATAGATGTCGAGCAGCGAAATGCGCGGGGACCGCGAATCAACCGCCTGGCCGGTCGTTCTGCTCATGACGCGTCCACTGCACGATGTCGCTGCATCGGCTCCCCCACCATCGCGCCGAGGCGCCTCTCAAGGTCTCCTTGTTACAGGAAATTGACCCAAAGACCAATGAGCGGAGTAAGTCAGAAATTAACGACGCGCTGGTTGACCAGATCGTCATAGTCCTGGCGCATCTGGCGCGAGATGGCGCCCGGCGCGAAGTTCCAGGGACCGGCCTCGGAAACGAAGGTGACCTCGGCTGCGCTGCCGGTGAGGAAGAATTCCTCGAAGTCGGCCAGTTCCTCGGGCCAGATACGCTTTTCGACGACCTCGATGCCGCGCTTCTCGGCCAGTTCGATGACCGTCTGGCGAGTGATGCCGTTGAGGAAGACATCGGCGGTGGGCGTGAAGAGCTTGCCGTCGCGGACGAAGAAGGCGTTGGCGCCGGTCGCTTCGGCGACGCGGCCCTGCCAGTCGAACATCAGCGCATCGTCATAGCCGCGCTTCTCGGCATGATGCTTGGACATGGTGCAGATCATGTAGAGGCCCGCGGCCTTGGCATGGACCGGCGCGGTGTGCGGCGCGGGGCGGCGATAGGGCGCGATGTCGAGGCGGATGCCCTTTTCGGCCTTTTCCTCGTCGAAATATTTGCCCCATTCCCAGGCGGCGATCGCAAGGTGCGGCTTGGTCTGCTGCGCGCTGACGCCCATCTGTTCGGACCCGCGCCAGGCAACCGGACGGACATAGGCATCGGTGAGGTCATTGGCGGCGAGCACCGCATTGCAGGCATTGTCGATTTCCTCGACGCTCCACGGCAGATCGAAGCCGAGGATCCCGGCCGAGCGGCGCAGGCGTTCGGAATGCTGGCTGAGCTTGAAGATCACGCCATTATAGGCGCGCTGCCCTTCGAACACCGAGGAGGCATAGTGCATCGCATGGGTGAGGATGTGGACATTGGCATCGCGCCAGGGGCGAAGTTCGCCATCCATCCAGATGAACCCGTCGCGATCGTCATAGGGCTGTACCATGCATGTCCTCTTTGCATTACCGGCGTTGGCGAGCGCCTAGCGGCTAGTGCGGCAGACGGTCAACCACGCGCTGCGGCGGCGAGTTCGTCGCTGCGGCGGCGCGCGGCCTCGACCACGCGGCGGACGAGCGCGTCCACGCCCTTTTCTTCGTCGAGCACTGCGAGTCCGGCTTCGGTGGTGCCGCCCGGGCTGGCGACGCGGCGAGCGAGCGCGTCCATGCTTTCGCCCGTGCGCCGCGCCATGAGGCCCGTTCCGGCGACGGTTTCGAGCGCAAGCCGAGCGGAGAGTTCGGCATCGAGGCCCGCCGCGCAGCCTGCCTTGGCGAAAGCGTCGATGAAGCGCGCGACATAGGCAGGGCCCGAACCCGCGACGGTCGAGGTGATGACGAGTTCGTCGTCGCTCTTGCACCAGGGCGCGAAGCCGAGCGCCGAGTGGAGCGCCTCGATTTGGGTCCGCAGCTGCTCGTCCGCGTCGGGGGAGTAAAGGGCGGTGACCCCCTCGCCTTCGCTGACCGGCAGGTTGGGCATCAGCCGGACGATCGCGCGGGCATGGGGGAAGCGAGCGCGCAGCGTGGCGGCCTCGACCCCTGCGAGGAGCGAGAGGACAACCGAGTCCTTGCCGATGGCGGGGGCAAGATCGGGCGCGATCCGGTCGAGCATCTGGGGCTTGAAGCCGAGGAAGCACCAGCTGGGCGGGCCTTCGGGCAAGCCGGTGACGACTTTGAGGCCCGGGATGTCGCGGCCCGAGGGGCTGATCGCAGTGAGACCGACAAGGTCGATCCCGGCCTTCTGCCAGCCGCGCACCATCGCGCCGCCCATATTGCCGCAGCCGACGAACCAGCTGCCATGGGGCATCACAGCCTTTTCCATCAGGCTTCGCCGTGGGTGTCGATGAGCGCCGCGGCGATCGCTTCGCTGGGCGATTTTCCGCCCCACAGCACGAACTGGAACACGGGATAGAAGCGTTCGCATTCCTCGAGCGCGGCCTCGGAGATGGTTTCGGCTTCGTCGAGGGTCATCTGGCCCGACAGGTCGATGAGCGCGGCGTGGCGGAAAGCGATGATGCCTGCGCCCGACCAGAGTTCGAAATGGCCGAGCCACAATTGTTCGTTGATGAGGCCGATCGCTTCATAGACCGAGGCGCGCTTTTCGGGCGGTACCTTGATGTCGGGAAAGGCGAGGAATTGCAGCACCCGATCGTCGGGGCGCCACACCGCGCGCAATTCATATTGCGACCAGCTTCCGGTGGCCGAGGCGAGCACCTCTCCCTCGGCGACCCGTTCGGCCACCCAGCCGCGGGCCTCGAAATAATTTTCGAAAATCTCGATCGGCGCGTCTTCCTCGCGTCCGGGTTCGTCCTGCCTGTCGGTCAAAGGACCTCCTGCCTGCCGCTTATGATTTTTTCTTCGCCGCGGGCTTCTTTGCCGCGGACTTTGCCTTGGGCGTGTCCGCCTGCATCGCGTCGAGGCGCGCCTTCAGGGCGACATTTTCCTCGCGCGCGACGATCGCCATGGCCTTCACGGCCTCGAATTCGTCGCGGCTGACGAAATCCATTCCGCCGACCCACTCGCGGACCTTGTCCTTCATCGTCTGTTCGGCTTCGCGGCCCATACCGGCGAAAGTGCCAGCGGCGCCGTTCACCATCCGGACCACATCGTCGAAGAAGCGGTTTTGGGACTGCATCTTTATTCCTTTCCTACCCGAAGAGCGGACTGCCCGCGCCCGGGTTCATTCGTTCGATCGCGCCGTTGAGCACGGCCGCGAAGATCAGCCACGCAAGATAAGGCAGCATCAGCGCGCCCGCTAGGGGGCGGATACGCCAAAAACGGCCTGCCGTCATGCTGGCGAATACGAGAATGGCGTAAAGCAGCCATTTGGCGGTGCTGATCGCATGGGCGCCGAAGAAGACACAGGACCAGGAAAAGTTTAGCGCGAGCTGGACGAGGAAGAGCGTGACCGCGACCTTGCGCTCCTTTCCGGGCGGGTGAGCGAGCACGACCGCCAGCGCCAGTCCCATCATCGCGTAGAGCAAGGGCCAGACGATACCGAACAGATAGGAAGGCGGCTGGAACGAGGGCTTTTCGAGCGCGCGATACCAGTCGTCGGGGCTGAAGGCGACGCCCGAGAGGCTGCCGCCGATAACGATCAGCGGCACGAGCCAGAGAGTGCGTCGCGCGATGGCGCGGTTTGACGGTGTCATGCCGGTTCCTTTCTCGCGGCGAGGAGAAATTCGACATTGCCTTCGGGGCCGGTAATCGGGCTTTTTTCCACGCCGATCACGGTCCAGCCCTTGGAGGCGACCCACTCGGCGGCTTGGTCGCAGACACGGCGGTGGACCGCCGCATCGCGCACCACCCCGCCCTTGCCGACCTCTTCCCGGCCTGCCTCGAACTGGGGTTTGACGAGCGCGACGAGATGCGCGCCGGGAGCCGCCAGGTCGAGCGCGGTGTCGAGCACCTTGTGGAGCGCGATGAAGCTGGCGTCGCACACCACGATCTCGGGCGGTTCGGTGACGATGTCGGCGGTGAGGTGGCGGGCATTGGTCCTTTCATGGACGATCACCCGTTCGTCCGAGCGCAATTTCCACGCCAGCTGGTTGGTGCCGACATCGATCGCGAAAACCTTTTCGGCGCCACGCGAGAGCAGGACATCGGTGAAGCCGCCGGTCGATGAGCCGACGTCGAGCGCAGTGAGACCTTCGACCGAGATATGGAAATGTTCGAGGCCATGATCGAGCTTCAGGCCGCCGCGGCTGACCCAGGGATGGTCCTTTCCGCGCACTTCGAGCGGGGCGTCCTCGGCCAGCTGGTCGCCCGCCTTGGCGATGCGCTTTTCACCCGAGAAGACATTGCCCGAGAGGATGAGCGCCTGCGCGCGCGAGCGGCTGTCGGCGAGGCCGCGCGCGACGAGCATCTGGTCGGCCCTAGTTTTTGCCACGGCGCTCGATCACGGCCTCGGTTGCGCCTTCGCGAAGCTGTTCGCTGGCCTCTTCCTCGGTGTCGTCGGGGGCTTCGGGAGCGACCAGCCGTTCCTCGGCATTGTCGGTGAGGCAGAGATGGAAAAGCACCGGAAAATGATCCGACCCGATCTTTTCCATGCGCTTCATCTCGATGAGCGAGAAATGGGGGCTGGCGAAGAGATGGTCGAGCGGCCAGCGCATCAGCGGCCATTTGGCGTTGAAGGTCGAAAGCAGGCGGCGGCCGACGCGCGGATCGTTCATCCCGCTGGCTTCTAGGAAGAGGCGCGAGGTCGGCGACCAGGCGACGTCGTTGAGATCGCCCAGCACCAGCGCGGCGCCGCCGTCGTCGCGCACTTCGCGACCGACAAGGATGAGTTCGGCATCGCGTTCGCCCGCATTGTCGCCGGGCTGCGGCGGTTCGGGATGGAGGCCGTGCAGCGTCACTTTCTGGCCGTTGCGCAGCGTGAGCTGTCCCTTGATCGAGGGAATGTCGGGTTGCACCCGCGCGAGCAGTTCGCCCGTGAAGGGCAAGCGCGAATAGAGATGCATGCCGTAGAGATTGTCGAGCGGGCGACCCAGCCGGTAGGGATATTTGTCATGGATGGGATGCATCGCGGCCTCCCACATCCTGTCGGATTCGGTGAGCAGCACGACATCGGCATCGGCACGTCCGATCATGTCGAGCGTGTCCTGGTAGCGGTCGTTGGGGGTCAATACGTTGACGCCGAGCAGCGAGAGCCTCTGTTCGGCGGGGCAGCCGTCGACGCTGGCGATTTCGCGGGGCCAGAAGGGCAGGTAGCGGATCGTGTGCACCAACTGCCAGACAGTCGCGATACCCAGCATGGAAAGGATCCAGACCGAGCGCCCCCGGCCCGGATGCGGTTCGCTGACATAATAGAGAAGAAAGACGATGATCCCGATGCCCGCGAGCTGGAGGCGCGGGAAATCGAGCATGCGCACCCACCAGAGATCGGTCTGCCGGAGCGGCAGGAAAGCCCCGACGATGAGAATGAGCGCGAGGACGAGAAGCAGGCCGCGCAAGCCGCGACGCCAGCCCGTCGTTCCCCATTCGCTGCTTGTCGTTGTCATTGCGTAACTACGCGCGTGCGCCTTCTTCGATCCCCACATCGTTGCGCCGCAGGGCCTTCAGCACCGTCTCGACGATGTCGGGGGCGGTGAGGCCCGCTTCCTGATACTGTTTTTCGGGCGTGTCCTGGTCCTGGAAAGCGTCGGGGAGCCGCATGCTGCGGATCTTCACGCCGCTGTCGGTGAGGCCCATGTCCGAAGCGAGCGTCAGGACGTGCGAGCCGAAGCCGCCGACCGCCGCTTCCTCGATCGTCACCGCGACTTCATGGCTGGTGAGCAGTTTGCGCACCAGCGCCTCGTCGATGGGCTTGGCGAAGCGCACGTCGGCGATCGTGACGCTGAGGCCCCGTGCTTCGAGAAGCTCGGCGGCCTTGCGGCATTCCTCGAGCCGGGCACCGAGGTTCATCAGCGCGACCGTCTTGCCTTCCTTGACGATGCGGCCCTTGCCGATTTCGAGCCGCTCGGGGGTTTCGGGCAAGGCGACGCCGGTGCCCGCGCCGCGCGGATAGCGGACCGCGGTGGGACCATCGTCGTGAAGCGCCATCGTGTGCACCATGTGAACGAGTTCGGCTTCGTCCGAGGGGGCCATCACGATCATGTTGGGCAGCGTGCACAGATAAGCGAGGTCGAAGGCGCCCGCATGGGTGCAGCCGTCGGCGCCGACGAGCCCTGCGCGGTCCATCGCGAAACGCACGGGCAGATTCTGGATCGCCACGTCATGCACGACCTGGTCGTAGGCGCGCTGGAGGAAAGTCGAATAGATGGTGCAGAAGGGGCGATGCCCCTCGGCCGCCATGCCCGCCGCGAAGGTCACCGCATGCTGTTCGGCGATGCCGACATCGAAGGTGCGGTCAGGGAAGGCCTCGCCGAACTTGTCGAGCCCGGTGCCCGAGGGCATCGCGGCGGTGATCGCGCAGATCTTATCGTCGCGCTGGGCCTCGGCGATCAGCGCCTTGGCGAAGACGCCCGTATAGCTGGGCGGGCCGCCCGCGCTTTTCTTCTGTTCGCCCGAGACCACGTCGAACTTGGCGACGCCATGATATTTGTCGGCGGCATTTTCGGCGGGGATATAGCCCTTGCCCTTCTGGGTGACCGCGTGGATGAGGATCGGGCCTTCATCGGCATCGCGGACATTTTCGAGGATCTCGACCAGGGTCTCGACGTCATGGCCGTCGACGGGGCCGACATAATAGAAGCCCAGTTCTTCGAACAGCGTGCCGCCGGTCGCCATGCCGCGGGCATATTCCTCGGCCTTGCGGGCCGCGGCCTCGACCTTCTTGGGCATCTTGCCAAAGACGCGGCGGGCAAAGCCGCGCGTCTTGAGATAGGTTTCGGAGGAAACCAGCCGCGCCAGATAATGCGACAGCCCGCCCACCGGGGGCGCGATCGACATATCATTGTCATTGAGGATGACGATCAGCCGGTTGCCCGCCTGCTGGGCATTGTTCATCGCCTCATAGGCCATCCCCGCGCTCATTGCGCCGTCGCCGATCACCGCGATCGCGCGGCCGGGTTCGCCTGCCAGCTTGCGCGAGACGGCAAAGCCGAGAGCCGAGGAAATCGATGTGGACGAATGGGCCGCGCCGAACGGGTCATATTCGCTTTCGGCGCGCTTGGTGAAGCCCGAGAGCCCCCCGCCCTGCCGGATCGTGCGGATACGGTCGCGGCGGCCGGTGATGATCTTGTGCGGATAGCATTGGTGGCCGACGTCCCAGATCAGCCGGTCGTGCGGCGTGTCGAAGACATAATGGATCGCCACGGTGAGTTCGACCACGCCAAGCCCCGCGCCGAGGTGGCCGCCCGTCACCGACACGGCGGAAATCATTTCCTCGCGCAGTTCGTCGGAAAGCTGGCGCAGCTGGCTCCTCTCCAGCTTGCGGAGATCGGCAGGATACTCGACCGTATCCAGTAACGGTGTGTCGGGGCGTTCTGTCATGGCCATTCCCTACCCCTGTGGGCCAGGAGAGTCGATAAGGGAGGAGGGCCCAATACACCGTTTGCCCGCATGCAGCCGCGTAGATTTTCCTTTCCGGGCGCGAATAAGGCACTGAATGGTAGGCGGGATTGACCTATCTTGTGCGCCTGCTAACCAGCAAGAATGGTGCTCGGCCGAAACAATGTGCATGTCAGCGGGTCTGGCGACCGCATGATGTTCTTTTCCCATGGCTTCGGATGTGACCAGACGATGTGGTCTGAAGTGTCCCGGGTTTTCGAGGACCGGTTTCAATGTGTCCTCTTCGACCATGTGGGGGCCGGCGATTCCGACCTGTCGGCCTATGATTCCGCCAAATATGCGTCGCTGGACGGCTATGCTTCGGATGTCGTCGAGATTGGCGAAGCGCTGGGTGCCGAAAATGCCGTTTTCGTGGGTCATTCGGTCAGCGCGATGATCGGTGCGCTCGCAAGTATCGCGAGACCCGAGATGTTTACCGACCTGGTCATGGTCGGCCCCTCTCCCCGTTACCTGGACGATGAGGGCTATCATGGGGGGTTCAGCAGGCCCCAGCTGGACGAATTGCTGCAATTCCTCGACGAAAATCATTTCGGCTGGTCGCAGCAGATGGCGCCGGCAATCATGGGCAATCCCGATCGACCCGAACTGGGCCAGCGCCTTTCCGAGAGCTTCTGCAAGACTGACCCGGCGATCGCCCGCGAATTCGCACGCACGACTTTCTATTCGGACAATCGGGACGATCTGTCCGAGATCCGCGCCCGAACGCTGGTGCTGCAATGCCGCGAGGATATCATCGCCGACGAGAAGGTCGGGGAATATGTGGCCGCGGCCATTCCCGAGAGCCATTACAAGCTGCTCGACGCAACCGGCCACTGTCCCAATCTGAGTGCGCCGGACCAGGTGATCACGGCGATCAGGGAATTTGTCTGACCGTCCGGCAGCGGAGGGCACCACGCGCCCGAACGGCGGGGAAGATTTCGCCGATCTCTATGACCATGCGCCCTGTGGCTATGTATCGCTGGACCCTGAACGGCATATCGTCAATATCAACAGGACGCTGGCCGATTGGCTGGGGCGCGACGTGGATGATTTGCTCGGCCGTCCGGTCAGCGACATTCTTAGCTTCGGGGGCAAGATCGCTTTCGAGACGCATATCGCGCCGCGCCTACTTCTGGAAAGTCATGTCGACGATATCGCGCTCGACCTCGTGGCGGCAGGTGGCGAAAAACTGCCGGTCATCGCCAATGCGGCGACCAAGCGCGATCCGCAGGGCGCGGTCCGGTTCGTCCGCCTGACGCTGCTGGCCGCCGCGGAACGGCGAAATTTCGAACGCGGCCTGATTGCCGCGCGCGCCCGGGCCGAAGCGGAGAGCGAAGCGCAACGCAGCGCAGCCGAGACGCGCGAGCAATTCATTGCCGTCCTCGGACATGATCTGCGCAATCCGATTGCCGCGATCGAGGCCGGTATCCGCGCACTGCGCCGCGCGGACGAGGCGAAGCGCGAGCAGATCCTCGATGCCATGGCGGTCAGCAGCAAGCGCGCCCACGATATTATCGAGAATGTCATGGACCTGGCGCGCGGCCGTCTTGGCCAGGGAATGCAGCTGTCGATCGAAAGGAATTGCGACATTGGCCCCGTGGTCGACCATGTGACCGCCGAGATGCAGCAGATTTTTCCCGACTGCATTTTCGAGAAAGACCATGATGACCTGGGTCCGGTCGATTGCGATCCGCAGCGGATCGGCCAACTCCTTTCCAACCTTCTCAGTAACGCGGTCCATCATGGGGATTGCAGCCAGCCCATCCGCGTGTCGGCACGGACAGACCGGGAGCGCTTCCGCCTGTCGGTCGTCAATGCGGGCGACATGATTCCGCCCGAGCATCGCGCGCTCCTTTTCGAGCCCTTCCGCCGCGCAAAGGCGGAAGGTCATGGGCCGGGGCTCGGCCTCGGGCTGTTCATCTGCCAGATGATCGCATCCGCACATGGCGGTAAAATGGCGCTCGAATCGGACCCCGTCCGCACGATTTTCACGTTGGACATGCCGAGGGGCTTCGGCGACTAGCGCTCGCATTCCCCGCAGCGGCCGCGCACTTCGATCACCGGGCGCGCCGCCTTGAAGCCCGCCTTGCTGGCGACGTCGCGCACTTCGGCAGTGAGGCGGTCATCGTCGATATGGGTCGCTTTTCCGCACTGGTCGCAGATGAGGAAGATGCAGTCGTGGAGGCAGCCCGGATGTTCGTTCGCGACATAGGCATTGGCGCTTTCCACCCGCCGGGCGAGATTGGCCCCCACGAACAGGTCGAGGATGCGATAGACGCTGTTGGCGGCGACTCTCTTGCCCCGGCGGCGCGAGACTTCTTCGGCGATGTCATAGGCCGAGGCGGGACTGTCGAAGGTGGCCAGCGCCTCGAACACGGTCGCGCGCATTTCGGTCCATTGTTCCCCGCGGTCGATCAACTGCGTGCGCGCGGCGTCCTTCAGTGCCGCGGTATCGTTGATCGGATGATGATGCGTTCCCATGGCGCCAAGATAGGCACGGCGGCACCGTGCGGCAAGCATGCTTGGCTAGGGCCCGAGAGCCTAGTCGCGGGCGATTTCGTTGAGGCGGTGGCCGAGCGCGAGAACGCCGACGCCGAGCATGGTGAACCAGACGCTGTCGGTGCCGTCATGCGGCATCGCGGCAGCCCCCGACATGATACCGAGACCGAAGCCGCCGACTGCCGAGGGCATCATGAAGCCATGTTCGAACATGCCCCGCCCGAGCGTGTAGGCGCCGATCACCATCGCGATCCACAAACCCACCTCGTGGATGATCGGGGAGCCGAGGAGGCCGCCCGCGCTGGCGAGCGTGGCGATGAGGACGGTGGTCACGACGCAATGCACGAGGCAGAAGCCCGACAGGCCGATGCCGAAGCGGTCGAGCCGCCGAGTCGTGAGTGCGCGTGAAAGCATGATGGCGGCGATATAATATATCCTGTGCAAGGTTACAACATTACATTATCGATGATTTCGCGCGCTCCGTCTCTTTTCATTCGGGGCGATCGAGGCCATAGCGCGAAGCCATGACCGTCCGTGCCAAGACCCGTCCGATCGCGATTGCCAACTGGCTATATGGCGTCGCCGCGCTCGTTTTCCTGATGGTAGTGGTCGGAGGCATCACCCGGCTTACCGAAAGCGGGCTTTCGATCACGCGCTGGGACCTGGTGACGGGCACCCTGCCCCCCTTGAGCCAGGCCGATTGGGAAGCGCAGTTCGCGCTGTATCGGCAGACGCCCGAATATATCGAGATCAACGGCCCGGCGGGGATGGACCTCGAGGCCTTCAAATTCATCTATTTCTGGGAATGGCTGCACCGCTTTCTCGGGCGGCTGGTGGGACTGGCCTTTGCCCTTCCGCTGGCCTGGTTCTGGGTCAAGAATGCGATCCCGCGCGGCTATAAATGGCGTCTGCTCGCTCTACTCGCGCTTGGCGCGAGCCAGGGGGCGCTTGGCTGGTACATGGTGCAGTCGGGGCTCGTCGATCGCACCGATGTCTCGCATTTCCGGCTGTCGGCGCATCTTCTCACCGCGCTGTTCATCCTTGCCGGGCTGATCTGGACCGCGCTCGATCTCCGGATGCTCAAGCGGCGGGGGTCCGATCGACCCGCGCATCTGGACGGCCTGTCGATCCGCGTGAGCCTGATCCTCTTCGTCCAGCTTCTTCTCGGGGCGTGGGTGGCAGGGCTCAATGCCGGATATGTCACCACCGAATGGCCGCTGATGAACGGGCGCTTCTTTCCCGACGGGGTCGATTGGAGCCGGGGCGTGGTCCATGCGCTGACGCATGACCCCTTCCTGCTTCACTGGCTGCATCGCTGGTGGGCCTTTGTCGCCCTGGCCGCGCTCATCGTGATGGCGCGGGCGGTGAAGGTGAAGGACCGGCGCGCCTCGATCGCGATCCATTCGGCGCTGGGACTGCAGATCCTTTTGGGCATCGCCACGGTGATGAGCGCGATGAACATCGCGCTGGCGGCAGCGCACCAGGCGGTTGGCGCCTTGCTGGTCGGAAGCCTTGCCTGGGGCGCACATCTCCTGGGGCGGCGGCGATGAGCGTGGTCTCTGCCTATTTCATCTGCGGCAGCCGCGAGGAGGCCGAGCGGATTTCGACGGCGCTGGTCGAGGAGCGCCTGGCCGCCTGCTGCAACATCCTCGGCGAATGCCATTCCATCTATCGCTGGGACGGCGCGGTCGAGCGAGCCGCCGAAGTTCCGGTCATCGCCAAGACCCGAAGCGACATGGCCGATGCGCTGATCGCGCGAGTGAGCGAGATGCACAGCTATGACAATCCCGCGATCGTCGTCTGGCCGATCGACCGGCTGCCGCTCGATTATGCCCGCTGGGTCGAAAACAATAGCGGAAACGGGCCGTTTTCCGACACGGCCTGATCGGGGCCGGTATTATTTTACCCGTAGGCAACCCCGCAGAATTGCTTGACTTATCGGGTGTGCAGCGCCAATAGCGCGCCCGACGGCGCACCTTTCGAAGGGGCGCTCCATTCATTTGTGATCGATTAGGAGATCAGGCCATGAAGGCGCTGATGAAGACCACCAAGCCGGCGAAACCGGCGGAAGTGGAAAAGAAATGGCATCTCATCGATGCGGAAAACCTGGTGGTCGGGCGCGTTGCCGCGATCATTGCCAACCTCATCCGTGGCAAGCACAAGCCCTCCTTTACGCCCCATGTCGATTGCGGTGACCATGTCGTCGTCATCAATGCCGACAAGGTGCGCTTCACCGCCAACAAGGTGCAGAAGAAGGTCTATTACAAGCACACCGGTCACCCCGGCGGCTTGAAGGAAACCACCCCCGAGCGGATCCTCGAAGGCAAGCACCCCGAGCGCGTGCTTGAGAAGGCCGTGAAGAACATGGTGCCGCGCGGTCCGCTGGGCCGTGCCGTCATGAAGAATCTTCACCTCTACAATGGCACCGAGCATCCGCATGGCGGCCAGGACCCGCAGGTCCTCGACGTCGCTGGCATGAACCGCAAGAACAAGGTGGGCGCATAATGGCCGATAAAAAGTCCCTCGCCGATCTGGGCGACCTGACCAAGAAGTCCGACATGGGCGAAACGGTCGAAGATACCAAGACCGCACCCGAAGGCGGCGCCGACACCGGCACCACCGCCGAAGCCAGCGAAGTCGAAACCGACACCCCCGTGGTCGAGGAAGCGCCGCTTCGCGAACAGGAGCTCGACCAGTATGGCCGCGCTTATGCCACCGGCCGCCGCAAGGACGCCGTGGCACGTGTCTGGCTGAAGCCGGGTTCGGGCAAGATCATGATCAACGGCCGCGACCAGTCGGTCTATTTCGCGCGTCCGACGCAGCGTCTCGTCATCAACCAGCCGTTCGGGATCACCGATCGCACCGGTCAGTATGACGTCATCGCCACCGTCAAGGGCGGCGGGCTTTCGGGCCAGGCCGGCGCGGTGCTGCACGGCATCGCCCAGGCGCTGACCCGCTACGAGCCGGCGCTTCGCACCACCGTCAAGCGCGCGGGCTTCCTGACCCGCGACAGCCGCGTGGTCGAGCGTAAGAAGTATGGCCGTGCGAAGGCACGTCGCAGCTTCCAGTTCTCGAAGCGTTAAGTTCGCGAGACTTGCAAAAGAGAAGGGGCGGTTCCGCGAGGAGCCGCCCTTTTTCTTGTCCGCCGCGCATGAAGGCCGGGGCGACAAAGGCCTTGCAAAGGCCGCATTTGCCCTTCAATCGAGCGGCGCATGACAAATGAAAAAGAGATTGAAGGCCTCCTCGACGAAATCGAGGCCATTTACGACCGCAACGTTTCCCGGCTCCGCGACGCCCTGACGGCTTTTGCCAAGGATGGCACCCGCCCCGAGCCCGATGCCAGTTTCAGCTATCCCGAACTGCGCATCCTTTTTTCGCCCGAGGGCCCCGCGCCAACGCCTGCGCGCGCCTTCGCGCGGCTCACCCAGCCCGGCGTCTATGCCAGTTCGATCGCGCGGCCGCGGCTGTTCCGCGATTATCTCAAGACCCAGCTCGAGCATCTGACTCACGATTATGACATCGAACTGACCGTCGGACAGTCGGCGAGCCAGATCCCCTACCCTTATGTGCTCGACGGCGATCTCGAACTCGAAGGCACCACCACCGCCGAACTGTCGCGCTGGTTCCCCTCGACCGAGCTGGTGCATATCGGCGATGAAGTTGCCGACGGGGTGTGGGACCTCAACCTCAATCCCGACCGGCCGCTGGCGCTGTTCGACGGTCCGCGCACCGATTTCAGCCTGGCGCGGCTCAAGCATTATTCGGGCACCGCGCCCGAGCATTTCCAGCATTATGTGCTGTTCACCAACTATGTCCGCTATGTCGACGAGTTCGTGCGCTTCGCGATCGACGAACTGCGCCGCGATGACAGCCGCTTCACCCATTTCTCGGTGCCCGGCGGGATGTACGAGCGCGGCCAGCTGGCCGATGCCGAGGCGCAAATTGCCGCCGGCACCTGGCGCCGGCACCAGATGCCTGCCTATCACCTGATGGCCGAAAATGGCACGGGCATCACGCTGGTGAACATCGGCGTGGGTCCGTCCAACGCCAAGACGATCTGCGACCATATCGCGGTATTACGGCCGGAGGCCTGGCTGATGATCGGCCATTGCGGGGGGCTTCGCCCGTCGCAGACCATCGGCGACTATGTGCTCGCCCACGCCTATCTGCGCGACGACCATGTGCTCGACGATGTGCTGCCCAAGGAAATCCCGATCCCCGCGATCGCCGAGGTGCAGACCGCCATGTATCGCGCTGCCTTGAAAGTGACGGGCGAAAGCGACGAGAATTTGAAGAAAAGGCTGCGCACGGGGACGGTGGTGACCACCGACGACCGCAACTGGGAGTTGCGCTACACGCTGTCGGCGCTGCGCTTCAACCAGAGCCGCGCGGTCGGGATCGACATGGAATCGGCCACTGTGGCAGCGCAGGGATATCGTTTTCGCGTTCCCTACGGCACCTTGCTGTGCGTGTCGGACAAACCGCTACACGGCGAACTCAAGTTGCCGGGGCAGGCGAACAGCTTCTACGAGCGGGCCATCAGCCAGCATCTGCGGATCGGGATCGAGACGCTCGACATCCTGCGGCATGAAGGCGACGGGCTGCACAGCCGCAAACTGCGCAGCTTCGACGAACCGCCGCTGCGCTAGTCGACGAGCGAAATCTGGCGCGGATCGTACATGTCGATCCGCATGACTATTCTCCCAATTTGCGAATGCGGCCAACCGGCGGCGGGTCGCGGCCTTCGGCGAGCCAGAAGATCACCGCGTCGAGATCGAGCCCCGCGCCGGTGCGGTTCCGCCCTTCCTTGAGTACGCTGTAGCCGTCGCCGCCATTGGCGATGAAATTGTTGGCGGTCACGCGATAGTCGGCGGCGGGATCGATCGCCTGACCGTCGAGCGTCATCGAGACGATGCGGTCGCCCTGCGGACGCGACAGGTCGTATGCGAAGCTGAAGTTGGACGAGGGAATGAGATGATATTCCTGGTCCTCGCCGCGGGCGCTGACGAACTGCTGTTCGAGCAGCTGCTTCAACTGGGCTCCGCTGAGCGTCACGGTCATTAGCGTGTTGCCGAAAGGCTGGACCTCGAAGATCTGGCCGTAGGTGATCGCGCCGTCGGGTCCGGGAACGAGGCTGGTGCGCACGCCGCCGCCATTGATGAAGGCCAGTTGCGCGCCGCCATGTTCGGGTGCGCGAGTGGCGGCGAGTTGGGCGTCGGCGATGAGATTGGCGGCGGGGCTTTCGAAATCGTTGGGATGATCGGGCGCGGGGCCGCTCAAGGTACCGACGATGCGGTTCGCCATCGGTTCGGCGGCGCGGACCGTGCGCTCGACCAGCGCCGCGACGCGCGGATCGGGGGCGAAGCGGGGCAAGGCGTTGCTCGGCACGACCTCTTTCCCGTCGCGATCGGTGAAGGGTTCGCCCTGCACCACCAGATTGTCGGCGGCGAGCCGGACGAGCCGTTCGCCCTCGAAAGTCATGCGGATGTCGGTGAGCATCGCGCCGTAGCGGCCCGCGCTGGTGAGCAGCCGTTCGCCCGAGCCGTCGGGCATCGGCAGACTGCAGTCATAGGCATTATGGGTATGGCCCGAGACGATCAGCGAAATTGCAGGATCGAGCCGTTCGTGGATCGCGAGCACCGGGCCCGACAGGCCCGTGCAGGCCGGATCGTCCCAGCGGCCGTCGTTATAGGCGCCTTCGTGGATAAGGAGGACGATGCTGTCGGCACCCTGCGCCTTCAAGTCGGCGACCAGTGCATTGGCGCTGTCGGCTTCGTCGGCGAAATTGAGACCTGCGACGAGATTGGGTGCGACGAGGAGCGGCGTGTCGTCGAGAGGCAGGCCGATGATGCCAAGTTGCACGGAACCGAAGTCATGGAGGGTCGAGGTGGGAACGAGCGCCGAGCCGTCGGCGCGGGTCACATTGGCGCCGAAATAAGTGAAGTCGGCCCCGTCATGCGGCTGCAGGCGGCAGGGTTCGAGATTGGTATATTTCTCGCATCCGCCATTGATGATGCGCAGAAGTTCGTCCGGCCCCTTGTCGAATTCATGATTGCCGAGCGCCGAATATTGGAGCCCCATGAGATCGAGTGCCTCGATCGTGGGTTCGTCGAGAAAGAGGGCCGAGGCAATCGGGGTCGCGCCGATGAGGTCGCCGGCCGCCACCGTGATGCTCGTTTCGGTGCGAAGGCCGTTGATGGCGCCCGCGAGATAGGCGGCTCCGCCTGCGGGAACGCGGGTCGTGCTGCCGTCGGGAAGGGTCACGGGCACCGCCTGCATCGGCGCATCGAGGCGGCCGTGGAAATCGTTGATCGCGAGCAATTGCACCTCGGTCTCGGCGAGCGGGAGCGGCGGGCTTTCAACCGGCGGCGTCGCCGAACAGGCAGCGAGGAGAAGGGCAAGCGAAAGGGGGGCGAGGCGGCGCATGGAAACTCCTTGGCGATGACGGCTTCCCACGCTTAAGGTCTTCGCCATGACGGATAAAGACCTCATCGAAGCCGCGCGGCAGGCGGCGCTCAAGGCTTATGCGCCTTATTCGGGATTTTCGGTCGGCTGCGCGATCGAGAGCGTGGATGGCGAAATGGTGACCGGGGCGAACATGGAAAATGCCTGTTACCGGCTGGGCATCTGCGCCGAGCAATCGGCGCTGACCGCGGCGCAGCACGCCTTCGGGCTCGACAAGGTCAGGCGGATCGCAGTGGCGGGCGGCGATGGATCGGGCGATGCCTTGCGCGGCGATGCGCCGGTGACGCCGTGCGGGGGATGCCGCCAGGCGATCCTCGAGGCCGCGCACCTGTCGGGCGAGGATGTCGAGATCCTCGCCGCCAATGGCGATGGCAGCAAGGTCGAGCGGCTGCACATCCACAATCTCATCCCGCACGGCTTCGGGCCGGCGAATTTGAAGGACAGCGAAGCCTAAGTGAAGATGGCGATGCTTTGCCGTCCGGCGGCGAGGCAGCGGCCACTTTCGTCCCACAGCTGCATTTCCTGCGGGCTGTAGCCTTCCCCTGCCCCTTCGGCGCGCGAGCGCATCAGGTGCCAGCCGTCCATGCTCTCGGGATGGTGGAGGATGTCGATCTGCCAGGTCATGCTGCTGATCGGTGCGAACTGGCGGAAGCGGGTCATCGCGGCGGGCGGAGGCACGTCGGCCATGGCGAGAAGCGCGCTGGTCGGATTGGCACCCGGTGCATCGCGAAAGCGGGTCCAGAGCCGCAAGGGTGCCTCGTCCCCCATGAAGGGGCGGCCGCCATCCGCATTGAGCATGATGAAATTGCCCGTGAAGCCGGGCGCACGTGCCGCGGCATCGCCGAACAGTCCCTGGCACTGATCGGGCGGCGGCGCGTCGGGTATGGCGAGATCGGAAAAGGTCACCATGCTCTCGCGCGCGGCGCCGAAGACGAGCGATGCGCGCAGCACCTGTCCCTTTTCGCCATGGGCATCGACCGCCACCAGCGTGGCCGAGCGACCCTGTCGGAGAAGGGTCGCGGTGAAGGACAGCCGCCCTTCGGCGGGCCCGACGAACAGCATTTGCGCGCTGCGGAGAGGCGGCAGTCCGTCGAGCGAGCGGATCGCGCATTCATGCGCGAGCGCGGCGGTCATGCCGCCGTAAAGCGTTCGGCCCTGCGCCCAGTCGGCGGGCGCGTGAATGGAGAAGCCGTTCTTGTCCCGTTCAAGCGCCTTCAGCGCGGCGCCGAACGTCATTCCTCGGACTCGGCAGGGAAAATTGCGTGGATGGCGGCCCGATAGGCGCGTGGGATATCCACGGCATGCGTGGCGTCCGGAATATCGATGGCATGGACGCGCCACGGAGCATCCTTTGCCCCCTCCCAGCGTGCCATCCAACGCCGCGCATATTGGCGGAACGGCGGATAGTCGCCCGTCGCGCTGGTCATGACGAGGTGGAGATCGTCGCGGCTGGTCGCGGGCGGCGCGCCCAGATAATCTTCGCCATCGGGATGGGTCGACGGGTTGCTTGCGATCCGCGCCCAGAAAAAATCGGGCGCGCTGAACGCATCGTAGAGAACATAGCCCGCTCCCCGCGAATTGCCGATCAGGATGCGGCGTTCGCTATCGGCGCGATATTCCCTCTCGATCAGCGGCACCAATTCGTCCTGCAGAAAACGCTGAAATCGTTGCGCTTGCCCTCCCTCCGGATTGTCATCGGTAGCGCTAGTGGTGAAATCGAGACCGCGCGAATTGCCTTCGCCGAACGTGCCGAAAGCGATGCCGACGACGATCGCCTCTGGCACCTTGTCCTCATAAGTCATCAGGAGGTGCGCGGGCGCAAGCATCGGAAAGGTCGCATCGCCATCGAGCAGATAGACTGCGGGATATCGGATTGCCGCAGCGGGGTCATACCCCTCGGGCAGCCGCACGTAAGCATGATAGCGCCGTCCCGTCGCGGCGCTGTGCATGAAATGATATCCGCCTTGGAGAGATGCCAAATGATTGGGCGGAGCCGCATCGGGAGGCGGATGAGTGGCTGCCAGTGTCAACGAGGCGAGCAGCGCGAACATCAGGCCAGCTTGATCTCGCGGAGCCGCTCCAGGAGATAATCATGGCTGCTGATCGGCGGCCATTTGGGTTCCTCGCCTTCGGGGACGCAATTGTCGAGCGCCTCGATCATGAAGTCGGGGCGGAAGTGGAGGAAGAAGGGCATCGAATAGCGCGCCTTGGAAGCGCGGTCGGGAGCCGGGTTGATCACGCGGTGGCTGGTCGAGCGCAGTTTACCATTGGTCAGGCGCTGCAGCATGTCGCCGATGTTGATCACCAGTTCGCCCGGCTTGGGGCTGACGTCGAGCCATTCGCCCTGCCGGGTGAGAAGCTGGAGGCCCGCTTCCTCGGCACCGAGCAGGAGCGTGATGGTGTTGATATCCTCATGCGCGCCGGCGCGGATATGCTCGCCCGTGGGCTCGTTCTGCGGCGGATAGTGCAGGAGGCGCATCACCGAATTGCCGTCGCGCACGCTATCGAGGAACCAGTCCCTGTCGATGTCGAGATATTCGGCGATCGCGGTGAGGATCTTGGCACCCGCCCGGTCGAAGGCGTCATAGAGTTCGAGGAAGGTTTCCTTGAAGCCCTCGACTTCTTCCGGCCAGATGTTGTCGGCCATCACCTCGCGGTAGGGATGGCCTTCGGGCAGTTCGCGCCCGACATGGTAGAATTCCTTGAGGTCATGCGCCTTGGCGCCCTTGGCCGTCTCGATCCCGAAAGGCGTATGACCGCGCGCGCCGCCGCCGCCCTCGACATGATATTTGCGCTTTACCTCATCGGGGAGCGCGAAATATTCCTTCGCCTTGGCCTCGGCCCGGTCGATGAGATCCTGCGGAATGCCATGATCGCGGATGATCGCGAAGCCATAGGTGACGAAGCTGTCGCCCAATTCCTTGTGGAAGGCGGGGTTGTCGGCGTCCTCGAGGCTGACGGACGCGACGCTGTCGGAAGTGATCGTATCGGTCATGGGAGCGCATTACTCCTTGCGCGCTATGGGTGCAATCGGGGCGGAAAAAGGCCGGTCAGAAGCTCAGAAGCAGACCGGCGAGCGCGGCGCTCATGAGGTTAGCGAGCGAACCCGCCGCGAGCGCGCGCATGCCCAGCCGGGCGATGGTCGGGCGCTGGTTGGGAGCCAGCCCGCCGGTCACCGCCATCTGGATCGCGATCGAGGAGAAGTTGGCGAAACCGCACAAGGCGAAGGTCACGATCGCGGTGGTGCGGGGCGAGAGCGTGTCCATCGCCCCCAGGTCGATGAAGGCGACGAACTCGTTGAGCACGACCTTGGTGCCGAAAAGACCGCCCGCGATATTGGCTTCACTCCAAGGCACACCGATCAGATACATGATCGGCTGGAAGACATAGCCGACGATCCGCTGGAAAGTGAGATTTTCCAGCCCGAACAATCCACCGATGCCGCCAAGGATGCCGTTGGCGAGCGCGACGAGCGCCACGAAGGCGAGCACCATCGCGCCGACCGCGACCGCCAGCTTCACGCCGGTCTGTGCGCCCTGTGCGGCGGCCATGATGATATTGGCGGGCTTTTCCTCGTCGCCATGCGGATCGAGCTGTTCGACATCGTCGTCGAGTGCCGCGGGGATCGCGCCCTTGGGAGCGCGGCCTTGCTCGGCGAGCACCGCGTCATCATCGGCGGCGGGCAGCGGATCGGGCATGATGATCTTGGCCATCAGGATGCCGCCGGGGGCGGACATGAAGGCCGCCGCGAGGAGGAATTCGATCTTGATCCCCATCGCCGCATAGGCCGCGAGGATGGTGCCCGCGACGCCCGCCATGCCCACCGACATGATGGTGAAGATATGGTTGGGCGGCATCTTGGCGAGATAGGGTTTGACCACCAGCGGGCTTTCCGACTGGCCGACGAAGATGTTGGCCGCCGAGGCGAGGCTTTCGACCTTGGTGATGCCGGTGATCTTTTGCAGGGCGCCGCCGATCCATTTGATGATCAGCTGCATGATGCCGAGATAATAGAGGATCGAGATGAGCGAAGCGAAGAAGATGATCACCGGAAGCGCGGCGATCACGAAGGTGTTCGCCAACGGATTATTCTCGTTGGGGCCGAACAGGAATTGCGTGCCAGCCGCCGAATAGCCGAGCAGCGCGGACACCCCGCCCGCCATCCATTCGAGCACGTTCGCGCCCCAGGCGGTGCCGAGCACCAGCGCCGCGATCCCGGCCTGCAGCGCGAAGGCCGCGCCGGTCACGCGAAGGCGGATCGACTTGCGGTCGGTTGAAAGAAGGAGCGCCAGCCCCAGGATCAGGGCAATCCCTGCCAGGCTCATCAGAATTTGCATTGCGCTCCCCTCCCCAGTGTCGCGCACGCCCGGAATGGACGCGTTACCAGATCATCCCATCGGAAGGGTTCGCCACCGCTTCGTCAAGTTTTTCGATCGCTTCCTGCGGCGAATGGGCCAACAGAAGCTGTCTTCTCCGGTCCTCGGACAGGAAGCCCTGCCGCGTGACCGTATCCATGAAACCGTCGAGACCGTCCCAGAAGGCGCCCACGTTGAGCAGGCAGAAGGGCTTGGAATGATAGCCAAGCGCATTCCAGGTCCAGGCTTCGAACAGTTCGTCGAGCGTGCCGATGCCGCCCGGCAGGCAGACAAAGGCATCGGCCAGGTCAGTCATCTTGGCCTTGCGTTCGTGCATGTCGGCAACGCCGTAGAGTTCGGTGCAGCCTTCATGGGCCACTTCGACATCGATGAGCGCCTGCGGGATGACGCCATAGACCTTGCCGCCATTTTCGAGCACGCGGTCGGCGACGATGCCCATGAGGCCGAGCTTTCCCCCGCCATAGACGAGGTCGATGCCGTGCGCAGTCATCACGTCGGCCAGTTCGCGCGCAGCCTCGGCATAGGTGGGATCCGCCCCATCCTTCGAGCCGCAATATACCGCGAGTTTGCCGATATTCTTCACAGTCCCACCTTTTCGCGCATGTCGCCGTCGGGGCGCGCGCCATAGCGTGAAATCACGTCGGCGGCGGCCCTGCCCCCCGTGAGGAGGCAGCGTTCCAGATCCAGTCCCTTTGCCCGCGCGACGAGGAAGCCTGCCGCGAACATGTCGCCCGCTCCGGTGGTATCGAGCACCCGTTCGGGCGGCGGGGCGCTGATGTCCACGCGCTTTCCCTGCTCGAGCGCCAGTGCGCCATGTTCGCCGCGGGTCACCACCAGAGTGGGTACGCGCGCGGCAAGATGCGCGAGCGCATGGTCGAGGTCGGACGTCGCGGTGAGCATCATCGCTTCATCCTCGTTGCAGAAGAGAAGGTCGATCCCGCCTTCGTCGACCATCTGGGTGAAGCGGTCCTTGCGCTCAGTGATGCAAACGCTTTCGGACAGGGTGAAAGCGACTTCGCGCTGCGCTTCCTTGGCGATGTCGACCGCCTTCATCATCGCGGCGCGCGGCTTGTCAGGGCCGAAGAGATAGCCTTCGAGATAGAGGATCGCGCTGTCGCGGATGAGATCGGGATCGAGCGTGTCGGCAGTGAGTTCGTGGCTGGCACCGGGCGATGTGTTCATCGTGCGCTGCCCGTCGGGCGTGACGAGGATGAGGCAGCGTCCGGTGGGCGGGCCGCCGGTCAGCATCGGCGTGTCGAAATGGACGCCGAAGGCATGCATGTCATGTTCGAAGATCAGGCCCAGCTGGTCTTCGGCGACCTGGCCGATGAAAGCTGCCTTGCCGCCCATCGCCGCGATGCCCGCCATCGAATTGGCCGCCGAACCGCCCGACATCTCGCGGGCCTGGCCCATTGCCTCGTAGAGGCGGTCCGCGGCCTCGGGCGAAAGGAGCTGCATCGACCCGCGCGGCAGCCCGTGGGTGTCGAGAAACGCATTGTCGCAGGACGCAATCACGTCGACGATGGCATCGCCCATTGCAACGATATCAAAACGCGTGTCGCCCATTGGCCCCTAAGTCTGCGAAGATGCGGGAGGAAAAGTTGCGCGTGACTAGCCAGACCATGCCCGAGCGTCAATCAAAAGCCTTGGCATTCGCGCCAAAGCCGCTAGGCCTTACGCGCATGAACGACCAGACCGCTTCGCGCACGATTCCGCTTTCCCTGTTCCTCTTTGCCGTCTTCTATGGCGGCATGGTCTGCATCGCAGGCGTGCTTGCCAACAAGCAGGTGGCGCTGGGGCCGCTGGCGGTCGAGGCGGGTATCTTTGCCTTCCTGATGCTGGTGGTGACGTCGAGCGCGGTGACCGAGCTTTACGGTGCCGCGGTGGGGCGCAAGCTGGTCTTCTTCGGCTTCATCCCGCTCATCATTTCCTCGCTCCTGACCTATTTCATCCTCGCGCTTCCCGCGGCGGACGAAATGGATCCGGCTCGGCTGTCGGCCTATGAGCTCATTCTGTCGTCCACGCCGCGCATCTGGATCGGGGGGATCATCGCCTATGGTATCTCGACGCTGCTCAACGTGTGGATCTTCGACAAGATGCGCCGCCCGGGCGGCTCTCTTCTGTGGCTGCGTTCGGCGGTGGCAGGGATGCTGAGCCAGGCGCTCGACACGCTGATCTTCATCTCGATCGCTTTCTACGGCGTCTTCCCGATCCTCGAACTGATGCTGGGGCAGATGCTTGCCAAGGTTGTGCTGTCGGCAATCGCCTTCCCGCCGCTCATCTACGGGATGGTTGCGCTGGCACGGAAGATCGATGCGCCCCAGGTGACGAGCGAAGCGGGCTGAGCGAGGGGCGCCTAGCGCGCCTCCTCCCCGATCGCCGCCAGCCCTTCGGACAGGGCGGCGCGGGAAATCGCGCCCGAATGCACCGAGTGGACCGAGCCGTCCGCCGCCACGAAGATGGTAGTCGGGAGCGCGCCGCCATAGGTTTCGGCAAGCTGCGCCGCAGGATCGATCAGCAGATCCTCATCGTCGAGACCGACCGAGCGGGCGAACTGCCTTGCCTGCTCCGGCTCCTCGGCCATGTTAATGAAATGGAAGCGCACGTCCTCGCGTTCGGCGGCCATGTCGCGCAGCAGAGGCATTTCGGCGCGGCAGGGTCCGCACCAGCTCGCCCAGAGATTGATGACCGCGGGGCCTTCCATGTTCGCGGGGAATGCGAGGCCGCGACCTTCCATGTCGGTCAGGAGGACCGTGGGAAGCGGCGGCGGCGGGCGGCGCAGCGCCTCGAGCGTCAACAGGCTGGCCGCTGCGACCAGGGCAATGAGGAAAAGAAAGCGCAGGCGTGCCGCGCCCTTGGACTTCCAGATGGCGACCACGGCCGCTGCGGCGATGCCCCAGTCGATGCGGAAACCGCCTTCCCAGACCTTGAAGATGGCAATCGGATCGATGCGGAAGGCATCGAAATGGACTACGACATAACCGATCCTCGCGAACAGGAGACCGGCGAGCATGACCGCCCAGGCGGTTCGGTCCGCGCGCTTGCCGAACCAGTTTTCGCGCGAGCCGATGACGAGGAACAGGAGGATCGCGGCGAGCGCGATCAACCGGTCGGCAGCTAGCGCCAGCGGGCCGATATGGACGATACCGGTCATCGCGTTTTCGTCATGCTGGCCTGCAGTCCGGTCAAGCGAGCGCTTCCATTTCGGCGACCAGCCGTTCGAGGCGTCGGGCGCTAATGCCGGGCAGCTTCTTCGCGAAAATGTCGGCAAGCGAGCGATAATACCAGAGCGTGCCTTCCTTGCCGCCGTTGAAGCGGCCCCAGACCTGTTCGCCGTGCGCGTGAAGATCCGCGACGATCGCTCCGGCATTGTGGGTCTTGTCCGCTAGCCCGACCGCGAGCGATGCCTCGGGCTTTCGATCCAGCGAAGCGAGATAGGCTTCCTTTCGCGCGCGCCACGGGGGCTTGGGCTGCGCATCGGTATCGGTGCAATGATCGACCATCTGTGCGACCCGAGGCCCGAAGCGTTTCTCGATGTCAGCGAGGCGCGGTGCGCCGCCCTGGTCCTCGACCGCGTCGTGGAGCAAGGCGGCGATTGCCTGATCCTCGTCGGCGCCATTCTCGATCGCGATCGAGGCAACGCCTAGCAGGTGGGAGACATAGGGGATGTCCGTGCCCTTGCGCCGCTGTTCGCGATGCGCCTCGCTTGCATAGACGAGAGCCTCGTCGAAACGTCGTGTCAGCATGCTGATCTCCTATCGGCGCCCCAAGCTGGGCGCGTGGAAAGTCGGTGATTGACGAAAAGATGGCAGATTGCCAAATGGGCCGCCTGGAATTGGCGGGTGTAGCTCAATGGTAGAGCAGGAGCTTCCCAAGCTTAAGACGAGGGTTCGATTCCCTTCACCCGCTCCATTTCCCTGAAATCCGATTAGTCCTGGTCGCGGTCGAGGGCGGCGTCCTTGCCGACCGTCAGTTCGACGCGGCGGTTGGCGCGTTGACCTTCCACATTGTCGCTGCCGTCGGGGAGATAGTTGGGCTGGGCCGGATTGCCTTCGCCGAGGCTGATGACGTGAATGCGTGCCTTGTCCACGCCCCGCTCTTCGAGAAAAGCCGCGACGGCGCGCGCCCGCGCTTCGCCCGCGCGAAAATTGGCCTCGTCGCTGCCGACGGTGTCGCTATGGCCGGTCAGGCGGATGGGCAGATCGCTTTCGATCAATGCTTCGTCGACGAATGCTTCAAGTGCCTCGCGGGCTTCCTCGCTCAAATCCGCTCCACCATCGGGGAAGCCGACAAGAAGCTGGCGCGGCCCCTGGGTCACTTCGGATTCGAGCGGCTCCATTTCGGCGCGCACCTCCTCGCGGAGGATCGACTGGGTGTTGCCGGTTTCGTTGACGAGGCCATTGTCGGGCGAGGCATCGCGATCGTCGCGGTCGGCGCAGGCACCGAGCATCAGGGCGGCAATCATCGCGGGTACAAATCGGGCGGTCATTTCACTTCCTCGCTCTCGTCTTCTTCTTCGTCGGCCTTGTCGGTTACTTCGAGGTGCAGTTCGGGCGTGCCGGGCGGACAATAGGCAACGATGATGTCGCCCGGCCGGCCTTCGGGCTGGGAGGCATGGGTGATGAAGCGCAGCCGCCCGTCTTCGCGCAGGATGAACAGCAGGTCCGCCTCTTCGGGCAGGCGCGACAGGGCGTCCTTGAAATCGTGGCGGATGGTGAGGTCGATGGCGCGCAGCGTCCAGCCCTTGGTCTCGGCGGCGGCGACATCCTCGACGCCATGGCCCTTAGAGAAGAGCGCCCTGCCCCGCAGCGATTCGGACAGAGCGTGCGGGTCGTCGCCTGCCGCATCGCCGAGCTGGTAGACGGCGTCCGAGCCGATCTCGTGCGCGAACTCGCTGCAGACCAGAGCGTTATAGGCTTCGTTGTCGGTGGTCGCGACGAGCGCCTGGAACTGCGCGAAATCCAGTTCGTCCTCGGTCGCCTCGGAGAGGATTTCGCCATGGAAGATGGGGATGCCCGCGGCGCGCGCGGGGCCGAGCCGCTGCCAGCCGGTATCGGCGATCGTCACCGGCACCCCGAGGCGCAGCAGCATCTTGGCGAGCGAGAAGGAAAAGCTCTGCCCGCCGACAATCAGCACGCCATTCGAGGGGCCGCCGTGCAGGCCCAGGATGCGCGCCAGCGGCTTGATCGTGAAACCGTGCGCGATGATCGTCGCGGCGACCACGGCGAAGGCGAGCGTGACCAGATATTGCCCGCCCTGATAGCCGATTTCGTCGAGGCGCAGCGCGAACAGGCCGGTGATCGCGACCGCCACGATCCCGCGCGGAGCGATCCAGCCGATGAAGATCTGTTCGCGCCATGGCACCTTTGTGAAGGCAAGGCTGATGAACACGGTGAGCGGGCGCACCACGAACAGCAAGGCAAGGAGGAAGAGGAACCAGCGGCCCTGGAATTGCGCCAGCGCGTCGAGATCGAGCGAGGCCGATAGGATGATGAACACGCCCGAGACGAGGAGAATGGTGATATTCTCCTTGAAGGGCAGATAAGTGCGCGCGCTCGACAGTTTCATGTTGGCGAGTGCGATGCCCATCACCGTCACCGCGAGCAGTCCGGTTTCCTGCTGGATGAGGTTGGAAAGAACGAAGGTGCCGATGACGAAGACCAGCAAGACCGGCGCTTTCAGAAATTCGGGAACCAGGCCGCGTGGGAAGGTCCAGCGCACCGCATAGGCCGCGCCATAGCCCATCGCGCCTGCGACGATGATCGAGAAGAACAGCCCGATCATGTTGTCGATAAAGGTCGAGCCTGCCTGCGCCTGCACCAGATATTCGTAGGTGATGACGGCGAGCAGCGCGCCGATGGGGTCGTTGACGATGCCTTCCCATTTGAGGATCGCCTTGGGGCGCTGGGAGAGATTGGTCTGGCGCAGGAGCGGCATGATGACGGTCGGGCCCGTCACCACGAGAATGCCTGCGAAGAGGATCGCCACCGGCCATTCGAAGCCCGCGATATAGTAAAGCGCGGCCGCCCCCGCGGCCCAGGCCACGGGCACCCCGATGACCACCAGCCGCTTGATCGCGTCGCCAGCCTTCTTGAGCTCGGAAAATCGCAGGCTGAGCCCGCCTTCGAACAGGATGATCGCGACCGCCACCGAGACGATGGGTTCGAGAAGCGCCCCGAAATCCTCATGCGGGTGGAGGAGCCCCGTCACCGGACCGAGAATGATCCCCGCGATCAGCATGAGGGCGATAGCCGGCCAGCCGGTGCGCCATGCGACCCATTGCGCGCCGATGCCCGCGAGGCCGATCAGCGCTATCGCGACGATAAGATGATGTTGGTCCAAAGAGGGTGCCCCGGCTTTCTTCTGAATTCCTGCAGTTAACGGAACAGAAACGCGCCCGTTCCGATTGCCTGTTCATGAGCCAAGGATCAAGCAGGCCCCCTGCCCGCCACCCGGTCACGCCCGACGGACGCTATTTCGTGGTGCGCGGTCGTTTGTGGCGGATGAGCGATCCTTCGCTGCCCGAAGAAAAGCGGCGGGGGCTGGTGACCGAGTTGATGCGGGCACGCAGTGCCAAGGGCCGGGCGATGGCCGCGGGCGATGCCGCGGCGCGCGAGAAAGCACGGCAAGCGGTCGATGCGGCCAAACATGCGTTGGGCGAGCGGGGCGATCCCTGGTGGGACGATGGCGCGCCCGACTACAACCGGCGCATGGCCGAGAACACGCCGTATGCCGACTGGTATCGTTCACTCGAAAAATAATCGCGTGCGCCTGTAACCGGACCCAGAGCGCGCACGAATGGGAATAAGGCAGCTTGGGCCCTCCCGCCGGCTGCTGTGTCCGGTCCCCGGAGGTTTCTGCCCCTCCCCCGCTCCATACCCGAAAGGGTCAGATGCCGCCGGGGACACTCGGAAAACCGGCGGTGTCGAGCTTTTCCGCCAGCTCGTTCGCGCAGCGCTTCGCCACTTCGCCATCTTCGGCGCGTACCACGAAATTGGAGCCGACCCTGCCGTCCTTGAAGAAGGGATAGCTGCCGATCGCGGTGTCGGGATAGCGCTTCATCACTTCGCGCAGCATATCGGCGACCTCGCTTTCGGGAACGAAAGCACCGACCGTTTCGGAGACGAGCGGATTGCCGCCTTCCAAGGTGCCGGTCAGCCCTTCGAGCATCCCCGCGGTGATGTGGGGGATGCCCGCCATGATGAAGATGTTGGCGACCTTGATCCCGGGAGCGCCCGAAACCGGATTGGGAATGAGGTCGGCGCCCTCTGGCACCCGCGCCATGCGCAAGCGGGCCTCGGTCAGCTCGCCGCCGATCCTGGCGTAATAATTCTCGAGCATCGCGCGGGCTTCGGGATGTTCGACGACTGGCACTTCGAGCGCCGCGGCGATCGCATCGACCGTGATATCGTCATGCGTTGGGCCGATGCCGCCAGTCGTGAAGAGATAGTCATTTTCGTCGCGCAATTCGTTGACCGCCTTGACGATCTTTTCCTCGACATCGGGCACCACCCTGACCTCGGCGAGGCGTATGCCCTGCACGTTGAGCCATTGCGCGATCTGGGCGACATTCCGGTCCTGCGTGCGGCCCGAGAGGATCTCGTCCCCGATGATGCACAAGGCAGCGGTGTAGATTCGTCCCATGGCCGCATCCATGCCCGAAAGCGGAGCGGTCGGGAAGGCCGGGAGGGCCTGCTTTGCCCCTGAAAATCGCGCTTGACGGCTCCTGCCTCGCAATCGGCGGCAAGCTCGCCTATATCGCGGCCATGACCGAATATATCCATGTCGGGCCCGAGGACCGGGTCGAGCCGAAAAATGGCGTGATCAAGCTGCATGGCCCCGAAGGCTTCGAAGGCATGCGCAAGGCCGGACGGCTTGCCGCCGAGATCCTCGATGCGCTGGTCGCCCATGTGGTGCCGGGCGTGACCACGGGCGAACTCGACAGCATCGTCCATTCGATGACCCTCGATGCCGGCGCGGTGCCCGCGACACTGGGTTATCGCGGCTATACCAAGAGCTGCTGCACCTCGATCAACCATGTCGTGTGCCATGGCATCCCCTCGGACAAGAAGCTCAAGGACGGCGATATCGTCAATATCGACGTCACGCCGATCCTCGATGGCTGGCATGGCGATACCAGCCGCATGTATTTCGTCGGAAAGCCCAATGTGAAGGCGCAGCGCCTTGTCGCGGTGACCTATGAATGCCTGATGCTCGGCCTCGAGCAGGCGAAGCCCGGCAACCGGCTGGGCGATATTTCGCATGCCATCCAGAGCCATGCCGAAAAGCATCGTTATGGCGTGGTGCGCGATTTCTGCGGCCATGGTCTCGGGCGACTGTTCCACGACAGCCCCGAAGTGGTCCATGCGGGCCGTCCCGGCACGGGTCCCGAACTCAAGCCCGGCATGTTCTTCACCGTCGAACCGATGATCAATATCGGCCGGGCCGACGTGAAGCTTCTCGATGACGGTTGGACCGCGGTCACCCGCGACCGCTCATTGTCGGCCCAGTTCGAACATTCGATCGGGATTACCGAAGACGGTCACGAGATTTTCACCAAGAGCCCCAAGGGCCTCGCCAAGCCGCCCTACGCTTAAGCGGCGGCGACGTCGCGCTGGGCTGCGTCCCAGCGGGCGGTGAGTTCGCGCGCGGCATCGACATCCTCGGGGAAGTCGACTTCGCCCCATTCATGGCCCTGGATGTCGAGGGTGTGGATATCCTCTCTCTGCGCGAGCTGGTGGATCACGCGCAGATACCAGATGGTCGTGCCTTCCTTGCTGCGGATGGCCTCTTCGACCGCGCGGCGGAAGCGTTCGGCACCATCGCCGCGGAACGCGAGCAGTCCGATCGATTCGGCATTGACCGCCCGCATCGGCAAGCGCTTGCCGATGGCGTGGAGAAGGCCGTCCTGGCCGGTGACGACCTTCATGTCGTCATCGTCATAGGAAGGCTTGCGGTCGATGGTGACGCAGATGCCTTCCTGCCGGTTTTCGAGGACCGCAGCCATCAGCGCGTCAGAGACCAGCGTGTCGCCGTTCCAGACGAGCGTGTCGCCTTCGAGCGCGGCGCGGGCGACATAGAGGCTGCCGAGATTGTCGGCGACCTTGAAGAAGGGATTGAAGATCGTCTTCACTTGCGGCCCGCCGGTGCGGCGCGCGAGCGATTCCTCGATCCCATCGTCGCGAAAACCGGTGACCACCGTTACTTCCTCGACGCCATTCTTGTCGAGCGTGTCGAGCTGGCGGTCGAGAAGCGTGCGGCCATTGAATTCGATCAGGCACTTGGGCCGCTCATGGGTGAGCGCGCCCAGCCGTGATCCCTGGCCGGCGGAGAGAATGATCGCTTTCATAACCTTGCCCTTTGACGGGCAATTGCGGCAGGCTTTGGGCAAGAAAGACATAAAATGGCGTGGATTTGCGCGCCAAAGCCCCTTTGCGGCCTGCCTTTGCACGGCTATTCGGTTGGCGGGCAGCCTTGGAGATATGATCCCGTGAAAAAGATCGAAGCCATCATCAAGCCCTTCAAGCTCGACGATGTGAAGGATGCCTTGTCCGATGCGAGCGTGTCGGGCCTGACCGTCACCGAGGTGAAGGGGTTCGGCCGCCAGAAGGGGCATACCGAACTCTACCGCGGCGCCGAATATGTGGTCGATTTCCTTCCCAAGGTGAAGGTCGAGGTGGTGGTCGAGGAAGACCAGGCCGCGCGCGTGGTGGAAGCGATCGAACATGCCGCGCGCACGGGGCGCATCGGCGATGGCAAGATCTTCGTTTCGACCATCGACGAGGCGATCCGCATTCGCACCGGCGACCGCGACGTGGACGCGCTTTAAGAGAAGGGCCGATGACCAGCGATCCCCGCCTCGCCTCGATGAGCCCCGACGAATTGCGCCGCACAATGCGCGCGCTGGGCTATCGGACGCAGGGCCAGCTGGCCGAAGCGATCGGGGTCAGCCGTTCGGCGGTGAGCCTGTGGCTCGAAGGCAAGGTCGGGGTGCCGCGTCCGGTGGCGATGCTGCTCCGGATGCTGTTGAGCGCCCAGCGTCGTTCCTACTGATTTCCCGCACCATCGACCGAAAGGCTGAAGACGAGGCGGACATGCAGGCCTTCGTCGAGCCATTCGCGCTCGTAGCTGGCGCCCAGCTGCCGCACCGACATGTCGATCATGCGCGAGCCGAAACCGCTGCGACGCGTGCCTTCGTTCGGTTGGGGCACGGGGCCGCCCTTTTCGCGCCAATGCCATTCGACGCGGACGCCATTGTTGCCCACCGGCTCGGCGGTCCAGTGGATCTCGACCGCGCCGTCATCGACTGACCAGCTGCCATATTTGATCGCATTGGTGGCGAGTTCATGGACGATCATGCCGATGGGGGTGATCTGGTCATTGGCAAGCTCGACCGCGGGGCCGTCGATTTCGAGCGTGCGGCGCGGATCGTCATAGGGAGCGAGCGTTGTTTCGAGCAGCAGTTCGAGGCTGGCGGTCGGACGGTCGAGCGCGCCCTGGCTGACTTCATGCGCGATCGACAGCGCCTGAATCCGCTCACTGACCTTTTGGGCGGCGGCCTGCACTTCCTCCTCGCTGCGCAGCGTGCTGCCGACCACCGCCTGCACCACCGCGAAGATATTCTTCACCCGGTGATTGAGTTCGCGGGCCAGGAGGTCGGCCTGTTCGCGCGCGCGGCGATCGCTTTCGGCGCGGCGGGCGGCCCGTTCGGCGCGGAGCATCCGCATCGATCCGAAGAGTCCGATCGCGAGAAAGGCAAGAACGAGCGCCGAGAGGATCAGGATGATCGGCTGGGTGCGCGCGGCGGCGCGTTCGACCGCTTCGAGATCGTCGGCGAGCACCGATTGTTCGTGATTTTCCATTGCTTCGGTGACCGAGCGGATCTCGTCCATCAGTTCGAGCCCGGTATCGGTGTCGACCCAGCGCATTGCGTCCTCGCGCTGGCCCTGGCGAACGAGGTCGACGCCGATTTCCAGTTCGCGCATCTTGGAAGTGACCGCGCGGCGCAAGCGAGCGAGGCCGTCTTCCTGTACCTCCGAGGGGTAAGGGCCGATCCGGTCTTCCAATTGCTCAAGAGCAGGGAGCGCCACGTCGGCCCCACTGCGGTAATTTTCGAGATAGCGTTCGTCGCCGGTGAGAACATAGCCGCGCTGGCCCGCCTCTGCATCGGTAGCGGCGCGCTGCACGTTGCGGAGTTCGGCGAGGATGTCGTTGGTCTGGCCAACCTGGTCGCGCAGCTCGCGCTCGGCCTCGAAGGTGGTGACCAAGGACAGGACGATTCCGGCAATAGCGGCGGCGACGAGGAGCAGGAGGATGAGGCTCGGTACCCTCGGGCCCATCAACAAAAGGCGGCGCATTTGCCAGCGCCCCGGCACGATTTCCCTTGGCATGATGGGCGAACGAGAATTGGCTTCAATCGTTCCGGCTGCGCATCGCCCGTGAATTGTTCACCGCCGCCGCAATCGCGCTTGCCGGGAAGCGGCCTGCGTGGAATCCCTTCGCAACATCGCGGGCCGACGGGCGTTGGCTGGCGAAACCCTCATCGAGATGGAGCAGGCAGTATCATGGCGACGCAGGCAAAAGACGTACTCAAGCGGATCGAAGACGAAGAAATCGAATATGTCGACCTGCGCTTCACCGACCCCAAGGGAAAGTGGCAGCATCTCTCGATGGTCGCCTCGGCGCTTGACGAGGACCAGCTGGCCGACGGCTTCATGTTCGACGGCTCTTCGATCCAGGGCTGGAAGGCGATCAACGAAAGCGACATGATCCTGCGGCCCGACCTCGACGCCCTTTATGTCGACCCGTTCATGGCGACCCCGACGCTGGTCCTGTTCTGCAACGTGGTCGATCCGGCGACGGGCGAACTCTATGCACGTGATCCGCGCTCGACCGCGACGCGCGCCGAGGCCTTCCTCAAGAATACGGGCATCGGCGACACCATCTATGTCGGCCCCGAAGCCGAATTCTTCATGTTCGACGACGTGCGTTTCTACGACGGCTATAATGGCAACGGTTTCAAGATCGACGACATCGAACTGCCGACCAACGCCAATCGCGAATATGAGAGTGGCAATATGGGGCACCGCCCGCGCGAGAAGGGCGGCTATTTCCCGGTCGCGCCGGTCGACAGCGCGTCGGACATTCGCGGCGAGATGGTCTCGACCATGCTGGAAATGGGCCTGCCGTGCGACAAGCATCACCATGAAGTCGCCGCCGCGCAGCACGAACTGGGCCTTACCTATGGCGAACTGACCGAGACCGCCGACCGGATGCAGATCTACAAATATGTCGTCCACATGGTCGCCCATGCCTATGGCAAGACCGCGACCTTCATGCCCAAGCCCATTGCCACCGACAATGGTTCGGGGATGCACACGCACATGTCGATCTGGAAGGACGGCAAGCCGCTGTTCGCGGGCGATGGCTATGCGGGGCTTTCGGAAACCGCGCTCTATTTCATCGGCGGGGTGGTCAAGCATGCCCGTGCGCTCAATGCCTTCACCAATCCCACCACCAACAGCTACAAGCGGCTGGTGCCGGGCTTCGAGGCGCCAGTCCTGCTGGCCTATTCGAGCCGCAACCGTTCGGCATCGTGCCGGATTCCCTATGGCGCGGGCGAAAAGACCAAGCGCGTCGAATTCCGCTTCCCCGACGCGATGGCCAATCCCTATCTGGCCTATTCGGCGCTGCTCATGGCGGGCATCGACGGGATCCAGAACCGCATCCATCCGGGTGAGGCGATGGACAAGAATCTATACGACCTGCCGCCGCAGGAACTGGTCGATGTTCCGACCGTGTGCGGATCGCTTCGCGAAGCGCTTGTCGCTCTCGACAAGGACCGCGAATTCCTTACGCAGGGCGAGGTGTTCACCGACGACCAGATCGATGCCTATATGGAATTGAAGTGGGAAGAAGTGATGCGTTGGGAAACCACGCCGACCGCCGCCGAATTCGACATGTATTACAGCGCCTGATCACGGGCGGCTGTTAAATTAACATTCAATCGCAGGATTAACCGCGATCCTAAAGATATCGTAACCCTTGCGGGACTAGGTTGCGCGCGACCGAATTCCGCAAGGGTTGTCATGTATGAACAGTTTTCGCCAGCGTATCGGCCAACCGCCCGCAAGGGATGACGACGGCCCTCTTCTTCCCCGGAAGGGTAACGGGCAGTCGCGTTTCGACGATCTCACCTCGGTTTCGATCAAGCGTAGTGCGAATCGCGGTGGCAACACGCGCGGCGGCGACCGTCACCGATTGAAGGCCGAGCAGGTCGTCCTCGTCACACATGACCAATGCGAACATGTTGCCGATCTCATCAATGTCAGCCAAGGCGGGGCGATGATCCGCTGTGACCTTGCGCTGGAACTGTGGCAGCCGGTGATGCTCGATTTCGGGGACGGCGGCTTGGTCGAATGCGCAGTGCGATGGCTGCGTGCCGACCGCGCGGGACTGGAATTCACCGCCGAGACACAATTCGGCTGCGATCCGGCAATGCGCGACAGCATCCTCCTGTCGACCATCCGCAAGAGCTTCCCCCAGCATGCGGTGCGCGATATTGATGTGGGCCAGTCCTCGACCGGTGGAACGCACAAACGACGGCGCGCGGGTGGCGAAACGCGGGTTGCCAAGCGTCACCCGCTGATCTGGTCGGGCAGCATCCATTACGAGCATGACACGCATCAGGTGCGGCTGCGCAACATCTCCGAGACCGGGGCGATGATCGATTGCGGCATCGGCCTGCCGGTCGATGCGGGTCTGCTTCTCGACCTTGGCGCAGCCGGGCAATTGTTCAGCTTCGTTTCCTGGTCGCGGGGCGGACAGGCGGGGCTGATCTTCGAGGAGCCCTATGATGTGGCGCGGCTGGCCGATGCACGGCCCGAAGTCGCGGGCCCGCCGAGTTGGACGGCGCCCGACTATCTGCGCAAGACGCCGCCGCCTTCATCGCCATGGGTCGATCATTGGATGCCCGCCTCGCTCGACGAACTGAGCGAGGAATTGGAAGGCTTCATCAAGCGCTAGGCGCTAATAATCCTTGGAAATCCGCACGTTGGCGCCTGACCGGTTGATGCTGTCGATCGCCGCGAGGATCGACAGCCATCGCGTGACCTGGAACTCGGCCTGGGTGGCGGTATAGCCCTGTCCGTCGCTGATCACTTCGACGAATAGGCGGCGAGTGATATATTTGCCTGCCGCGACCGCGGTCTTCTGGCCCGTCGCGACGTCGGCAGGGAGGATGCGCAGGCGGTCGAGCCCGATCGCTTCGCGGATCGAATTGATGGGGTCGAGGCCCCCTCCCCCGCCGCGCAGGCTGGCGACCGCGACGCCCAGTTGCGCTGCCTCGGCGACCGAGAGATTGGTGATCGAGGTGCCGAACAGCAGCCGGGCGAGCAGTTCGTCCTCGGGCAGAGCGGGCACGCTCGTGAAGCTGATTTGCGGATTGAGGCCGGTGCCCGCGACCGCGACCGTGGCGGTGAGATCGCGAAGCTGCGATTCCGCGACGATATTGAGCAGCGGATCGGGCGGGTTCTGGCCGCGAAAGCGGATCTCGCCTTCGGTGAGATCGAAATTGCGTCCCGCGAAATTATATTCGCCGCGCCGCAGGGTAGCGACGCCCCTCAGCCGGGGCGCGAGAATGGTGCCGCCGATCGCGAGGTCGGCGCGCCAGCTGCTGTCGATCCCGAGGCCGCGGACCTCGAGCGGGCCCCCCTTCACGTCGAGGTCCAGCGCCCAGGGCGCGAGGCTCGTTCGTTCGATCACTTCCTCGGGTGGAAGGCCCCGCTCGACCACCTCGATGCGCGGCACCGCGGCGACCGTTCCGGCACGCCCGAGCGTGAACTTGCCTTCGTCGAGGCGAAGATTGCCGCTGATCGTGCCGCCATTGCCCGAGGAGCGCACGCGGATCGGCCCCGTCACCGAAGCGGCGATGTCGTCGCGGGCAAGGATCGCCGCCTTCTGCGTTTCGAACGACAGGTCCATCCCCACGCCCGCCGGGCCGATGATGACCTGTCCCGCGCCGCTCACCGAGCCGCCGCCGGGGGTCGCACCGCGCAGGTCGGCGATCCGGAGGCGCGAGCCGTCGAAGTGGCCAGAGGCCTGCACCCCTCGCAGCACCATGCCGGTGACCGGGCTTTCCAGCCGCGCGCCTTTCAGCTGCACGGCACCCGAGATGTCGGGCGACAGAAGGCTTCCGCGCACGTCGAGCGCCGCGGCCATGGGGCCCGAAAGATCGAACAGTTCGAAGCCCGACAGGCGCCAGAGCGTATCGGCGGGGCCATCGTAGCGAAGCTGGGCGACAATTGGGGCGCGCATCAGGTCGGCGACGAGATCGCCATTGCCCAGCGGTGACAGCCGCGCCTGTGCGCGGCCGATCCGCTTGCCGTCGAGACCAATCACCGCGCGCATACCGAGCTGGTCGGGTTCGAGCTTGGCCTTGAGAGCGACATCGATGGGGCGCGAAGCAAGCACGAGGCCCGAGCGGCTCAAGCCCTTGATCTGGAGATCGGCATTGCCGCTGCGGCGCGGCCCGAGGTCGAGGTCGAGCGAGCCGCTCGCCTTGCCGCCGAGACCAAGATCGGGATCGGCAAGGTCGAAGATCGAGAGCGGCAGGTCCTTGAGCGAGGCATCGATCCGCGTCGTTTGCCCGAAGCGCCCGGCAAGGCTCGCCTGCCCGCCTGCATAGGAAAGCCGCGCGGAGGACAGTAGCCAGTCGCTGCCGTCGCGGCTGAGCACGGCGTTGGCGAGGCGGATCGGCACCCGGTCGAGCGCGCCCTCGCCCTTCAGCGCGATCCGGTCGGAGGCGATCGCGGCGTCGAGATTGAAATTGAAATTGGAGCCCGGCAGGCCCGCGAGCCGGGCCGAGACGCTGCCCGTGCCGTCGCGCAGCGATCCCTGCGCTTCGACCCGTCCGAAGGTCATGCCGGCGATCCGCGCACGGCGGACATCAAGCGTTCCCGCCACCTGCATTCCGCCATCGGGCGTGAGAAGCAGCCGTGCATCGACCCGCCCGCTGGCGAAGCGCATGGCGGGCGGACCCGGGAAGTCGGCCTGGTCGAGAGTGAGGTCGAGGTCGATGCGCTGCCCTGCCTTTATTGCCTTCAGCGTGACCGTGCCGCCGACTTCGCCGCCCTGGAGCGCGAGTTGTCCGTCGAAGCCCCCTTCGACGATGGCGATGCTTCCCGAGCCGCTGCTGCCCGCGAGATCGAGGCGCGCGATCTCGATGCGGGCATCGCGACCTGCCGGCAGAAGAATCGCGCCCGTCGCGGCAAAGGGGCCGAAGCGCGATCCGCCGCCCGAGGTGAAATCGAATCCCTCGCGGGTCGGGCGCAGCGTCATCGCGACATCGTTCAGGCCCAGCGCTTCATTGGGACGTTCGAGCCGCAGGCTGATTTCAGGCCGGGCGATATTGCCGTCGAGGGTGACCTCGACCGGGCCATAGCCCGCCTGCTCGCCCCGCGCCTCGATGTAGAAAGTGCCGTCGCGGCGGCGCAGGCCGTTGCCGCGCAGATTGACTTCCGGTGACGCGAGGCGAAGGTCGCCGAGGCGCAGAATGCCGTCAGGCCCGAGCGATATCTGCGAGGTCAGTGTCGGATTGCCGCCGGTAAGACCACGGAAGAAGCCATTGTCGAGGCGGCGCACGTCGACCCGCACCGGCCCTGCCAGCCGGGTCCCGCCGCCCGGCGCGGGGCGCACCGAAAGGTCGGCGCTGATGTCCATGCGCCCGATGCCCGGCAGTTCGTAACCCGCCATGCGCCCGTCGATCGCGACGTCGAAATCGCCATTGGACAGGTCGAGCGACAGATCGACCAGCGCGCGCAGGCGTCGCGTCTGAAGCCGCGCGTCATCGGCGCGGATGCTGGTGGGCGAGACCTGCAGCAAGGCTTCGAGTTTCACCGCGCTGAAGATGTCGGTGACCAAGTCGCCCCCGCCGCTCACCCGTGCGGCGGTCAGCGTGAGCGGGACACGCACCGGCGGCAGGCCCCAGCGGCCACGCCCGTCGGCCTGCCAATTTTCGAGGCGGTAAGTATCGATTTGCGTCGCCGCGCCGCGCAGGCGGTAGGTGAAGGCCATATTGTCCATCGGCCCGTCGAGCGTGGCGGCAAGGCGCACTGGCTGCCCGCCGAGCGTGGGCAGAAGCGCGGAGGGACGCTTGAGCTGCGCCGCGACGCGCACATCTTCGTAGCGATTGTTACCGAGATCGACCGCGCCGCGCGCCACGAAGTCAAGCGCGGCGCCGCGCAGCGAGGCTTCGCCCGAGAGGCGGCGTTCGTCGAACCGCCCAGTCGCATCGATCCTCTGCGGCCCTGCGAGAAGGCTCTTCAGCGTGCCGTCGAGGAGGGCGGCGGGCCTTGCGGTGCCCGTGATGCCATAGTCGCCATTGCGCGCGGTGAGCGCCAGGTCGGCAAGCTGCACTTCGCCCATCATGATGTCGGCATTGCCCGACCAGTTGGCCCAGTCGCCCTTGCCCACCAATGCCAGTTCGGCGTCGGCCGGCAGGCCAAGAAGCCCCGCGAGCACGCCGTCGGCGGGTGCGACCACCCGCGCGCCGAGGTCGAGCCGGTTGTCGTCGGGCGATGCGTCGAGCCGGATGGCGAGGCGGTCGCCGCCTTCGACCGCGGCCTTGAGATCGACGAGCGCCCGGCCCGCGCGAATGTCCACGCGGCCCGCGAGTTTGCCGCGCCGCTCCTCTCCACCGATTGCGGGACCGATGACCATATCATTGATCGAGAGCTTGCCGATGTGGATGTCGAAACCCGGCAGGATCGGCCCCTCGCGCCGGGAGGGCCTGGTCACCGGAAGCCGTTCGAGGCGGACGGTCTCGGCGCTTAATTCGTCGATGTGCAGCTTGTTATAGAGCCAGGCGAAGGGCGCCCATTCGAGGGTGATGGCAGGCGATGTGAGGAAGACGCCCTTGGTGTCATGCACCTCGACATTGCGGAGTACCGCGCGGTCGTAGATCGAGCCTTCGATGCGTCCGATCCGCACCGAAAGGCCCGAGGCGGTCTCCATTGCCGCGATGCGGTCGGCGAGGAAGCGTTTTCCCGGTGCGCTGTCGATCGCGGCGAGGGCGAGCGCGAAAAGCCCAGCAAGGATGAGCAGGAGCCAGCCCGTTTCGCGTGCCAGCCGACGATACCAGGGCTTGCGCCGTGGGACGGCGGATGGCGCCTCAATTTCCTCTTCGGCCATCAGAAAGCCTGTCCCAGCGACACGGCGACCGCCACCGCGGCATCGCCTTCGCGCGGGTTGAGAGGAGTACCGACGTCGATGCGAATGGGGCCGAAGCTGGTATAATAGCGAACGCCGATGCCGGCGCCGAAACGGAAGTCGCGATGTCCGGGCCAGGGATCGCGCGAGACGCGCCCCGCGTCGATGAAGGGCACCACGCCCCAGCTTTCATTGAGCCGGTAACGCACTTCGAGCGCGACTTCGGTCAGGCTTCGTCCGCCGCTCGGATCGTTGAAGAAGGGGTCGCGTGGGCCGATCGCCTGATATTCGAAGCCGCGCACCGAGCCGCCTCCGCCGCCGTAGAAACGGCGCGAGGGCGCAATGTCATCGAGCCCCGCGCCGAAGATCGAGCCGACGCGCGCTCGACCCGCCAGGATCATTTTCTCGCCAACAGGCTGGTAGAGGCTGCCATCGATTTGCGCGCGCAGATAGGTGCGCGTGGAGCCGTCGAGGCTGACTTCGGGACTGACCCATCCGCCGAGGCGGAAACCTTTGCCGGGATCGAGCAGATCGTCGCTGCCATCATAATGGAGCCGCAGCGGAAGCGCGCCGATGAAGAAGGTTTCGCGGCGGCTGATGATCTCGGGATCGGTCATACCGGGCGGAGGTTCGAGCACGATCCGGTCGGTTTCGTCCGACGCGATGAGTTCGACCCCCGCCGAATAGGTCCAGGGCTTTTGCCAGATGAAATTGCTGCTGCGTTCGACGCCGGCGGTGAGGACGACCGTATCGGCATTATAGGCGGGACGGTCGATGCTGCCCGCCAGCGCCGAAAGCGAGAGCGACTGGTCGCGGCGGCGCCAGTTGCCGAAGCGCATACCGAGTGCGGCCAGCTGTTCCTGCGTGCCGAGCACTGCGCGGGCGGTGAAGGCGCCTTCGGGATTGATGAGGTTGCGATGTTCCCAGCTTCCCTCGATGCGAAAGCCCTCACCCGTATTGTAGCCGACCGCGCCCGCGATGGTGCGCGGGGGCGCGGGCTGGAGCGTCACGACGAGATCGATGACCTCGCCATCATCGCTCGCCTCGGGTTCAATATTGACCGAGGCGACGAGCCCCGTCGCGACGAGCGCGCGGCGCAGGTCCTGGACCAGCGAGCGGCGATAGGGATCGCCGGGGTCGAAGCGCGCGATGTCGGCGACATGCGAAGCGGGAAAGGGCGGCCTGCCCTCGACCCGGATCTGGCCGAATTGGGAGGCCGGACCCGGAGTTACCGGAAGCACCAGCGTAGCCGTGCGGCGTTCATGGTCGATGACGACCTGCTGTTCGCCGATGCGGGCGCGAGCGAAGCCTTCTTCGCCAAGCGCAAGGTCGAGCGCGGCGCCTGCGTCTATAACTGCCTGGGCATCGACCGGATCGCCGGCCTTGACCGCAAAGGCCTCGCGGAGCCGTGGTGCTGCCTCGCCTGCCGCTTCGAGGCCCGGCAGCTCGACCGACTGGAAGCGGTAGAGCGCGCCGGGTTCGGCATCGAGAGTGACCGCCAGCGGAGCGCCTTCGCGCGGGCGGATGTCGGGCCGCACCTCAGCATCATAATAGCCCACCGAGCGCAGCAATTCCTGGAGCAATTCGCGGTCAGCGCGCGCACGGCGGTCGACCTGCACGGCATTGACTGCCTCGCCGTCGCCGGCTTCCAGCGCCGACTGCGCCTCGAAAGCGGTTTCGATCTCGTCTTTCCTGCCTTCGGGAAGGCCCGTCAGCCGGACTTCGTAACGGATCTCGTCGGCGACATCGGTGAGGGCGGCAGGCGTGTCCGACAAGGGCGGGTCGCTGTCGAGTTCGGGCCATTCGAGATCGAGGCCCGGCAAGGGATCGAGCGGGCTATCGACGTCGACCGGAGGAAGCGGCGCTTCCTGTTCGTTCCCGGGAGTGGCGCCGTCCTGCGCATATGCGGGCGCGGCCACCGCGACGACGCCGCACGCTGCCAACAGCGCGAGGTGCGCCGGGGTATGGCTCACAACCGATCCCATCGACTATCGGCTGTAGCGTCGCTTGGGATATGAGGCCAACATTTCGTGAGGCGGGAGCGGCCGTCCTGATCCGCCTTATGGCCCGACGCGCCTAATGGACGGTGCCGGAGACGTCCTGCCGCGCGAAAGCGGCGATCATCCGCTCGATCTGCCGCCAGTGGCAGAAGCGGTGGATATTGTCGTTGGAGCGGCTTTTCTCGGCGCGAGCGGCCGCTTCGAGCCCGGCATCGTCGCCATAGGTCTCGATTAACTGGGCCGCGTCGGCAACGGCGGCGGGGCCGGAAATGAATAGACTGTCCATGCCGCCGCTATTAGCGGACGCGCCTTTCCAGAAGGGCCACCAAAGGCGGTCAACGGAACGGTAACCATGTTGGATTCAGTTCCCATCGCGTTCTCGCCCATGGAGTGAAGCGCTGGGATTCATCCCCGCCGCGCCGTCGACGCGCGGGAGGCGGTTCCCGAAGCGAAACCGTTCGCCGCCCAAAATTGGCCGGCGAACGTCAAGAACTCTTCTTGCGACCATTGCGGACACGACGCGCGGATTAATCGCGGTGGGCGGGTCGGGGCCACGATCATGCCCGGCGGATCGATCGAACTGAGGGTCGCGGCTTTGACTCTGGAGGAAGCCTAATCGCGCTCCATCCGTGCCCGTCCCATTGCGGCGGCGAGCCGTTCGCTGGCGTCGGGCAGTTCGACCGGAGTGGGGCGCTCGATCCTTTCTTCGGGGCCTTCGAGATGGCGGTCGATCCGCTCCTTCAATTCTCCGGCGGTGGGCACTTCCTCGGGGGCGAAAAGGCGCACGACCCGTGACGAGGGGGCCATTTCCGCGAGAATGTCGTCGAGGACGAGAGGTTCGTCTTCCGCCGGAATGACAGGCGGAGGCGCGGCTTCGTCGCGTGCATCGCCTGCCCAAGCCTCTTCGTCGAAGGGCAGCGGGGCGATCGGGTGGGGTTTGACCCGGCCAAGCACCAACGGCCGCCCCACCAGCCGCATCACGGCGTGGGTCATGGCGAAGACAAGGAGCGCCGCCCCGCCGGTCGCCGCCAGCCCCAGGTCGGGGAAAAGCATGAGCATCGACCATCCGCCCGCCAGCGCCATCACCAGCGCTGCCGCCACGTCGATCATCGAATCAAGTCGGCCTTGCATGTCGTTCATGGACATGGAGCTTAGGCCGAAAGGGTAAAGATCGCTTTATCAGCGGCTCTTTTCGTCGCCGCAAAGAAGGCGCGAAATCGCGTCGCAGAATGCCGGAACATCCTCGGGCTGGCGGCTGGTGACCATGCGTCCGTCGACGCAAGCGGCTTCGTCGACCAATTCCGCCCCGGCATTGCGCATATCGGTACGGATCGAGGGCCAGCTGGTGGCGCGACGACCCCGCAGCACGTCGGCTTCGACCAGCATCCACGGGCCATGGCAGATCGCGGCGACGACCTTTCCGGCGGCGTCGAACCGACGGACCAGCGCGACCGCCTTTTCATCGCGGCGCAGGCTGTCGGGGTTGATCACCCCGCCGGGCAGGATCAGCGCGTCGAAATCGTCGATATCGACCTCGTCGATCGTCATGTCGGGGTCGACCTTGATCGTGGGCTCGTCATGCACGCGGGCCTGGATCGGGTCCATCGACGGGGCAGCGATCTTCACCGTCGCGCCCGCCCGCGAGAGAAGTTCGCGCGGCCCGGTGAGTTCGCTTTCCTCGAAGCCGTGCGTGGCCATGATGAGGATCGCCTTGCCGCCCAGATCAATCATGCAATCTCTCCCGTTCAGTGGAACCGAAGCTGTCGTTCCGGCCTTGTCGCCTGCGAAAGGACCCGCCAGCCGTGCAGTTGCGCCATTCCAACGACAGCGAACCCGGATATTGCCGCGTCCGGCGCGGCAAGGGCTTCAGCTATCAAGACGAGAATGGCAAGCATATCGATGATCCCGAGATCATCGAACGGCTCAATGCGCTGGCCATCCCGCCTGCCTATGACGATGTCTGGTACTGCAAGGACGCCGACGGCCATATCCAGGCGACGGGCGTGGATGACAAGGGGCGTAAGCAATATCGCTATCATGACGATTATCGCGCCGCCGCCGAAGCCGCCAAGTTCGAGCGCTGCGCGGCGTTCGGCCATGCCCTGCCCCGCATCCGCAAGAAGCTCACCCAGCAGCTTCGCCGCCGCAAGCTGACCCGCGAAACCGTGCTCGCGGCAGCGCTGACGCTCATCGACAATTCGCTCATTCGCATCGGCAACCGAACCTATGCCAAGTCGAACAAGAGCTTCGGCGCGACGACCCTCCGGAGAGGCCATGTCAAACGGCTGAAGACGCGGCTCAAGGTCAATTTCAAGGGCAAGCATGGCACCGAGCGAAATGTGACCATCTCCGAGCCCGCGCTCGTGCGCATCCTCGGCGATTGCCACGACCTGCCGGGCCAGCAGCTATTCCAATATCTCGACGATGATGGCGAAACGCGCGCGATCGACAGTTCGGACGTCAATCAATATCTACAGGAATTGAGCGGCGAGGATTTTACAGCCAAGATGTTCCGAACATGGGGCGCGAGCGCGATGGCGATGGAGAAGATCCACGACGTGCTTGCCTCGGACGATCCCCTGACGCTGAAATCGGTGGTCGAGCCGGTGGCCGAAGCACTGGGTAATACGCCCACGGTCGCGCGCTCTAGCTATATCCATCCGAAGCTCATCGAGGCAATCAAGGAACGGCCCGACGATCCGTTCGACGGACAGCGGCTGCCGCGGCGCAAGCGCAAATATCTGAGCCTTTCGGAAACCCGCTTGCTGGCCTTTCTCGACCCCCATGGAAAGCTGCCTCGCCGGTCGATGCGCGACTACCTGCGTCTCCGGCGCGGTTGAAACTTGGCTCGATCAGCGCCACACAGCCCCCCATGACCAGTCCGACCGAGCAACTCGCCAACGAAGCCATCGAATCCATTTCCGAAGATGCGGAGGCAGTCGAACAGACCGTCGCAAGCATGGAACAGCCCGTGCAGGACACGATCGGCTGGTTCGGGGACAATTGGGATGGACTTCTGCTCGGCGGGCTCGTGGCGCTGGGCCTGGTGGGCATCATGCTCATCCTGCGCGCGATCGGTCGCGGCGTCCTCCACCGCGATCCCGAACGCACCAGTTGGAAAGCGATCATCGCGGGCGTGCTCGCCAAGACCACGATTACCTTCATGGTCGTTACCGCCGCGCATATCGTCGCCGCGCACACCGACATTTCCGAGGACGTGGAGGAAATCTTCCATGTCGCCTTCATCATCGTCCTGGCGATCCAAGCCGCGATCTGGGCGCGCGAGCTGATCCTTGGCGTGGTGGTGTCGAAGGTAGTCGACGATGGCGACCGGGAATCGACGCTTGCCAATGCCTTGAGCCTCATTCGCGTATTGGTGAACATCACCGCCTTCGCGATCGCCTTCATCGTCATTCTCGACAATCTCGGCGTCAACGTCACCACGCTGGTCGCGGGTCTCGGTATCGGTGGTATCGCCATCGGTCTTGCCGCGCAGGGCATCTTCTCCGACCTGTTCGCGGCGCTGGCGATCGTGTTCGACCGGCCTTTCCGCAAGGGCGACACGATCCGCTACGGCACCACCACCGGCACGGTCGAGAAGATCGGCCTCAAGACCACGCGCCTTCGCGCGGTCACCGGCGAACAGGTGATCATGGCGAACACCAAGCTGCTCGACCAGGAAGTGAACAATATTGCCGAAGCGCATAGCCGGCGCATCACCATCCCCTTTGGCGTCATCTACCAGACCGATCCCAAGGTGCTGGCCCAGATGAAGGCAATCGTCACCGAGGCGGTCGAGCCCTACGAGGACATCGACATTGTCCGTATCGTCTGCACGGGCTTTGGCGACAGTTCGATCGATTTCGAACTGGTCTACGACCATCATTCGGAGGACTGGAACGAGATCGTCGGCATCAAGAGCCAGATCTGCATCCGCATCCTCGAGATCTTCAACGGCAAGGGCATCGAGTTCGCCTATCCGACGCAGACGACCTTCACCTCTGCGCCTGATGGCACGATGATCATGCCCTATCCCGAGAACGGCTTCCCGGTCGCGCCGCCGCCGACCGAGAAAAGCTAGGACCGGTGATCAAGGCCATGGAATCGGTTGCAGGAGAAAACGGGCTTGCGTTTACGTAAACGGAAAGCCTATTAGGCTCGCATGCCCGTCACCAGCCTCGATGCCATCCAGGCCGCCGTCGGCACCGAAATCGGTGTCTCGGACTGGATCGCGGTCGAGCAGGAGCGGATCGATCGTTTCGCCGAGGCCACCGACGACCACCAATTCATCCACGTTGAACCCGCGCTGGCGGCGCAGACCCCATTCGGGGGAACCGTCGCGCACGGTTTTCTTACGCTCAGCCTGTTGTCGCGCATGGCGGCCGACGTCATGCTGGTGCCAGACACGCTCAAGATGGCGGTCAATTATGGCCTCGACCGGGTGCGCTTCCTTGCGCCGGTGCCATCGGGCGGGCGCGTGCGGGGCCGTTTCACCATGACCGACGTTCGCGAAAAGGCGCCGGGCCAATGGCTCCTGACCCATTCGGTCGTCGTCGAAATCGAGGGCGAGGAAAAGCCCGCTTTGCTGGCCGACTGGCTCGGCCTGATCATCACCTGAGGAGACCATCTATGTCCCGCGATGCCGTTATCGTCTCGACTGCCCGCACCCCCATCGGAAAGGCCTACAAGGGCGCCTTCAATGCCACGCTTGGCCCCACGCTGGGTAGCCATGCGGTCAAGGAAGCGGTGCGCCGCGCCGGGGTCGATGGCGGCGAGGTCGAGGATTGTCTGATGGGCGCCGCGCTCCAGCAGGGTAGCCAGGCCCCCAATATCGCGCGGCTCGTGGCGCTGCGTGCGGGCCTGCCCGTCTCGGTCCCCGGGATGAGCATCGACCGCCAATGTTCGTCGGGCCTCATGACCATCGCGACCGCCGCCAAGCAGATCATCACCGACCGGCAGGACGTGGTCGTGGCCGGGGGCCTCGAAAGCATTTCGACGGTGCAGACGCCAGAGATGCGCGTGACCCCCGACAAGGAACTCATCGGCATGCACAATGCCACCTACATGTCGATGCTCGAGACCGCCGAAGTGGTCGCCAAGCGCTATGGCATCAGCCGCGAGGCGATGGACGAATATGCGCTCCAGTCGCAGCAGCGTACCGCCGCCGCGCAGGAAGCGGGCAAGTTCGATGACGAAATCGTGCCCGTAAAGACCATGATGATGGTCAAGGACAAGGAAAGCGGCGAGACCTCGATGCAGGAAGTCACCATCGAGAAGGACGAAGGCAATCGCCCCTCGACCACGCTCGAGGGCCTGTCTTCGCTCCAGCCGGTGATGGGGCCGGGCGCGACGATCACCGCGGGCAATGCCTCGCAGCTGTCGGACGGATCCTCCGCAAGCGTGCTGATGGAAGCGGGCGTGGCCGCGAAGAAGGGCCTCACGCCGCTCGGCCGCTATGTCGGCATGGCGGTGGCCGGTGCCGAACCCGACGAAATGGGCATCGGCCCCATCTTCGCCATCCCCGCCCTCCTGAAGAAATTCGACCTCAAGATCGACGACATCGGCCTTTGGGAATTGAACGAAGCCTTTGCGGTGCAGGTCATCTACTGCCGCGACAAGCTGGGCATCGATGACAGCATCCTCAACGTCAATGGCGGCTCGATCTCGATCGGCCACCCCTATGGCATGACGGGTGCGCGCTGCACTGGCCACGCGCTGATCGAAGGCAAGCGTCGCGGCGCCAAATATGTCGTTGTCACCATGTGCGTGGGGGGCGGCATGGGGGCCGCCGGACTGTTCGAGGTTCTCTAGGGATCAAGGCAGGGAGGGAAGGCCGAGCTGCCCTTCCCTCCCCTTGTTCCTAGCTCCACTTGCTTTCATCGTCCCGTTCGGGCTCGCCATAAGGCGTCTTTTCCATCGAGAAGAGGCCCGGACCATTGGCGACGATCAAGAGCATGCCACCCGCGATCGCCGTATTCTTCCAGAAATGCGCCATCTGGCCGATCTGCTCGGCGCCGCTCGCTTCCATGGCAGGCACGAGGTGGAAGAGAATACCCGACAGGAGGCTGAAGCCTGCCAGAAGCAGGGCCGCGGTTCGCGCATGCCAGCCCAACACGACCATCAAGCCCCCGCCCACTTCCGTGAGGATGACCAGTGGCAACAGGAGGCCGGGCACGCCCTGGCTTTCCATATAGGCTGCCGTTGCCTCATATTCCCCGATCTTGGCGAAACCTGAAACGATGAACACGGCCGCCAGAAAAACCCGGGCCAGGGGCGATAGATAATCGCGAATTCCGTTCATAGTGCACCACTCCCTTTTACGTCCGCCAATGCGATCCGAACGGGATTTTTAGCAGAAATGTCGGGAAGGCGCCATTAGCCGCAAGGTCAATTCGCTGCCCGGCCCCGCGCCATCACCCAGTCGACCTCTTCCAGCACCGTCACATCGGCATAAGGGTCGCCGTCGAAGGCGATGATATCGGCGCTGTAGCCAGGTGCTATCCGGCCGATCTCGTTTTCCATTCCCAAGGCCTCGGCAGCGACCAGCGTGGCGCTGGACAGGGCCTGTTGGGGCGTCATGCCGGCATTGACGAGCAAGCGGAACTCCATGGCATTCTCGCCATGGGGAAAGACTCCGGCATCGGTGCCGAAGGCAACCTTGACGCCCATGTCGAGCGCGGGGCGGATCGGCTCTCCGACCTGGTCCATGACCTCGCGGATCTTGGCGTTGACGACGGGAGTGTAGCGGCCTTCCGCCATCCCCTGTCGCACGCCTTCGAAGGCCGCGAGCGTGGGCACGAAATAGGAGCCATTGGCCTTCATCGCGCGCAGCGCACGCTCGTCGGCATAAGTGCCATGGTCGATGGTATCGATGCCTGCCCGCGCCGCGGCCTCGATTCCGCGCGCGCCATGGGCATGGGCGGCGACCTTGAGGCCAAGCGAATGGGCGGTGTCGGCGATCGATTTCATCTCCGCATCGGTGAAATGCGCTTCGAGGCCGCGCCCCTGCTGCGAGAGCACGCCGCCGGTGGCGGTAATCTTGATGACGTCCGAGCCATTCTGGCTGGCCAGCCGCACCTTCTCGGCGCATTCGACTGCGCCGGTGCAGTTGAAGCCATCGTCGAGCAATTCGTTGACGTCGGGGCGGAAGCCGTTGACGTCGCCATGCCCGCCGACGATCGAGATGCTGGGACCCGACGCGATGATGCGCGGTCCCTGCACATAGCCTTCGGCGATGCCGCGCCGGAGGACGAAGGCGCTGTCGCTGCCGCGCGGCCCCAGGTCGCGGACAGTTGTGAAGCCCGCCTTCAGCGTCTTTTCGGCATTCTTCACCCCGACGATCACGCCCCAGCTGTCGGGGGTGGTGGCGGCTTTCCAATAATCGCCCGACGGGTCGCCGGTGATATGGACGTGCATGTCGATGAGGCCCGGCATCACGGTCTTGTCCGACAGGTCATGGACGATGCCATCGGCGGGGCGGTTGATCCCTTTCACGACGCTGACGATGCGACCGTCGTCGACGGTAATCGTCGCGGGGCCGATCGGGCCTTCAGAGGTGTCGGCGATCAGATTTCCGGCTAGAATGGTTTCGGCGGCGATGGCCGGGGATGCCGTGCCCAACAGCGCGGCAAGAATGGCAAGTTTCTTCATCGAGGCTCCCTTTCGGCGGCGATGCTGGCGAGCGTCCATCGCTTTTGCAAGCCTTGCCAAGCGCGAGGCCCGCTGCCAGCTTCGCGACGATGGAAACCACCGAGCTTATCGCGCTTGCCACCTCGACCAGCCTGCTCGCGGGATGGCGGCTTTATCTGGTGACCTTCATCACCGGGGTCGCGATGAAATTCGGCTGGGTGCCCCTGCCCGAAAATCTCCAGATGCTCGACGTTCTGGCGAACAATTGGGTGCTCGCGATCGCGGGCATCGGCACTTTTGCGGAGTTTTTCGCCGACAAGATCGCTTGGGTCGACAGCGCCTGGGATTCGATCCATTCGCTCTTGCGTCCGCTCGGCGGTGCGCTTCTCAGCCTTGCGATTGTCGATGCGGGCGATTCTGCGTTCCAGATTGCCGCCTTCCTCCTGGGTGGGGGCGCGGCCTTCGCTTCGCATGCCGGAAAGGCGAGCGCGCGCGCCGCGGTCAATGTGAGCCCCGAGCCGGTATCGAACGTCATCGTGTCGACCGCCGAGGACGTGACGACGGCGGGGCTGCTCGCGCTCGCCATCCTCAATCCGGTGCTTGCCGCCGTCATCGCGCTTATCCTCGTCGCACTGACGATCTGGCTGATCTTCGCAGCGCGACGATTGGTACGGCGCCTGATGGAAAAGGTCCGGCCCGCCGCACGCGGATAACGGCGGGCGCGGTGCCGCGCGGTCAGGCGTGGGCGGCAATGAAATCCTCGACCACGGGCGCGATCTTCTCACGCCATTTGCCGCCGTTGAAAATGCCGTAATGGCCGACGCCTTCGGCCATGTAATAGCGCTTCCTTCCGGCATCGAGCCGCTCGGCGAGGTCGAGCGCAGCCCTGGTCTGGCCGAGGCCCGAAATGTCGTCGCGTTCGCCCTCGATGGCAAGCAGCGCGGTATCGGTGATCGCCTTGGGGTCGACGATCTCGCCCTTATGCTCATATTCGCCCTTGGGCAGCAGGTGGCGTTGGAACACCACGTCCACCGTCTGGAGGTAGAAGGCGGCGTCCATGTCGGCGACCGAGCGATATTCGTCATAAAATTCGCGGGTGCGGTCAGCGCTTTCCTCGTCGCCCTCGACGAGATGCTTGAACATTTCCCAATGGCTCATGAGGTGCGAGCCGAGGTTCATCGTCATGAAGCCCGCGAGCTGCATGAAGCCCGGATAGACCTTCCGGCCCGCGCCCGGGTAGATATAAGGCACCGTCGCAATCACATTCTGCTGAAACCAGCTGTGCGGCCTCTCGGTCGCCAGCGTGTTGACCGCGGTGGGCGCTTCGCGCGTGTCGATCGGCCCGCCCATCATGGTGAGCGTCTTGGGACGCGCCGGATGATCGTTCTTGTTCATCAGCGCGGTCGCCGCGAAGGCCGGCACCGACGGCTGGCATACCGCGAGCATGTGCGGTCGCTCGCCGCCCGCTTCCTTCGAAATCGCCTCGAGGAACTCGATCAGATAATCGACATAATCGTCGAGATCGAAGCTGCCTTCGGACAGAGGAACGCATTTCGCGTCGCGCCAGTCGGTGATGTACACATCGTGGCGCGGCAGCATCCGTTCGACCGTGCCGCGAAGCAGCGTCGCGAAATGGCCGCTCATCGGAGCGACGATCAGCAGTTTTTCCTGCTTTTCGCCGCCTTTCTTGCGGAAATGCTTGAGCTGGCCGAAGGGTTTGCGGACCAGCACGTCCTCGTCGACCGCGACACTCTTGCCGTCCACGACGGTCTCGTGGATGCCGAATTCGGGCTTGCCGCGCGGGGCCGAGGCATGGGCGAAGACATCGAGGCCCGCGGCCACCACCGGCCCCATCGAGGAATAGGACAAGGGGTTGGCCGGATTGGACATCCAGCCCGCGCCGAGGCCGGCCATCCTGCTTGCCCCTGCCAGCAAGGATTTCTGCACCTCATAGGCGTCGTAAAGCATTCAAATCTCCGGAAGGAATAGGGTTTGTTCACCAACGAAGGTGGCGGTCGTTCGCTCCGCCCGCAACCCCTTATGCACTGCAAAAGCTGCAACGCAGCAATTGAGGCATCGGCGACACACTGCTAGGCGCAAGGCAAGATGAAAGCCGATCCCCCTCCCAAGCGCAGCCTTTCCAACCTCAAGATGGTCTGGCAGCGGCTGATTGCCTATCCCGGACACCTTGTCGGAGCGGGGATCGCGCTGCTGATCGCGGCGGCAGCAACATCGGGCATTCCCTATGCCTTCAAGCTCATCGTCGATCGGGGATTTTCCGATAGCGGCGACATCGACCGCTGGTTCCAATATCTGATGGTCCTGGTGATCGTGCTCGCGTTGGCGACCGCGCTGCGTTTCTATTTCGTGAGCTGGCTGGGCGAGCGGGTGGTCGCCGACATCCGCAAGGACGTCCATCGCAACCTCCTCCGCCTGTCGCCCGGCTATTTCGAGGAAAACCGCCCCGCCGAGATCACCAGCCGCATCACGGTCGATACCACGGTGATCCAGCAGGTCGTCGGCACCTCCATTTCGGTCGCGCTGCGCAATATCGTCGTCGCGGTGGCCTGCACGATCATGCTTTTCCTGCTGGCTCCCAACCTTGCAGTGATGATCCTCATCGGCATTCCTTTCGTGGTCCTGCCGATGACCCTGCTCGGGCGGCGGATCCGTGCGGTTTCGGTATCGAGCCAGGACCGGATTGCCGATGTCGGCACGATCACCGGCGAAGTGTTGGGCGCGATGAAAATCGTGCTGTCCTTCGGCCAGCAGGCGCGCGAAGCCGACCGCTTCGCCGATGCCACCGAGACCGTCTTTACCGTCGCCAAGCGGCGTATCCGCCTGCGCGCCCTGATGACCGCCTTTGCCATCGCGATGATGTTCATCGCGATCACCGGTATCATCTGGTCAGGCGCGCATGATGTCTCGTCGGGCACGATGACGCCTGGCTCGCTCGCCGCTTTCGTGATCTACGGAATGCTCGTCGCAGGTGCATTCGGCGCCTTGAGCGAGACTTATGGCGACCTGTTGCGCGCCGCGGGGGCGTCCGAGCGCCTCGCCCAGCTGATGGCCGAGAAGCCCGCGATCGAAGCACCGGCGCGTCCCCTTCCCCTCCCCGATCCCGGCGAAGGGCGGCTGGCGTTCGAGAATGTCACTTTCCGCTATCCCACGCGGCAGGGTGAAAAGGCGCTGGCCGATTTCAATCTCGAGGTGCGGCCCAACGAGATGCTCGCGGTGGTCGGCCCTTCGGGCGCGGGCAAGACGACCCTGTTCCAGCTCGCCCAGCGTTTCTACGATCCGCAGGAAGGCCGCGTCCTTCTCGACGGTGTCGATGTGCGCGACGCCGATCCCGACGATCTGCGCCGTCATATCGCCATGGTGCCGCAGGAAGTGATGATCTTCGCCGCCTCGGCGCGCGACAATCTGCGCTACGGCCGTTGGGATGCTTCCGAGGAGGAAATCTGGGAAGCCGCTCGCGCCGCCAATGCCGAGGAATTCCTGCGCGCGCTTCCCGAGGGGCTCGACACTTTCCTTGGCGAAGGCGGAGCGCGCCTGTCGGGCGGACAGCGCCAGCGCCTAGCCATCGCCCGTGCGCTCTTGCGGAAGGATGCCCCGCTCCTGCTGCTCGACGAAGCGACCAGCGCGCTCGACGCTGAAAGCGAAGCCAAGGTTCAGTCGGCGCTCGACAATCTGATGGGCCAGCGCACCACCATCGTCATTGCCCACCGCCTTGCCACGGTGCGCGCGGCCGACCGGATTATCGTGCTCGATGACGGGCGGATCGTCGAACAGGGCAGCCATGACGAACTGACTGCGGCGGGCGGGCTTTACGGTCGGCTGGCAGCGCTGCAATTCGACGGCGTGGCCGCCTGACTACCGCCTAAAGGGGGTAGGTTTTCGCGGGAACCCGCGGGGCTTGCGGGGGGTTGACCCTGCATGGCATTCACCCAACTCGACCCGCCGATCCCGATGCATGTCGCCGACCGTGGCAGCGGCTATGCCTTTGCGGTGATCGACTATGGGCAGGAGTTCGATCTGCTCTGGGTCATCGCGCTCGACGATGGCGGCGAGGTTTGGTGCGTGCCCAATCCCAAGGTCCGGGTGCAGGCCAATTGGTCGATGGGCCGGACCAAGGATGTCCCCGAAATGAAGGTCGCTGCGTTGCACGGCCAAGCGAAATGATCGCGACGAACAGGGAAGAGAAGGTCATGTTGCGTAACGACCCCGAGCCCGATCGGCCTATCGTCGATCGGTTCATCGACTTCATCACCGATACGCAGTTCCCCTGCGTCGGTGCCAAGGCCGCCTATAATCGCGGCGGGATGCATTTCATCGTCGCCCGCGACTTTTCCTCGGCCTGGGATGATCTGCGGATCATTCCGGAACTGATCGCGCTGGCGCAGCGCTATCGCGAGGACCCGCAGCTCTTCCAGTCGCTCGTCGTGCTGTTCCGTGAAGGGGCGCCCGAGGATGAGGCCGAATATGAGAAGCTTTTGTGGAAGCGTCTCGAATCCCTGTCGCAGAAGGACGACTGGCTGGGCCAGCGACCCGATCCGCGCGTCGCGCATGATCCCGATGATCCCCATTTCGCCCTGAGTTTCGGCGGCGAGGCTTTTTTCGTGGTAGGCCTGCATCCCAAGGCGAGCCGCCCGGCAAGGCGGTTCGACCATCCGGCGATCGTCTTCAATCTGCACGACCAGTTCGAGAAGCTTCGCGAAGCGGGCAAATATCAGTCGATGCGCGAGACCATCCTCAAGCGCGACGCGAAGATCGCGGGCTCGATCAACCCGATGCTTGCCGAGCATGGGTCGATTTCGGCGGCACGCCAATATAGCGGCCGCGCGGTGAGCGAGGAATGGAAATGCCCCTTCAGCGGGAGGAAAGCCGATGTCCCGGCGTAACGAGATCCCGCCTCGCAGTGGGACGGCCTTTCGATTGAACGAGGGGCAGACCCTCATCGTGACCGATCCCAAGGGCGAGCAGGTGGCCGATCTCCTGGCCTTCAATGCCGGGGACGTGCGCGAAGTGATCTCGGGCGGGCGTTCGCTCGACTATGCTTCGAAGTTGTTCCTCACCACCGGCGACCCCCTTTATTCCAACCGTTCGAACATCATGCTCGACATCATTTCGGATGATTGCGGGCGGCATGATTTCCTTCTCACGCCCTGTTCGAAGGACACTTTCCGGATCATTTATGGCGACGAGGATCCGCACCGCGGTTGTTTCGGCAATCTGGCCGCCGCTCTCGAGCCTTATGGAATCGAAGAGGATATGATCCCGACCGCGTTCAATGTCTTCATGAACGTGCAGGTCAATGGCGATACCGGCGAGTTGCGCGTCGATCCTCCCCTGTCGAAAGCGGGAGACAGCATTGCGCTGAAGGCGCGCATGGACCTCATCATCGGATTGACCGCCTGCTCGGCGCTTCAATCCAATGGCGGCAGCTTCAAGCCGATTGAATGGGAGATCGTCGGGTGAGCCTCGCGGTCACCCCGATGAACGCGGAGATTTGCGACAATGGCGAGACTTGTCCCGCCCGCAACGTCGAAATCCGCGATCTCGCACGTGGTTTATCGGGCGCGCTTTTCGTTTCGTTGCCGCTGCTTTTCACGATGGAAATGTGGGAGATCGCGCGCACTATTCCCGCGCCGGTCCTGCTTGTTTTCCTCGGCGTCTCGCTGTGCTTCAACCGACTGTTCATCGAATTCGCGGGCTATCGTTGCACCGACTGGCAACGGTCCAAATGGTGGGACGCGCTGGTCACAATGGGAATCGGGCTGGTGGCGAGCGTGCTTACTCTCGCGGTCGCGGGTCTCATCTATCCCAATCTTGCCTTCAACAGCATCGTCCGCCTGGTCGCGCTCGAGACCATTCCGACGAGCATGGGCGCCGCGGTGGCAATCAACCAGCTGGGTGGCGGCGATAGCGGCAAGGACAGCGGCGACCTCCCCTTCAGTACCGACATGACGGTCATCCTCGGCACGCTGCTCGGTGGCTTCCTGTTCGCCTTCAACGTCGCGCCGACGATCGAGACCAAGGTCATCACGCTCCAACAGGACTGGTGGCTGATCAGCGCGACCTTCCTTCTCTCGGTGGCGGTCGCCTATGTGACGGTCCATCTCGCGCAATTTGCCGAGCGGGACATGTCCAAGCGCAAGATCATCACCTCGGAACTGCTCGAGACCGCCATTTCCTACATTGCCGCATTCCTGATCAGCATGCTTCTGTTGTGGACGTTCGGCTATGGAACGCCGCTCGATCCCCTCGAAGTATGGCTGCCGCAAACCATTGTGCTTGCCTATGCAACCGCGCTGGGCGGAGCCGCCGGAAGGATCGTCCTATGAGTGATGGTGAAGACCAAGAAAAGCAGCAGTCCTCCGAGAAGGAAGAGCAGAATCGTCCGCCGACGGTCATCGGCTGGGCGGCCCGAATATTCAGCGTGCTGGCCTTTGCCGCGCTGATCGGCGTGCTCATCTACGAGATCCTCCAGCCGACCCGCGAGGTCGCTCTCGAGGTCAAGCCGCGCTTCGAGGAAGTGCGTGCTTCGAACGGCTACCAGCTTCTCCCCCTCGACATCACCAACGTGTCGACCAAGACGATCCGCGAGCTCAAGGTTGAGCTGGACGTAGGGAGGGAAGAACCCGTCGAGGTCGAGATCATGCTGTTCGGGCAGGGCGAGACGATCCAATATGTCGCTTCGGTCGACGAGGTCCCCGACCAGGTCTCGCACCGCATCGTCAGCTACGAAGCGCCCTAGGGGTATTTCCTGCATCAATCGTGACATGGCGGGCCGCCTTAGCCGCGGCCCCGTGAATATGCTGAGCATTCGCTGAGTGCTGCGGGCGGGTCTTGGACGAGGTCATTGCCCTCGAAGCGCTGACAGCCCCCCCTGCCCTGCTTCCGGCGGGCTTGCGTGCAAAGAAAAAGGGCGGCCCGTGAAGGCCGCCCTTGATCTTGTGCTTGAAGCCGGTTCGATCGCTTAGAAAGCGTCGAGATAGGCCTCATTGCCGACGAAACCCATCTTTTCCACGCTCGCGCGCTTGGTGATGGCCAGCACTTCGTCCACCAGCGCATAGCGCGCTTCGGGTTCAGGCTGGAGGTGCAGTTCGGGCACCGGGTTCATCTGCTGCGAAACATCCAGATACTGGCGCAGCTGGAGCTGGTTCACCGGCGTGCCGTTCCACAGGATCGTATTGCCCTGGGTGATCACAATCTTGTTCTTGATCGGATCGACAGGCGGGTTGGACTGATCGCCGCTATCCTGCGGGAGATCCAGTTTCACCGCGTGGCTCTGCACCGGAATGGTGATGATGAACATGATGAGGAGCACGAGCATGACGTCGATCAACGGCGTCGTGTTCATATCCATCATCGGCTCGTCGCCACCGCTACCTACTGATACTGCCATAGGTCGCTATCCTTTCGGTTAGAGGCGCTGCACCGCGGTTCCGGGAGGCGGTTCGGAGATGAAGCCGACCCGCGCGAAACCGGCGCGTTGCATGGTGAAAATCGTGCCCCCGATGCACTTGTACGGCGTATCGACGTCCCCGCGGATATGCGCTTCAGGCATATTTTCCGGAGTGATGTTGTCGACGCCGCCGAGGCGTTCGATTTCGTCTTCCAGCTTGGTCACCGCCATGTTGAGAAGATCTTCGGAATTCACCTTGGTGAGGTTCCAATAGACTTCGCAGGTACCACCCGGACCACCTCTCACGGAGAGGTTGACGTTTTCGGGCTTGGTGTCGGTCGGTTCGAAAGCCACGTCAGGCAGCTTCACGGGGACCGATTCGAGCACGACGGGGATCGCGATGAGGAAGATGATCAGGAGGACCAACATGACGTCCACGAGGGGCGTCGTGTTGATGTCGGACATCGGGATGTCCTCTTCCTCCATTCCTACATTCATAGCCATAAGGCAGTCATTCCTTCGCTTGGGGAAAGGTCCCGGGCGGGCCGGATGCCCGACCCGGGTCGAACCCTTCGCTTAGCTCTTGACGGTCGGCTTGACCGGCGCGCCACCCGTGGTGGTCGCGGCGGGCTTCGCCGTGGCAGCCTTGGTGGCCGGCGCGGTCGCGAGCTGCGGCTTCACCTTGCCGTCGCTCATCAGATAGCCGTGAACGTCGGTGGTGAAGGCGGCCAGATCTTCCATGATCGCCTTGTTGCGACGCTGCAGCCAGTTGAAGGCCATGACGGCCGGAACCGCGACGACGAGACCGAGAGCGGTCATGATCAGCGCTTCACCGACGGGACCGGCGACGGTCGAGATCGAGGCCTGACCGGCAGCACCGATCTTGATCAGCGCGCGGTAGATGCCGACAACGGTACCGAAGAGGCCGATAAACGGCGCGGTCGCACCGGTCGTCGCGAGGAAGGCCAGGCCTTCGCCGAGACGGTTGCCGATGGCGTTCTTCGAACGTTCGAGCGAGCCGTGCATCCAGTCATGCTGGTCGACCGGGTCGGTCAGCTTGCCATGCTGTTCCATCGCGACGACGGCGTCTTCGACGATGGCGCGATAGGCGCTCTTCTTTTCGAGCTTCGAAGCGGCTTCGCGAAGGTTCGCCGAGTTCCAGAAGTTGGCGCGGACCTTGTTGGCCTGGCTCATGATCTTCTGCTGCTGAAGCAGCTTGGTGAAGAAGATGTAGAAGGTGAAGATCGACATGGCGACGAGGATCGAGAAGGTCGCGATGGCGATGATGCCGCCTTCTTCGAGCGCGGCACGGATGCCGTACGGATTTTCGGCAGCGGCTGCCAGGAGATAAGTGACCATGGGTTGTGCTTCCTATTGAGTGTCTTTGAAAGTGCTGTGTTTATTCCGGAATCTGCCAACGGATCGACGGCGTCGTCACCGTACCCACCACCTTGGCGCCCTTATCGTCGGTCGCAGGGGTGAAGCGCGCGCGGCGCTCGAGGATACGGCAAGTCTGGCTGTCGAGAGCCGATGAACCCGACGACCGGGTGATCTGGCAGTCCTGGACGCGGCCATTGGTGCCGACGGTCAGGCGTGCCACCACGGTCCCTTCGTCGCCGTTGCGCAGGGCACGGCTCGGATAGTCGTCGGTGGAGAACAGGCTCCGCAAGTCACCACGCGGCTGCGCCGGTTCGATCCTCGGCGGCGGCGGCGCCGGCGGGGCCGGCGGCGTCACGGGCGCGGTCGGCGTAATAACCGGCGGCGGCGCCACGGGCGTCGAGACGATAGGCGGCGGAGCCACGTTGGTGCGCACGATCGGCGGCGGCGCCACTACGGGCGGCGGCACTTCGACCGGCTGCTGTTCGGGCGGGGGCGGGGGCTCTTCCGGCGGGGGCGGCGGCTCGTCCTCAACGTCAAAGGTCTTCAGATCTTCAACGGTCTTCTTGACCACGTTGTAGGCGAGTCCACTGACCAACGCATAGCCCAGCGTGATCGTAACCAGCGCGACCAAGGCAATAGCCAAGGGCCGGTTACCGCTCATTTGCTTGCGATTGACGTAGGACATTAAGTCGCAACTCTCCTCGTTTTCCGCGGGGCGTTCCGCGGACAGGCTCGGCGGACCGGTTCCGCCATGCCTTGGGGGCTTAAACTGGTGCCGTGCGATAAAGTATCATTCGGCAACAGCGGGTTTCCTTATATCTCCGTAAAGGGCACGGCAAGGTCTTTGTTCCCTAGCCGACAGGCGCACCGTGCCTCGCGCGCGTCCCTTTTCACCGCGCGCGAAGGGCTCAGTCGGAGGAATATTCGATGCCCACTCCGTCGGCATCATCGTAGATATCGGGCTTCATCGAGCGCACGCGCAGCGATTTCACTCCCTTTACCGAGCCGATTCGCTCGAAAATGGAGCGAACCAGCGTTTCCTGCAAGTTGAACCGGCGGCTTTCGACGACGGCCAAGATTTCCTCGCGCACGAAATCATAATTCCAGGCATCTTCCTTCTCGTCGCGCGTGGGGTCGGTGCCTTCGTCGAGCAGGATCTCGACACTGATCAGCAGGCGCTGGGGCGACCCGATCTCGAAATCGTGGAAGCCGATGTCGGCCCGCACCTCGAGATTTTCGAGGAGGATGCGGCGGCGGCGCGGTTCTAGGCGGGGAAGTCCGTCGAGGGTCATTCTTTCTCCAGATATTGGACATCGCGCGGGAGCGCCATGAAGCGCTGCCCCGCATCGAGAATCAGGGTCTGCCCGGTCACGCCGGGAGCGCGGGCGAGATAGAGGACGGCATCAACCAGTTCGTCGGGTTCAACGCCATGGCCGAGCGGATTGAGCGCATGGACGCGCTTGAAATCGTCGGGCCCCTGCCCTGCCGACTGAAGCATCAGCGCGGGCGCGATGCCGTTGACGCGGATGCCCTTCGGGGCCAGCGCGCGCGCCGCGATATCGGCAAGCGCGGCGAGGCCCGACTTGGACAGGGTATAGCTGAGGAAGTCGGGATTGGGTGACGCCAGCTTGGCATCGAGGATGTTGATGATCGCCGCGCGGTGCCCCTCGGGATGGCGCTTCGCCATGGCCTGGGTGAGGAGAGCCGGCGCCTGCAGATTGACCGCCATGTGCGCGGCAAATTCATCCGTCGAGAAAGCATCGAGGCTGTCGGGCGCGAAGCGGGCCGCATTGTTGACGAGGAGGTCAAGCGGCGCGCCCGCGGCATCGAGAAGCTTCTCCCCGATGGCCGGATCGGCGAGATCGCCCGCCACCGCTCTTGCGCCCTCGGCAACCTCGTCGTCCGGGCGGCGGACATGAGCGATCACGTCCCAGCCCTCGGCAATCAGTCTCTCCGACAGGCGGCGCCCGACGCGGCAGCGCGCACCGGTGACCAGGGCTAAGGGCTTGGCATCCGTCGACATCGGCGCCCTGATGCCCCCCGTTGCCGAAAAGCGCAACTGGCACCCGGGCGGCTTCGTCCCTAGATAGGCCAGATGCCCGAGACCAATTGTCCCCCGCTATCGCTTGCCGGCCAGTCGCTCGCCGAGATCGCTGCGGCCATCGAGGAGCGCGGCGCACCACCCGTTGACCAATGGAACCCCGAGCATTGCGGGGACAGCGACATGCGCATCGCGCGCGATGGGACCTGGTATCATCAGGGAAGCCCCATCCGCCGCAAGGCGATGACGCGGCTTTTCTCGACCGTTCTCAGGCGCGAGGAGGACGGCAGCCATGTGCTGGTCACCCCGGTCGAGAAACTCTCGATCGAGGTCGAGCGAACGGCCTTTCGAGCGATCGCGATGACCAGCGAAGGCGAAGGCGAGGAACGCACGCTCGCCTTCGAACTGGATTCGGGCGACCTGGTGATCGCGGGCCCCGATCATCCGCTGTCGATCCGGCAATGCGAGGATGGCCCTTCTCCGCGCCTGGCAGTGCGTCACGGGCTCGAGGCCGAGCTTGACCGACCCGTCTATTACGAACTTGCCGAACTGGCGCTGGAGCATAATCCGCCGGGCGTCTGGTCGAACGGCCAATTCTTCACTTTCGCCTCGTGACCCTCGAAGAACGGTTGCGCGCCGCGATTGCCGCGCCCACGCCAAGCGAACCTTCGCGCGATGACGTGGATCCGCACGAAGAGGGAAACACCACGCCGGCGGCCGTGCTGGTGGGGATCATCGCACGCCGCGAGCCGATGCTCCTTCTCACCGTGCGCGCGGGCGACATGCGCACCCATGCCGGGCAGGTCGCCTTTCCCGGCGGAAAAATCGATGCGGGCGAAACCGCCGAGGAAGCCGCGGTGCGCGAAGCGCAGGAGGAATTGGGTATCTCGGCCGATGCCTTGCGGGTGTTGGGCGCAATCGACGCCTATCGGACCGGGACCGATTTTCATGTCACGCCCGTCGTCGCACTGGTCGATCCGGATATCGAACTGTTTCCCGAACCCGCCGAAGTGGCCGAATGGTTCGAAGCCTCTCTGGCACAACTGATCGATCCCGCGCGCCATCGTCGCGAAAGCGTTGAATGGCGGGGCCGGAGCCGCCATTACTGGAAAATCGACTATGAGGACCGCGAGATTTGGGGGGCCACCGCTGGCATGATCGTCAACCTGTCACACCGGCTGCGCCATGCGCTTTGACCCCGGCCCCTTGAGGGAGCGGCCCGGAATGAAGAAGCTGCTCGCCGCTCTGGGCGAGGAGAAAGGCCATGTCCGCTTCGTCGGCGGGGCAGTGCGCGACATCCTCCTGGGACTGGAAGTCGCCGATGTGGACTGCGCGGTCGTCCATTCGCCCGACACGGTCATCGAGCGTCTCGAACAGGCCGGTATCAAGGCGGTGCCGACGGGCATCGACCATGGGACGGTGACGGCTGTAAGCAATGGGACGGTGGTCGAGGTGACGACGCTCCGCTCGGACGTGTCCACTGACGGGCGCCGCGCCACCGTCGCTTACACGAGCGACTGGAAGGAGGATGCGGCGCGGCGCGACTTCACCTTCAATGCGCTCTATGCCGATCCGCGAACGGGCGAGCTGTTCGACTATTTCGGGGGGCAGGAGGATCTCGAAGCGCGACGCGTGCGCTTCATCGGCGATGCGTGGCGCCGCATCGCGGAAGACCATCTGCGCATCCTGCGTTTCTTCCGTTTCCATGCGCGCTTCGGAGAAGGGCTTCCCGATGCCGAGGGGCTGGATGCCTGCACCAAGCGGGCCAATGACCTGATGGCGCTGTCGCGCGAACGGGTGGCGGACGAGCTTCTCAAGCTGCTCGGGCTGCCCGCGCCCGGCGATACGGTCGAACTGATGGTCGAACGGGGGATTTTCCGTCCCGTCCTGCCCGAAGTGGCGAATGTCACGGCGCTGCGGGAACTGCTCGAATTCGAACGGCGCGCTTCTCTCGCCCCTTCCCCGCTGCGGCGGCTGGCCGCGCTGCTTCCCGCCGATCCGGAGGTCGGGCGCGACATTGCCGCACGCCTCAAATTTTCCCGCCAGCAGCGCCATCATCTTGCGTCGATCCTCGATCCCGCATCGGGCGATGCACGCGCGATGGCCTATCGGGACGGAAAGGAGATCGCGATCGACCGGATTGCGCTCACCCCCGCCTGGTCGGGCGACCGCGAGAAGAGCATAGCGCAAATCAGGGACTGGGATATGCCGCAGCTTCCCATCAAGGGTGGCCAACTGATCGAGCGGGGCGTGCCGAAAGGCCCCGAGGTGGCGACGATCTTGCGCGCTATCGAAAAGGATTGGATCGAAGCCGATTTTCCGGATGGCCCTGCGTTCGAGGCCATCGTCGAAAAGCGGGTCGGTTAATCAGTCGAGCGTTTCGACCGGGCCCGTGAACACCAGCCCGGCTTCGTTGCCGAGCGCCCAGCGCACCTGGCAGGGATAGTCTCCCATACGGCCCACGCGCAGGCGGACATGTTCGCCGATCATCGGCGACCCGTCGGTCTGCACACGGCAGCCTTCGCTGGAAATGTCGATCACGGTGACCTCGCTTTCCACGCCTTCGCTGTCCACCAGCCTGCCCGTGTGGCGAACTGCCACCCGTGGTCCTCTTTTGATCTGTCCCGGTTCACGCATGACTTTTCTCTACTCCGCAAACGGTTAAGGTCTGCTTACCCTGTTTCCCCTTAGCTTGATACAAGTTAAAAAAGTCGTCATGCTTCCTCTATCAGCCTGGGGGACAGCGTGGCCGACGTCTTTTTATCCTACGCCCGCGAGGACCAGCCCGATGCCGAGCGCCTTGCCGGGGCGATCGAGGTCTCGGGCCGGACGGTGTGGTGGGACCGGCATATCGTCGGTGGCTCCGAATTTTCCTCCGAGATCGAAAACCAGCTGAAAGCCGCCCGCAAGATCATCGTTCTCTGGTCGGCGCATTCGGTACGCTCGCGCTGGGTGCGCGACGAGGCCAGCGTGGCGGCCGACAGCGGTCGGCTGGTCTCAGTCAGTCTCGATGGCACCCCGCCCCCGCTCGGCTTTCGCCAGTTCCACTATATCGACCTGGCATCCCGGCCGATTGGCGAAGGCGGGCTGCCGCCCGAAGTGGCGGCGGCGCTCGGCGTCGTTTCCGCAGCGCCGCAGGATGCCGATCCCTCGCTTCCAAGGGGGAGGAAAGGTTTGCCACTTCTCCTCCTGGCGATGATCAGCCTTCTCCTAGTGGCGGGGACGCTCTCGCTATGGCGATCGGATGGGTTGCGCGGCTTCTTCGAGGGCCCTGCCGAACAGAAAGCCACGCTGGCCATCCTGCCTTTCTCGGTGGGCGGCGATGATGAACTTGCGCATCTTGGCAAGGGGCTGGCCATCGCGCTTTCGAACGGCCTCTCGGTACTGCATGGACTGACACTGATTTCGACGACTTCTACACAGGCGGTCGTTGATCGCGAGTTGCCGACCAACGAGATTGGCGATGCGTTGGGTGCGACCCATTTCGTCGAAGGCGATATCCGTATCGACGGGGAGCGAGTGAATGCGACGCTCCGCTTGATCGACGCGCGCACCGAAAGGCAGCTGTGGAGCGAAGCCTTTGCGGGCGAGCGCGGCAATCTGCCCGACCTGGAACGGCGCATCGGGAACCAGCTGGCAGCGGCGGTGAAGGCCCGCCTGGGCCTCAGCGGCGGCGATTTCCGCGGCCATGAGAATATCGACCCCCGCGCCTATGACGCCTATCTTCGGGGCATGGAGCATCTGTCGGTGCGCTTCGACCGGGAAAAGCGAGCCGAATCGCTACGGCAGTTCCGGATTGCCGCCGATATCGAACCCGAATTCGCGGCCGCGCACGCGGGGATTGCCTACGTCCTCTCGCTATCGACTTCGTATCACTTTCCGTTGAGCCTCGATACGATCATGGCGCAGCAGAAAGCTGCAAATGATCGCGCGCTCGAACTCGATCCCGACAATGTCATGGCGATACTTGCCCGGGCCAATGCCGCGCACAATTACCATGGCGATATCGACGCCAGCTTCAAGTTTACCCGACGAGCGCTCGAGCTCGATCCCAATAGCGGTCTCGCACATTATTCGATGGGCTCCTCGCTGTTGATGGCCGGGCGTCCCCAAGAAGCGCTTCTCCATTATGACCGCGCGATTGCTGCGGACCCCTTCAATCTCGTGCAGAAGATTTTCCGAATACTCGCCTATCACGAGCTGCAAGACTATCAGGCGATCAAGGCCGAAGCGTCTCAATGTGTACGGCCCTGCCCTGGGGCAGCGTGGGAATGGTTCGATGCGCTTGCCGGGTATGGAACCCCTTTTGATCTAAAACAGGATCTCGACACCATCATCACTCTGGGGGGAGACGAATTTGATGACAAGATCAGGTCTGAAATGCGTACAGTTGCTAGGTATTTCGTTCTGGGCGAAAAAGGTCATATCTCTGGCGACGATGGCTCGGGGCGTGGCTTTCCCTATGCCATCCTCCTCGCTCACTTTGGCCACATCGACGATGCTTTCAAAGTAATCGATCGCAGCATCGATGACATGCAGGCCGACGAGATTTTGTTACTGACCCGGCCCGGGCGGCTGGTCTTTCCCGAACATGTGCGTTCGGACCCGCGTTATCATGCGATCTTCGAGGTGCCGCGCTTCAAGGCAGTGATCGAATACCGGCGCAAGGCGGGGATAACCAACGGGCTTCCGATCCACCCCGTCCAGGCAGCCCGCTAGCCCGCGAGCCCCTTGCCGCGCCGATTGTCCCAATAGGCCAGCGCATCGTCGGGCGAGAGCGCGCGGGCAAAGTGGAAGCCCTGCCCGGTCGAGCAGCCCAGCGCTGCCAGCGTGGTCGCCAGTTCGAGGCTTTCGATGCCTTCGGCAGTGGTCTTCATGCCAAGCGCATCGGCGAGGCTGAGAATGGCGCGCACGATGGCGATGCTGTCCGCGTCCTGGTGCATGGCGCGCACGAAACTCTGGTCGATCTTGAGGACGTCGATCGGCAGACGCTGCAGATAGGCGAGGCTCGAATAGCCCGTTCCGAAATCATCCATCGCGACGGTGGCCTCGAGGCCTTTCAATGCCTCGAAGACGCGGGTGGCGCGGCCCGGGTCCTGGACGATCGCGCTTTCGGTCAGTTCGAGGATCATCCGGTCGCCGCCGAGGCCACTGCAGCTCAACGCTTCCTGCACCGTATGGGCGATATTGTCGCGCGCCATCTGGATCGCCGACATGTTGACGCCGACCTGCAGCGGAAGTTTCTGCCCCGCCTGCTTGTCCCAGCGGCTGAGCGTTTCCGCTGCCTTGCAGAGCGCCCAGCGCCCCAGTTCGATGATGAGGCCCGATTCCTCGGCGACCGGAATGAATTCGCACGGGTTAATCGGGCCGCGATCCTCATGGTGCCAGCGCGACAGCGCCTCGAAGCCGGTGACCTCGCCGCTGCGCAGGTCGACGAGCGGCTGGAACGCCAGTTCGAGTTCGTCGCGGTCGAGCGCGCGGCGCAATTCGGTCTCGAGCGAGAAGCGGCGGCGCGCGGCGCTTGCCTCGCGCGGTTCGTAGATGTTGGGCCGGCCCTGCTGCTTGGCTTGCTTCACCGCGAACTGGGCGTTGCGGAACAGCTCTTCGGCGTGGCTGTCGGCATCGACGAGGGCGATGCCGATGCCGCAGTCGACCCGGATTTCCAACTCGCTAAGCTTGAAGGGATCGGCAAGCTGCGCCTGGATCCGTTCGGCCGCGCGGAGGGCATCGCTCGCGCCCTGGCGCGCCTTGATGAGCAAGCCGAATTCATTCCCTCCGGTGCGGGCCAGGAGATCCCCGCTGCGAAGCGTGCTCATCAGCCGCCGCGCGAAGGTGATGAGAAGCTCATCGCCCGCGAGGCTGCCAATGCTTTCGTTGATGCGCGAGAAGCGAAGGATGTCGACGACCATCACCGCATAGTCGGTCTTTTCGCCTTCCGCGAGGTCGGCAATCGATTCCGCGAAGCTCAGCCGGTTGGGCAGGCCCGTGAGGCTGTCGCGCAGCCGTTCGGCGCGCAGGTGACGCTCGGCGCGCTTTTCCATCGTTCGATCGACCAGGCTGACGAGGCAGCGCGGCGATCCGTCGGCGGCGGGATCGAGCGGCGCGAGCTTGAAAGTGAAAAAGCGCTGGTTGAGCCCCTCGCCATCGGTGGCCTGGCTTTCGTCCTGCGCATTCATCGGATCCTGGAGATAGGCGTGAAGAAAGTCCCCGAGCGGACCGGCGGCATGGCGCTTGAAGATCTGGAGCTCGCTCTCCTCCGAATTCATCTCCATCAGCGTCTTGCGGAAATGCTCGTTGATGTCGTGCACCCACAGATTGCCTTCGCGCAGGCCGACGATGGCGGCCGCCAGCGGAAGAGCATGAAGGAGGAGGCCGTCATCCCTTGTTTCAGGAATCTTCGCCTCCCTTGCGGGGACATTCGAGATCGGTCGCGCTAGCTGCATCGCCTGGCGGCCCTACGCCCAAAGGAGTTAATTTCACGTTTTCGCGTCAATTAATGTAGATCAATCATCATCCGATTTGACGACGGGCGGAACGAAGCGGTTGTTTTGCGGGAATCCGGTCGGTGCCATGCGCCCCGCGGCGCCGCGCGCGACCTTCCATGGACGCATGTCGCTTTCGGTGCGGTTGCGATTGCCGCCGCCCATCGCCCAGCTGATCCCCTCTTCGAGCTTGAACGCCATCGCGTCCGACAGGCCACCATCGCGATAGCGCTGGAGCTGCACCCCTGCTCCGCGCGCGAGGACGGGCATTTCCTCGGCCATGAAAACGAGCAGCTTGCGGTTCTCGCCCACCACGGCGATCGCGTCGGCATCGTCGGCGACGGGCTTGAGCAGTTGCACTTTCGCGCCCTTGCGGAGGTTCATCAGCTGCTTGCCCTTGCGCGTTTCGGCGAGCACCGCTTCCCCGCTGGTCAGGAAGCCTCGGCCATCGTCGGCGGCAACGAGCAATTTCGTTTCGGCCGCCACGGGCATCGCCGCGACGATTTCGACTTCGCCATCCAAGTCAATCATCAGGCGCACCGGCTCCCCGAAGCCGCGTCCGCCCGGCAGCTTGTCCCCGCCGATGGTGAAGACGCGTCCGTTGGCCGCCATGATGACGATGCGGTCGGTGGTGTAGGCGTGGAAGTGGATGTCAGCTTCGTCGCCTTCGCGGAATTTCATGTCGGCGACGCCGGCCAGATCGACATGGCCCTTCATCCCGCGGATCCAGCCCTTTTTCGACAGGATGACGGTGATCGGCTCCTTCTCGATCATCGCGGTCCAGTCGAGATCCTTGGCGACCTCGGCGACTTCATGGCCGGTGCGGCGCTTGTCGTCGGCATATTCCTTGGCGAGCGCGGCGAGATCCTTTTTGAGCCGCGTCTTTTGCCGCGCGGGCGAGGCGACCAGCTGTTCGAGGCCTTCCTTCTCCTTGATGAGCGCATCGCGCTCCTCGTTCAAAGCCATTTCCTCGAGCTTGCGCAAGCTGCGCAGCCGCATGTTGAGGATCGCCTCGGCCTGGCGGTCGCTGATCTTGAATTCGGCCATCATCACGGCCTTGGGCTCGTCCTCGGTGCGGATGATCTCGATCACCCGGTCGAGGTTGAGGAAGGCGATAATGAAACCTTCCACAAGTTCGAGCCGCGCATCGATCTTGTTGATGCGATGGTTCGAGCGGTTGACCAGCACGTCAATCTGGAAGTCGATCCAGCTGAGCAACGCTTCTTTGAGGCTCATCACCCCCGGCGTGCGCCCGTCCTCGAGGACGTTGAGGTTGAGCGCGAAGCGGCTTTCGAGATCGGTGAGCTTGAACAGGCTTTCGAGAAGCAGGTCGGGATCGACCGTCCGGCTCTTGGGTTCGAGGACGATGCGGATGTCCTCGGCGCTTTCGTCGCGCACGTCGGCAAGGATCGGCAGCTTCTTGTCGGCGATGAGGCCCGCGATCTGTTCGATCAGCTTGCCCTTGGAGACGCCATAGGGAATTTCGCTCACCACCAGGTGCCAGGCCCCGCCCTTTTCCTTCACCTGCTCGATGCGCGAACGGATGCGGAAGGAGCCCCGCCCCGTGACATAGGCCTTGGCAATGATCGCCTCGTCATCGACGAGCAGGCCGCCGGTCGGGAAGTCGGGGCCTTTGACGAATTGCATCAGTTCGCCATCGTCAGCGCGGCGATTGTCGATGAGGTGGACGGTGGCGTCGCACAGTTCGCCGACATTGTGCGGGGGAATGGAGGTTGCCATGCCCACCGCGATCCCCGCCGCGCCATTGGCGAGCAGGTTGGGGAAGAGGCCCGGAAAGACCTCGGGCTCCTCTTCCTCGCCATTATAAGTGGGGCGGAAGGCGACCGTGCCTTCGTCGAGCCCCGCCATCAGGCGCATCGCGGTCTTGGTCAGCCGCGCTTCGGTATAGCGGTAGGCGGCGGCATTATCGCCGTCGATATTGCCGAAATTGCCCTGCCCTTCGACCAGCGGATAGCGCAGCGAGAAATCCTGTGCGAGCCGCACCATCGCGTCATAGACCGACTGGTCGCCATGCGGATGATATTTGCCGATGACATCGCCCACCACGCGAGCCGATTTCTTGTACGCCCCTGCCGGATCAAGCTTCAAAAGCCGCATCGCCCAGAGCAAGCGGCGATGCACCGGCTTCAACCCATCGCGAACGTCCGGAAGAGAACGCGCGGTGATGGTAGACAGGGCATAGACGAGGTAGCGCTCGGAGAGGGCGCTGGAGAAAGGTTCGTCGATGATGGAATCGAGTTCGGTGGTCATGGGAGTGGGTTAGCAAGCGGTGTGTGGGGCGTCATCCCGAACTTGGACAAGGTCTCATTTTCCTCGGCGTCCTTGCGGCGCTCCCACGCGAGGGAACCCCACAACATATAGGCCCGTGGCGCAATTTTGTCGCGCCCAAGCCGAAACTGAATTGTTGAATGCTGTCGCGCAGATAATGCACGATGCGCGGCAAAGCGGCAGCTTCTACGCGCTCGATGCGAAGGCCTAAAGGCTGCTGCCCTCACCAACGTCCACACCGACCAATTTCCAACTCAAGCCGTCGCGGGCGAACTCCAGCCCCGCTTCCTCGCCTTCGGCTCGGGCGGTGAAGCGGTTCAGGCTTTGGCGGTCGATCTCAAGTTCCTTTTCGCCGCCTAGGGCAGGGAGCGGGGCGCCTTGGGCCTGACGGGTGGCATCAAACATTTCGGCCATGGATTCAGGCGTGATCAAGCGATCGACCATCGGGCTGATGATCGACTGGGCGAAGGCCGTGCCTGCCTCGCCCAGCGGGCCGGGATCGGTCTGGGCCTGGCGCGCGATGAGTAGGGACATTTCCTTCTTCATGTCCTCGCGCAGTGCAGGATAGTCTATATGCGCGGACACGGCCTCTGCATCACCCGCCAACCCCGCATCACGCATCGATTTCAGCGTCATCAGCGGACTGGCGTACCACCAGCCGCCCACTGCAATTGCGATAACCAGCAACAAGGCAATCAATTTGCGCATCGACATTCACCCACAGGGATCGTGAAGAAAGCACCCCACCACAACGCGGCGTACCGAGCAAGCGCCTGTCGCCCCCGGGACGCGCGCGGTGTCGGCAATCCCCTTTCCCGCCAGATTCCGTATGTCCGCTCGGCCCCTCGGCTTGGCGTGACCCGCAATTAACCGCTCGGCACCTCGCCGCTAAACCGAACCGAACCGCCATTAATAGCTGAACGGCACATAAACGGCAGGAAACTGGGCCCCATCGGCAGAGGTTCTGAACCCCGCACGGCCATGATTGCCGGCGAAAAAGATGGAGTTACCATGTTTAAGCATCTACCCATTGCACTCGCTCTTGGTGGGCTCGCGACCCTGCCTGCCGCAGCGCAGGTCGTCTCCGGCGTCCCGCAGGCGAAGGTCAATGTCGGCGTTGGCGCCGGGGCCAAGATCAAGACGCCTCCGGCCAATGCTGATGCCAGGGCGCGGGCCAATGCCGACACGCAAGTGGACACGAAGGTCGAAATGCCCGATCCAATGGTGCAACAGCGGGCGACGAGCCAAGGAAAGGCCCACGCCAATGTATGGGGTCTCGCCAATGCATCGGGTAACAGCGCGCTCGCCGCTCTGGGCGTAGACCTGTCCGCGGTGACCACGGGGTCCGCCGTTGTGGATGGCGACGGTGCCGCGATTGGCTCGGTCTCGGATCTCATTGTCAACGAAAAGACCGGCGCTGTCGTCGGCCTCGAAGTCACGCTCGAAAATGGCGATGTGGTAGAGATTCCCGCGTCGAAGCTCGCCATTTCCGGTGAGGTGATCACCACGACCTATCTCGCTGGCGAGTAACCGCTCGCGACAGATCGTGGTGGCCCCGGCATTCTCTCGTCGAGGATGCCGGGGCATCCTTTTGTGCTTGGCTCAAAGCTACGATTGCTTGGTCCGCCGCCCTGCCGTATAGCCCGCGCTCACTCAAGCGATGAAGGACGGCATGGCACGACGTCGGCAGATTTACGAAGGCAAGGCCAAGATCCTCTACGAAGGACCAGAGCCCGGCACGATCATCCAATATTTCAAGGATGATGCGACTGCCTTCAACGCCCAGAAGAAGGGCCAGATCGCGGGCAAGGGCGTGCTCAACAACCGCATTTCCGAGCATATCTTCTCCTCGCTCGCGACGATCGGCGTGCCGACCCATTTCATCCGTCGCCTCAACATGCGCGAGCAGCTCGTCCGCCAGGCCGAGATCATTCCGATCGAGGTCGTGGTGCGCAATGTCGCGGCGGGCACGCTGTGCAAGCGGCTCGGGCTCGAGGAAGGCGTTCAGCTGCCGCGCACCATCATCGAATATTATTACAAGGACGATGCGCTGGGCGATCCCTTGATCGCCGACGAGCATATCGCCTGCTTCGGCTGGGCTAGCCAGGACGAGATGAACGACATTGCCGACATGGCGATCCGCATCAACGATTTCATGTGCGGTATGTTCGCGGGGATCGGCATTAAGCTCGTTGATTTCAAACTCGAGTTCGGGCGCGTCTGGGACGGCGATTTCTCGCGCGTGATCCTCGCCGACGAGATCAGCCCCGACAGCTGCCGCCTGTGGGACGTCAAGACCAACCGCAAGCTCGACAAGGACCGCTTCCGCCAGGATCTTGGCGAAGTGGGCGAAGCCTATCAGGAAGTGGCGCGGCGCCTGGGGCTTCTCAACCCCGAGGATGGCGAGGAAGCGGGCGCGGTTCTCGATCTCGACGAGCATCGCAAGAAGCGCGACAAATAAGAGCAAAGTCTTGCCTGCCTCTCGTCGCTGCCCCACCTTGGCGCGGGTGAGCGGCTTGTTTCCCATTCTTCCGGCAGGAGCCTCCTGATGGCGCTCCCGCGTGTGCGCGTGGTAACCTTGAATGCCGCGCTCGGCCCGCTCGACTATCGCGTGCCGCAGGGCGTGGTGGCGCAACCGGGCGATATCCTGACGGTGCCGCTTGGTCCGCGACAGCTGATCGGGGTGGCGTGGGAGCCCGAACGGCTTCCGACCGAGGAAGTCGGCGACAACCGCTTGCGCCCATTCCTTGCCAAGGAAGACGTCTCGCCGATCGCCGAGCCGCTTCGCCGCCTCGCCGAGTGGACCGCAGACTATTATCTCTCGCCGCTGGCGAGCGTGCTGCGCATGATCCTTCCGGGCGCGGCCTTCGCTTCGCCTCGCCAGCTGACCGAATATCGGCCGACCGGCAGCCTCCCCGACCGCATGACGCCGCAGCGGCGACAGGCAATGGAGAAAATCGAGGGGCGCCAGGGCAGTGTGCGCGAACTGGCGCGGCTGGCCGACGTGTCGGACGGGGTCATTCGCGGGCTGGTCAACCATGGCGCGCTCGAGGCCGTCGCGGTCGAGGCCGATGCGCCCTTCTCTCTTCCCGATCCCGACCATGCCCCCCCGACATTGAGCGCGGAGCAGGGCGCGGCGGCCGATCGGCTACGCTCGGCGCTTGGCAAGGGGTTCGACCCCATCCTGCTCGACGGCGTGACCGGGTCGGGCAAGACCGAAGTCTATTTCGAAGCGATTGCAGAGGCTCTGCGGCAGGATCGGCAAGTGCTCGTCCTCCTGCCGGAAATCGCGCTGACTGAGCCTTTTCTTTCGCGCTTCGAGAAACGGTTCGGATGCGCGCCCGTATCCTGGCACTCGGATCTTCGCGCGTCCGAGCGGCGGCGGGCGTGGCGAGCGATTGCCGACGGGTCGGCCAAGGTGGTGGTGGGCGCGCGGTCGAGCCTTTTCCTTCCCTATCGCGATCTCGGGCTGATCATCGTCGATGAAGCGCATGAAGCGAGTTTCAAGCAGGAGGAAGGCGTCCAATATCATGCCCGCGACGTTGCCGTGATGCGCGGGCATTTCGAAAAATTTCCGGTGATCCTCGCTTCGGCCACGCCGGCAATCGAGACGCGGCACATGGTCGAAATCGGCCGCTATGACGAGGTCTGTCTGCGCGAAAGACATGCAGGCGCGCAGCTGCCCGATATCGAGGCCGTCGACCTCACGCATGACCCTCCGGCGCGAGGCAATTGGCTGGCGCCCCGCCTGGTGCGCGAACTGGAAGCCAATCTGGAGGCGGGCGAGCAATCGCTCCTCTTTCTCAACCGGCGCGGCTTTGCCCCGCTGACCTTGTGCCGCCATTGCGGGCATCGCTTCAATTGCCCCAATTGCACGGCGTGGATGGTCGAACATCGGCTGATGCACCGCCTTGCCTGCCATCATTGCGGCCATGTCATGCCACCACCGCGTCTGTGCCCCGAGTGCGAGGAGGAAGATAGCCTCGTCGCCTGCGGGCCAGGGGTCGAGCGGATCGCCGACGAAGTGCAGCAGCTGTTCCCCGAGGCGCGCACCGCGATCGTCACCTCCGATACGGTATGGAGTCCTGCGCGCGCCGCCGAATTCGTGCGCGCGATGGAAGCAAGCGAGATCGACATCGTGGTGGGAACGCAATTGGTCACCAAGGGCTATCATTTCCCCAACCTCACGCTGGTCGGCGTGGTCGATGCCGACCTTGGCCTGCAGGGCGGCGACCTTCGTGCAGCCGAGCGCACTTTCCAGCAGATCAGCCAGGTCGCGGGGCGCGCCGGACGTGGTGAGCGGCCGGGCCGCGTGCTGGTGCAGACGCATGATCCCGACGCGCCGGTGATCGCGGCGCTGGTGTCGGGCGACGGTCCTGCCTTTTTCGAGGCCGAGACCGAAGCGCGGAGAAGCGCTGCGATGCCGCCATTCGGCCGGCTCGCGGCCATCATCGTCTCGGCCGAGGACCAGACCGATGCAGAGCGCACCGCTGCCGCGATTGGCCATGCGCGCCCGAAGATCGACGGAGTTGCAATTTACGGCCCGGCCCCGGCCCCGCTCGCGATGCTGCGCGGTCGCCATCGGCAAAGATTGCTCGTCCATGCGGAGCGCAAGCTCGACGTGCAGGCAGTAATCCGTGAGTGGCTGTCCGGCGTCGACTGGCCCGCCAAGGTGCGCGTCGCGGTGGATGTCGATCCTTACAGTTTCGTCTGACCCGTTCGTCGAAAGAGGGTGGACCCAAGACCCCCTTTCCAAATGCTCCCCATCCGTTATCCCTTGGTCATTGAACAACTTTTTGGAGAGCGGGTGTGCGGGGTTTGAAGTTGCATTTTCTGGCGGCGACGGTCGCAGCGACCATGGTGCCGGGGGCGGCCATGGCGGACTGGTACGAAGCCAGGACCGATCAGTTCGTGGTCTATTCCGCCGGTTCCAAGTCGCAGGCCGAGCGCTTCGCGGGACTTCTCGAGCGCTACGACCGCTCGATGCGATCGGTGCAGAATATTCCCTTCAAGCCCGCCGACAGCGATGCCCAGCGCGTCACCGTCTTCCATTGGGGCGACGGGCGGGACATCGCCGCGCTGGCAGGGTCACGCGCTTCGGGGGTGCGCGGCTTCTACATTCCACGCGCGGGCGGTTCGGTGGCATTTTCCCCGCTCAGGGGCGATCGGCGCGTCGGCAGCCGCGAAGCGCACAAGAAGCGGGTGAAGCTCGATGTGAACAGCATCCTGCTCCATGAATATGCGCATCATTTCATGTTCCAGCATTTCGCCGCCACCTATCCCGGCTGGTATCGCGAGGGCTTTGCCGAATTTTACGGCCAGATGACCTTCGACGATGACGGCAGTTTCCACCTCGGCAACCCGCCGCAATATCGCGGGGAATTTCTCAAGTCGGGTCCGCCCTATCCGGTGAAGCGCATTTTCGAGACCGAGCGCAAGCTGACCGGCCTCGACCAGGCAAATTGGTACAGCACGGGCTGGCTACTCGTGCATTATCTCACCTTCGCGCCCGAACGGCAGGGGCAGCTGGGCACTTTCCTCAAGCTCATCAACGAAGGCGTCGCCAGCATGGACGCCGCGAAGCAGGCCTTTGGCGATCTCGACAAATTGAACGGCGACGTGCGTTCCTATCTGGGTGATGACCTGCCCGGCTATGACGTGATACCTGCCAATTACAGCGAGCCCGAGGTCGAGCTGCGCAAGCTGACCGACGAGGAAGAGGATATCATCGAATATCGCATGCGCTCGAAGCGCGGCGTGGATCGCGACGAAGCGCGCAGCATCGCCCGTGCGGTGCGCGACAAGGCAAGCCTCCAGACCAATTCGCCGCTGGTCGCCCTGACGCTGGCCGAGGCCGAGTTCGACGCGCGCGAATATGACCGCGCCGAAGCGGCCGCACGGCGCGTCATCGCGCTCGACGACGACATATCGGAGGGCCATCTCTATCTCGCGCGGATCGCCGTCGAACATGCCGAGGACGGCCAGGGCGACTGGCAAACCGCGCGGCGTCACTTCATCGCCGCCGCCGACCGCGATCGGTCCGATGCCCGGCCTTTCTTCGAATATTACATGACCTACCTCGATGAAGGGGTCGAGCCGCCCGAGGACGCGATCATCGCGCTCGAAACCGCCTATCGCCTGTCGCCTTATGACAGCCAGGTACGTTTCATCCTCGTTCGCCAGCTTGCGCGCGAAGGAAAGGCGGAGATTGCCGCGCGCCTTCTCAACCCGCTCGTCTTCGCGCCGCATGGCAATGACGATGTCGAACAGTTGCGCAAGGCGATGGAATTGCTCGCCGAGGGCAAGGCCGAGGAAGGCACCGCGATCATCGACCAGCAATATGCCAAGGCGAAAGTCGAAGCCGAGGAAGCCGAAGAAGGCTGATCGCGGCAGATCGCATCATGGAAATGGGAGGCGGCGGACCGACGGGTTCGCCGCCTTTTTTATGGGCGCATCCGGAGAAAAGGGGCGCCGCGGGAGGTTCTCCTCCTATGACCACCCTCATCCCCCTCCTAGGCGACCAGCTGAGCCACGACCTATCTTCTCTGCCCGAGGCGCCCGAGGATGGCGACCATGTCGTCCTGATGATGGAGGTGTGGGACGAAGCGCGTTACGTCAAACATCACCCCCAGAAGATCGCGCTTATCTTTTCGGCGATGCGCCATTTCGCCGCCGAGCTGGAGGAGAAGGGCTATCGCGTCGATTATGTCCGGCTCGACGATCCCGCCAATTCAGGCAGCCTGACGGGCGAGGTCCAGCGGGCCTGCGAGCGGCACGAAGCGAATGCCATCCGTATCACCGAGGCGGGCGAATATCGCGTGATGGACGCGATCGGCGAATGGGAGGACCGGTTCGGCCTGCCCGTCACGATCCTGCCGGACACGCGCTTCCTCTGCACTCTCGACGAATTCTTTGCCTGGGCGCAGGGGCGCGACGGGCTGCGGATGGAATATTTCTACCGCGAGATGCGCCGCCGCACGGGGCTTCTGATGGACGGCGAGGAGCCCGTCGAAGGCCGGTGGAATTTCGACAAGGAAAACCGGTCGAGCGCCCCCGACGACGCGACCTTTCCCGAGACGCCACGCTTCGAACCCGATAGCTGCACCAAGGAAGTGCTCGCGTTGGTGGAGGAACGCTTTTCCGATCATTTCGGCTCGCTCGAGAAGTTCGCATGGCCCGTCACCGCGAGCGAAGCCGCAGAAGCACTCGACCATTTCATCGCCTGTCGCCTTCCGGGCTTCGGTGCGACGCAGGACGCGATGCTGATCGGCGAGGATTTCCTCAACCATGCATTGCTTTCGACCTCGATCAATCTCGGCCTGCTTGACCCGATGCATTGCTGCCGCTGCGCGGAGCAGGCCTATCGCGACGGGAAGGCCCCCATCGAGGCAGTGGAGGGCTTCATTCGCCAGATCCTCGGATGGCGCGAATATATCCGCGGGGTCTATTGGTGGGAGGGTCGCGGCTATGGCGAGGAGAATTTCCTTGGCGACGACCGCCCCCTCCCCGCCTTCTATTGGACCGGCGAAACCGACATGCTGTGTCTGTCCGAGGCCGTCCGCTCGACCCGCGACCATGCCTATGCGCATCATATCCAGCGCCTGATGGTGCTCGGCAATTTCGCGATGCTGGCGGGCACGCACCCCAAGGCGGTGCAGGACTGGTTCCTCGTCGTCTATGCCGACGCCTATGAATGGGTCGAGATGCCCAATGTCGTGGGCATGGCGCTGTTCGCCGACGGCGGGAAGATGGCATCCAAGCCCTATGCCGCGAGCGGCAATTACATCAACAAAATGAGCGATTACTGCCCGTCCTGCCCCTACAAGGTGTCGAAAAAGGTCGGCGAGGACGCCTGCCCGTTCAATGCGCTCTACTGGCATTTCCTCGACCGCCACCGCGACAAGCTCGGTAACAATCACCGCCTGTCGCGGGTCTATTCGACATGGGACCGGATGCACGAGGCGCGCCGCGAGGAATATCGGCAAAGCGCCGAGAATTTCCTCGCGACGCTCGAACCCGCCGAGGACGGCTGGGCGCGCTAGAGAAGCGTTTTCTCGCTCGCTCCCTCGGCTGCCAGCAGCTTTTCCTTGCGTTCCACCCCGTAAGCATAGCCGCCCAGCCCGCCATCCGAGCGAATGACGCGGTGGCAGGGAATGAGCACCGCGACATTATTGGCGCCGTTGGCGCTGCCCGCGGCACGCACCGCACCGGGCTTCCCGATCGCGGCGGCGATGTCGGCATAGGTGCGGGTTTCGCCCGGCGGAATCTTGCGCAATTCCTGCCAGACCGCTTCCTGGAAAGCGGTGCCTGCCACGTCGAGCGGAAGGTCGGGCATCGTGAGCGGCGCGCGCACCGCTTCGAGCGCGCCTTCGACCCAGGCGGCGATCCTTCCGTCATCCTCGCGGATATCGGCCTTGGGAAAAGCGCGGCGGAGCGTCTCTGCATCCTCGTCGAAGCTCAAGCGGCAGATACCCTCGTCGGTCGCGGCGACCAGCATGGGCCCAAGCGCGCTTTCGACGATCGAATAGCGGATCGTCACGCCCTCGCCTCCCTTGCGCCAAGCCGAAGGTGCCATCCCCATTCTCCTTCCATCGGCATAGAAGCGGCTCGGCGCTTCATATCCCGCGTCATAGATTGCATCGGTGACCGTGTCGGCGTTCGCCAGTGCCCTTTGCCCTTTTTCGGCGCGCCTTGCGCGGGCGTAGGCCGCGGGCGAGACGCCGAGCGCGCGTTTGAAGATGCGCTGCAGATGGCCGGGCGAATAACCCGTCAGCTGCGCCAATTCGTCCAGCGTGGCGGGCCCTTCATCAAGCCTGCGTACGGCAGACGCCACCGCCTGTTCGTCGGGAGCGACCGCATCGGGATGACAACGGCGACAGGGCCGCAATCCGGCTTCGCGCGCTTCGGTCGGCTCGGCGAAGAAACGCACATTGGTCCGCTTGGGGTGGCGCGCGGGACAGGAGGGGCGACAATAGATGCCAGTCGTCAGCACGCCCGTCACGAAGTGCCCGTCGGCCTGCCGGTCACGGGCAAGGACGCTTTGCCAGCATTGTTCGTCATTCATCCGGTTCATCATGGGGTTAGTGTAGCCGGGGGGCGCGCCCTCCGCTTCCCGAATCTTGCGCTCAAAGCGTATCGAGCCATTCGGCGATCAGCGGCGTGGCCGGGCGTGCGATGTCATTATGTCCGGCCCGCTCGACAAGGCGGAGGCGCGTGTCGGGGCGAAGCTGTGCCAGCCGGAGCGAATGTTCGGCGGGGATCATCCGGTCCTCCTTGCCATGAACAATCAAAAGCGGCGCATCGATCGCGGCAATCCGTTCGACCGTGGGATAACGGTCGCGCATCAGCCAGGACACCGGTGCCCAGGGAAAATGGTGCCGTGCCGCGTCCTGCATCGAAGTGAAGGGCGCAACGAGGAACAGGCCCTTGTAGCCGCCTGACGAAGCGACATGACTGGCCACTCCCGTCCCCAGCGAAAAACCGCCGACCACGATGGCACTGCGGTCGATGCCGCGTTCGGAGAGATAGCCTGCGCCGGCTTCGGCATCGGCATAGAGGCCCGCTTCGTCAGGGCTGCCGGGATTGCCGAGATAGCCGCGATAATTGACCAGCAGGGCACCGCGCCCGTCCTGCATCAGCGGGGCGAGCCAATGCGCCGAGGAAAAGGCGCTGTCGCCATTGCCGTGAAAGAAAAGAAGCGTGGGCTGGCCCACCTCGGGCGGCCGGAAAAGCGCCTTGAGCACCAGCCCGTCACGGGTCGCCAGTTCGACGACGTCAAAACGGGCGGGCGGTTGTTGCCAGGGCGATGCATCGCTGCCCGCTCCCGGATAGATCATCTGGCGTTGCATGGCAGTGAGCATGGCGAGCGAGAGTGCAGCAGCAATCAGCGCGGCGATCAACAGCCGCAAGAGGATTCGCGAGGTCCGGCGCATCACCTTCAGGAAGGTGCCGCGATTCGCGCGCGCGGGCAAGCGCGCCCGAAAACAACGGCAGATGGCGGCTCCCGGGCATGGAAAGCACAGCCTTTTTCATCCAAGCCGTCGCACTGCCTTGCATCCTCTCCCACCCCTTGCTAGGGGCGCGCCAACCCATGGGGGGGCGCACGGTTTTCATGCGAGGACCGCCGCGCCCCGTTCACTGCATGGGTCATGTTCTAGTCTGGAGCTTGAGAGACGCGTGGATAATTCCGGCGGCATCCGGGCCAGCTTGGCGGGGCGTTATGCCTCGGCCCTGTTCGGCCTGGCGCGAGACGAAAATCAGATCGACACGGTGGCGGCGAACCTCGATTCGCTGAACGCCGCGCTCGGCGAATCAGAAGAATTGCGCGCGATCATCGCATCGCCCGCGCTGGGCCGCGACGATGCGGTTCGGGCGGTCAAGGCGATTGCCGACCAGTTCAAGCTGGACCGGCTGACGGCCAACTTCCTCGGCGTGCTTGCCGAGAATGGCCGCCTCGACCAGCTCAGCGCTGCGGCCAAGGCCTTCGCGCTGCTGGTCGCCGACCATCGCGGCGAGGCCCGCGCCGAAGTCGTCAGCGCGCACAAGCTTTCCAAGGCGCAGCTCGACGCCCTCCAGAAGAAACTGTCGGCCCGCGTCGGCCGCGACGTGACCGTGGATGCCACGGTCGACCCCGATATTCTCGGCGGCATCAAGGTCCAGATGGGCAGCCAGCTGATCGATGCTTCCGTTCGCACCAAACTCAATACCCTCGCTCAGGCGATGAAAGGCTAATTTCATGGATATCCGCGCCGCAGAAATTTCCCGCGTCATCCGCGACGAAATCAAGAATTTCGACGCCGACGCCCAGGTCACCGAAATCGGCAGCGTGCTGTCGGTCGGCGACGGCATCGCCCGCGTGCATGGCCTCGACAATGTCCAGGCCGGCGAAATGGTCGAGTTCGATGGCGGGGTGAAGGGCATGGCCCTCAACCTCGAGCATGACAATGTCGGTATCGTGATTTTCGGTTCGGACCGCGACGTGGCCGAAGGTTCGACCGTCAAGCGGACCGGCGAAATCGTCGACGTGCCGATCGGCAAGGGTCTTCTCGGCCGCGTTGTCGACGCTCTCGGCAACCCGATCGATGGCAAGGGCCCGATCGAATATAGCGAACGCCGCCGCGTCGAAGTGAAGGCGCCGGGCATCATCCCGCGCAAGTCGGTGCACGAGCCGGTCCAGACCGGCCTCAAGGCGCTCGACGCCCTCGTGCCCGTCGGCCGTGGTCAGCGCGAACTGATCATCGGCGACCGCCAGACCGGCAAGACCGCCGTGGCGATCGATACCTTCATCAACCAGAAGGGCATCAACGAAAGCGGCGACGAGAGCGAGAAGCTCTACTGCATCTATGTCGCGGTGGGCCAGAAGCGCTCGACCGTCGCGCAGATCGTCCGCCAGCTCGAAGAAAACGGCGCGATGGAATATTCGATCGTCGTCGCCGCGACCGCTTCGGAACCGGCACCGCTGCAGTTCCTCGCGCCTTACACGGGCTGCACCATGGGCGAATATTTCCGCGACAACGGCATGCACGCCTGCATCGTCTATGACGATCTTTCCAAGCAGGCGGTGGCCTATCGCCAGATGTCGCTGCTGCTGCGCCGTCCGCCGGGCCGCGAAGCCTATCCGGGCGACGTCTTCTATCTTCACAGTCGCCTTCTCGAGCGCGCCGCGAAGATGAACGAGGACAATGGCGCCGGTTCGCTCACCGCCCTGCCGATCATCGAAACGCAGGCGGGCGACGTGTCGGCCTATATTCCGACCAACGTGATCTCGATCACCGATGGCCAGATCTTCCTCGAAACCGATCTCTTCTACCAGGGCATCCGCCCCGCCATCTCGGTCGGCCTCTCGGTCAGCCGCGTCGGCTCGGCCGCGCAGACCAAGGCGATGAAGAAGGTGTCGGGCTCGATCAAGCTCGAGCTGGCGCAGTATCGCGAAATGGCGGCCTTCGCCCAGTTCGGTTCGGACCTCGATGCCGCGACCCAGAAGCTGCTGGCTCGCGGTGCGCGCCTCACCGAGCTCCTGAAGCAGCCGCAGTTCCAGCCGATGCCGATGGAAGAGCAGGTCGTCTCGATCTTTGCGGGCACCAACGGGTTCATCGACAGCGTCGAGGTTTCCGACGTGACTCGCTATGAAGCCGCGATGCTGAGTTACATGCGCGCCGAGCATGGCGACATTCTCTCGACCATCCGCGAGACCAAGAAGCTCGAGGATGACACCGCCGCGAAACTCAAGGATGCGCTGACCGCATTCGGCAAGCAGTTCGCCTAATCGTCGCTGACGGGAGATAGACTGGCATGGCCAGCCTCAAGGATCTCAAACTCCGGATCAACTCGGTCAAGTCGACCCAGAAGATCACCAAGGCGATGAAGATGGTCGCCGCGGCCAAGCTGCGCCGCGCGACCGAGCGCGCCGAGGCGGGCCGTCCCTATGCGACGCGCCTGCAGAGCGTGGTGTCCTCGCTTGCCAGCCGGATCACGGTCGGGCCGCAGAGCCCCAAGCTGATCGCCGGCACCGGCAAGGACGAGACGCATCTCATCATCGTCGCGACCGCCGACAAGGGCCTCGCGGGGGCGTTCAGCGGCAACATCGTCAAGGCCGCACGCGCCAAGGCGGAAGAACTGATCGCGGACGGCAGGGAAGTCTATTTCTATGTCGTCGGCCGCAAGTCGCGCCCGATCCTGAACCGTTTCTTCCCGGGCAAGATCATCGGCCAGCACGATACCTCGGCGATCAAGAACCCCGCCTATAGCGATGCGCAGGCGATTGCCGACGATATCATCGACCGCTTCGAAAGCGGCCGTTTCGACGTCGCGCACCTCGCCTATGCCGAGTTCAAGTCGACGCTCAGCCAGGTTCCGCAGGTCGACCAGCTGATCCCGGTCGTCCCGGCCGAGGCCGACGAAGGTAAGGGCGCTTCGGCGGCGGTCGAATATGAACCCGGCGAAGAGGAAATCCTCGCGGATCTCCTGCCCAAGAATGTCGCCATCCAGATCTACCGCGCCATGCTGGAAAACCAGGCCGGTTTCTACGGCAGCCAGATGACCGCGATGGACAATGCCACGCGCAACGCCGGCGACATGATCAACAAATTGTCGATCAGATATAACCGGCAGCGCCAGGCTGCCATCACCACCGAACTCGTTGAAATCATTTCGGGCGCCGAAGCGCTCTAACGGAAGGCAAGGAAAAGACCCATGGCCCCCTCCAAGACCGCCACCAAGACCCAGACCGGGCGCATCGCCCAGGTGATCGGCGCTGTCGTCGACGTCGAATTCGACGGCGAACTGCCGCCGATTCTCGCTGCGCTGGAAACCGACAACAACGGCAACCGCCTCGTTCTCGAAGTCGCCCAGCACCTTGGCGAGAACATCGTCCGCACGATCGCGATGGACTCCACCGAGGGCCTGACCCGCGGCCAGGACGTCAAGGCGACCGGTTCGATGATCGAGGTTCCCGTCGGTCCCAAGACCCTCGGCCGCATCATGAACGTGGTGGGCGAACCCATCGACGAGCGCGGCCCGATCGGTGCCGAGCAGAGCGCCCCCATTCACGCCGAGGCTCCGGCCTTCGTCGACCAGTCGACCGATGCCGACATTCTCGTCACGGGCATCAAGGTCATTGACCTTCTCGCGCCTTACGCGAAAGGCGGCAAGATCGGCCTGTTCGGCGGTGCCGGCGTGGGCAAGACCGTGCTCATCCAGGAACTGATCAACAATATCGCCAAGGGCCATGGCGGCACCTCGGTGTTCGCGGGCGTCGGCGAACGTACCCGCGAAGGCAACGATCTCTATCACGAGTTTCTCGACGCCGGCGTCATCGCGAAGAACGACAAGGGCGAAGCCATCTCGGAAGGCTCCAAGGTGGCGCTGGTCTATGGCCAAATGAACGAACCGCCGGGCGCCCGCGCCCGCGTCGCGCTGTCGGGTCTCACCATCGCCGAATATTTCCGCGATGCCGAAGGCCAGGACGTGCTCTTCTTCGTCGACAACATCTTCCGCTTCACCCAGGCGGGTTCGGAAGTGTCGGCGCTGCTCGGCCGTATTCCCTCGGCCGTGGGCTACCAGCCGACCCTGTCGACCGACATGGGCGCGCTGCAGGAGCGCATCACCTCGACCAACAAGGGCTCGATTACCTCGGTCCAGGCCATCTACGTGCCGGCCGACGACCTTACCGACCCTGCACCGGCCACCTCTTTCGCCCACTTGGACGCGACCACGGTTCTCAGCCGTGCGATCTCTGAGCTCGGCATCTATCCTGCGGTGGACCCGCTGGACTCGACCAGCCGCGTCCTCGAGCCGCGTGTCGTTGGCCAAGAGCATTATGAAACCGCTCGTGCGGTTCAGGAAATCCTGCAGAAGTACAAGTCGCTCCAGGACATCATCGCTATTCTCGGCATGGATGAGCTGTCGGAAGAGGACAAGCTGACCGTGGCCCGCGCCCGCAAGATCCAGCGCTTCCTTTCGCAGCCCTTCCACGTCGCCGAGGTGTTCACCGGCATCAAGGGCCAGTTCGTGCAGCTCGAAGACACGATCAAGTCCTTCAAGGCGGTCGTGAATGGCGAATATGACCACCTGCCCGAAGGCGCCTTCTACATGGTCGGCGGCATCGAGGATGCGGTCGCCAAGGCCGAGAAGATGGCGGCCGACGCCTAAATGGCTGGCGGCGATCTTCGTCTCGAAGATTGCCTCAACCGGGTCTGCCCATGGTCGGGCAGACCCGTCCAGGCCGACAGCCTGACCCGCTACAAGGGAAAGACCGTCGGCTTCTGCAATCCCGGGTGCCGGGAAAAATTTGAGAAAGCCGTGAACGCATTCGACGCGGCGATCGAGGGACAGAAATAATGGCGCTACAGTTCGAACTGGTGACCCCCGAAAAGCTCGTCCGCTCGGACGAAGCCCATATGGTCGTGGTGCCGGGCGTCGAGGGCGATTTCGGCGTGATGGAAGGCCATGCGCCCTTCATGACGACGCTGAAGGACGGTGCCATCGAAATCTATGCGAGCGCCGGCAGCGAACCCGAACGCATCGCGGTCTCGGGCGGCTTCGCCGAAGTGGGCGACAAGGGTCTCACGATCCTGGCCGAAAGCATCGAAGGCTGAGCTTCTACCGAGGAGTCTGCTCCTCGTCTCAACGAAAATCTCTGTGATCCTCGCCAGCGGGCGTGACCTGCTGGCGATTTTGCTTATGCTCCGGGCGACACTCCGGGGGACATCGATGACAAGCCAGCGCTTTCAAGCCTGTCACGCATGGCTGCAGGATGGCCTCCGCGACATTTGCCGCATGAAGGGACAGCATGTCACTCGCACCCCTGCCTGAAGCCGCCTCTTCCCGCCAACCGGGCCTCGTCGACCGACTAGCGATGGCGCTTATTGCCGGGATGACCGCTTTCTATGCCTGGGCGACCTGGGACCATGGCGGGTCGCAGGCGCTTTATCCGATGCGCCAGTTCGCTTTTCCCGTGCTTCTGGTCGAAGCGGCGGTGATGGCGTTGGCGATTTTCCGTTTTCGCAGTCTCGGGCCCAGCGTGGCGCGGCTGTCGCGGCCCGTGGGAGCTGCGCTGATCGTGACGATCGCCCTGGCATTGTTCGGCGCCACGCAAGCGCAGCACGCGCCGCTTTACGCCACGGTGAAGACGCTGATCAATCTGTGGCACCTGCTCTTTGCCTTCGCGCTGTGCAGCCTGCTGAGCCGTGACTGGCACGACCATCGCCTTACGTTCCTACGTTTTCTCCTGGTCGGGCTCGGCGTCTATCTCCTCACGGTTATCGCTTTTATCGCGACCGCGCCCGAAGGCTTCCGCTGGCATTTCTTCGGGATGACCGCGCAGAATATCCGTAACCTCGGCAGCCATCTGATGACGGTCGCGGTGTTCGCGCTCGCTTGCGGGATGGTCTTCCGGGGCCGATGGCGCATCGCTGCGGTCGCGATGTTGGTAATTGCCCTTTCGCTTCTGTTCTGGTCGGGATCGCGCGGACCCTTTCTCGGCTTTCTGGCGGCGACCGCGGTCGGCGCGGCCGCGCTCGGACTACGCAAGGGCGCGAGGCTGGTCGCTCTGGCGATGGGCGCGGCGATCCCCGCGGCATTTCTCTCCTTCATCCATGTCGTCCCCAACAGCATGTTTGGTCTTTGGCGAGCGGTCGGTTTCCAGTCGGTCGCGAGAGCTGTGGATAATGCCGATATTAGCTCCGGGAGGCTTGAGGTGTGGCTTAGAACGCTCGACTATGTTTCAGTCATGCCTCTCTGGGGCTATGGCGACGGTCAGTTCTTCCACATCGCGAAGGATTTGCGCCCGCGGCTCGCGTTTCCTCACAATGTCGAACTTCAGCTTCTTTTCCAATGGGGATGGATCGCAGGCAGCTTGGCCATTCTCCTGCTCTTTCTTCTACTTTGGAAGGCTTTTCGATCCACGCGCGCGGCGCCCGAAACGAAACTAGCGGGCCTGCTGATCCTAGTGAGCCTTTTCACGCTCGGTCATCTTGACGGGCCCTTCTACGATACCCTGCCAATGGCCTTCTTCGCGCTTGGCGGCTCGATTGCGCTTGCTTCGCGCCATGATCCCAGCAGCAGGACCATTGTTAACCACGATTAGCTATTTCTTAGGGGTTAGTCCCTTATTCACCATTCCGAACCTCCTATTGAAGGAACGGGACCAAGAGTATGAACGCTTTCGGTAAGCGCGGTGGCATGGGCGGCGGACGCCCCAGTTTCGGTTCGGCCAAGCCCATGAAGGGCAGCGGCGTGCCCAAACCCAAGGACAGCGACGAGGGCGGGAAGCAATTCCCCCCGGTCGAGGATCTGGGCGAGGAAGAAGTGTCGTCTGCAGACCCGTTGGCAAATCCTAGCTCCCCCTCTCCTGCCGCCAGCTTGACCGCCATGGACAAGCTGAACAAACGCATGAACAACCAGGAATCGGACGAAGGCGACGATGGCGACGGTTTCGAGGCCTCGGTTCATAAGATCAAGGAACAGGTCCTCCCGCGCCTCCTCGAGCGTGTCGATCCCGAGGCCGCGGCCACGCTGGGGAAGGACGAGCTTGCCGAGGAATTCCGGCCGATCATTTCGGAGGTCCTCGCCGAACTCAAGATCACCCTCAACCGCCGCGAACAATTCGCGCTGGAAAAGGTGCTGGTCGACGAATTGCTCGGTCTCGGGCCGCTCGAAGAATTGCTGGCCGACCCGGCGGTCTCGGATATCATGGTCAACGGCCCCGACCAGACCTTCGTCGAGCGCAAGGGCAAATTGTCACTTTCGAAGATCCGCTTCCGCGACGAGGAACATCTTTTCCAGATCGCCCAGCGCATCGTGAACAAGGTCGGTCGCCGCGTCGACCAGACCACGCCGCTGGCCGACGCCCGCTTGCAGGACGGCAGCCGCGTCAACGTGATCATCCCGCCCCTGAGCCTCAAGGGCACCGCCATCTCGATTCGTAAATTCTCCGACAAGCCAATCACCATCGACATGATGCGCGGTTTCGGCTCGATGTCCGAGCAGATGGCAACCGTCCTCAAGATCGCGGGCGCAAGCCGGATGAACATCGTCATCTCGGGGGGTACGGGTTCGGGTAAGACCACCATGCTCAACGCCCTGTCGAAGATGATCGACCCGGGCGAGCGCGTGATCACCATCGAAGACGCCGCCGAACTTCGCTTGCAGCAGCCGCACTGGCTGCCGCTCGAAACCCGGCCTGCCAACCTCGAAGGCCAGGGCGCGATTTCCATTCGCGACCTCGTCATCAACGCGCTGCGTATGCGTCCCGACCGCATCATTCTCGGCGAAATCCGTGGCCAGGAATGTTTCGACCTCCTGGCGGCGATGAACACTGGCCATGACGGTTCGATGGCGACGCTGCACTCCAACAGCCCGCGCGAATGTCTCGCCCGTATGGAAAACATGGTGATGATGGGGGACATCAAGATCCCCAAGGAAGCCATTTCGCGCCAGATCGCCGACTCGGTCGACCTCATCGTGCAGGTGAAACGCCTTCGCGACGGTACGCGCCGGACCACCAACATCACCGAGGTGATCGGGATGGAAGGCGAAGTCATCGTCACGCAGGAACTGTTCAAGTTCGAATATCATGACGAGACGCCCGACGGTAAGATCATCGGCGAATATGCTTCGATGGGCCTTCGTCCCTACACGATCGACAAGGCCAAGCAGTTCGGCTTCGACCAGCCTTATCTCGAGGCCTGCCTCTAGGAAGATCGCGTGCAAGGCGCCTGCCCCGGCGGGTGCCTCGCGCTTGCCAAGCCGCGCCGCGAGCCCCATCTGATATGCCAACGCATATCAACAGGGGAATATATTCATGCGGCCGATCGCTTATACCATCGCCCTTCTCGCACTGGGGGGCGCCGCCTGCGCACCCGCCGAACAGACCAACGCCACCGTCAATACCGCCGCGAGCCAGAAGGACGCGCTTGCCGCCGCGATCGCCTCGCCGCACCGCGATCCCGACAATGTCGCGCGGGACCAGTACCGCCATCCGGCCGAAACGCTCGAATTCTTCGGCGTGAAGCCCGATGACATGGTGGTCGAGATATGGCCGGGCGGCGGCTGGTACACCGAGATCCTCGCGCCCTATCTCGCCGAGGAAGGTAGCCTTGCCCTCGTCGCCAGCGAACGCGGCCTGTCGAGCGTGCGCAAGATGATGGAAAAGGATCCCGAAACCTACCGCTCGGTGATCCTGTCGCCCATGGACAGCCCGTCCTCGCCGACCAGCTTCCCGGCGGAAAGCGCCGATGTGGTGCTCACTTTCCGCAACGTCCATAATTGGGAGATGGGCGACAAGCCCTATGGCGCCGAATTCTTCGCCTCGATGTTCCGCATGCTGCGCCCGGGCGGCACCTTGGGGGTGGTCGACCATCGCCTGCCAGAAAATCGCCCTGACGAGATGATGAGGACGTCGGGCTATATGAAGCAGAGCCGGGTAATCGAACTGGCCGAAGCCGCGGGCTTCGAACTGGTGGACACCAGCGAAATCAACGCCAATTCCAAGGACAATGCGAACTACGAGAAAGGCGTCTGGACCCTTCCCCCACGGCTTGCCGAAGGGGACAAGGATCGCGAGAAATATCAGGCGATCGGGGAATCGGATCGCATGACCCTGAAATTCCGCAAGCCCGAATGAGCGAAGAGGCGCGCGAGCGATTGCTGGCGCGCCGCCGCGCGCTTGAGGAGGAGCAGCGCCTCGACGAGGAAGGGCGCAAGCCCGTGACCCTCGACCAGGAAAGCGTCGGGCGCCTTTCGCGCATGGATGCGCTCCAGGTCCAGGCAATGGCGCAGGCGCTCGATCGTCGCCGCGAGCAGGAAAAGCTGCGGATCGATGCCGCGCTTCGCCGGATCGAGGAAGGCGACTATGGCTTCTGCCTCGAATGCGGTGAAGCCATTGCCGAGAAGCGGCTCGAGCATGATCCGGCCGCCACCCACTGCATCGGGTGCGCCCGGTGAGAGGGAACCTTCGCCTTGCCCGAAGATTCACACTACAGACGCCGCAAAAGACGGCCGACAGGGAACTTTAAGTGAACGATAAACGGAGCCATCGCGGGCGGATCCTCCTGGTCGAGGACAGCCCCGTGATTTCGATGGAAGCCGAGGACCGGCTGAAGGAAGCGGATTATTTCGTGGTGGGGCCCGCCTATGACATGGCCGCCGCAATCGACCTTGCGCGCAACGAGCAGATCGACGCCGCGCTGGTCGATCTCAACATCCGCGGCGAGAAGAGCTTCGATATCCTCCAGATCCTCGATGACCGCGACATCCCCTTCGTGATCATCTCGGGCTATGCCGACTGGTCGATGCCCAAGGAATGGGAACCGCGACCCCGGCTGCAGAAGCCGTTCGACCACAAGACCCTTCTCGAAACGATCGAGATGCTCATTTCCGACGACGATTGAGCGCGGACGGTTCGCGCATCGACGGGCGTGGCCCGCCTCCTTCGCGGGGGCGGCGTCTCTGTGTCATTTTTCTTGGAAAATCAGGAGGAAATGGTGGGCGTGGCAAGGATTGAACTTGCGACCCCTACGATGTCAACATAGTGCTCTACCACTGAGCTACACGCCCACATTTCCTATCGGTCCGCCTTACGCGATCCGAGTGGCTGGAAGGGGCCTTTAAGGCCCGAATCACGGCTTGCCAAGGCCTAAAGTCGGCCGTGCTGGTCTTCGGTCTGGAAGATGCGGTCGACTTCGGCGACCAGGTCCTTGAGATGGAAGGGCTTCGAGAGCAGCTTGGCCTCCGGCGCGGTCTTCCCACCCTGCAGCGCGACGGCGGCGAATCCGGTGATGAACATCACGCGAATCTCGCTGTCGAGCGCGCTTGCCTTCTGCGCCAGTTCGATCCCGTCCATCTCGGGCATCACGATGTCGGTCAGGAGAAGATCGTAGCGATCCTTTTCCAGGAGAGGCATAGCTTCGGTGCCGCACCCCACGGCGACCACCTCATATCCGACGCGTTCGAGCGCCCGCGCAAGATATTCGCGCATGGACTGGTCGTCTTCGGCAAGCAGGATCTTGTACATGCCGCCTATATGCGCCCTTACCCGCGCTTTTACCAGATGGCCTGAGGGCAATCGCGATTGATGTTGCATATTGGCACGGTTAATCTGCACCATCTTGCGCGAACCTCCACTCCTCCCCCCCGCCATCCATCCGCCGGCCGATGCGCTGCCGCTGATCCTCTCGGTGCCGCACAGCGGGCGCGAGATCGATCGTGCGTTCGAACGGACGGCAAATGGTGGCCGCAAAGCGATCATGGCTCTTGCCGATCCGCTGGTTGACCGGCTGGTCGATGGATTGGTCGTGCAGGGGCATGGCGCGGTCATCGCGCGCAATCCGCGCGGCATCATCGATTGCAATCGTGCGCCCGACGATCTCGACCCGGCGGTCGTCGCGCGCGCGCCGCCTCCGCCGTCAGGGGCCCGCGCCGCGCATGGACTGGGCCTCATCCCGGCCCGCACCTCCCGCCCCGGCCTCCTGTGGCCGCCGCTTGACGAAAAATCCCTCGCACAGCGCATCCGAACCGGATGGGCGCCCTATCATGACGCCCTCGCCGCAATGATCGACCGTGTGGCGGCCCGGCATGGGGGCGTCGTCCTGCTCGACTGTCATTCGATGCCCCGCCAACGCGGCATGGATGCGCAACTGGTGATCGGCGACCGCCACGGCAGCAGCGCCGCGCCATGGCTATCCGCCCTCGCCGGAGAGCAGGCGCGCAGCATGAAGATGCCCGTCGCCTTCAACCATCCCTTCGCGGGCGGCCATATCGCCAGGGCCCACGGCAATCCCGCCGCCAATATCCATGTTCTGCAGCTGGAATTCTGCCGCTCGGCCTATCTCGACCCGCTGATGCGCGGGCCCGGCCCCGGATTTGCGCGGACGCGCACGCTTATCGAGCGGATTGCCGGCGCGATCGTGGCGGCTTGGCCGCGCCACGGGCTGGCCGCCGCCGAATAGACACGAAAAAGCCCGGCGCACCCCTGAGGTGCACCGGGCCAATTCATCGGACTTAAGACAATCAGGCTTCGGTCGAAGCAGGCGACTGCTGGGCCGCAGCGATGTCCTTCTCGTCCACCGGACCCTTGCCCTGGCGCACCTGGCGCGCGAACAGGTCGCGGATCATCGAGAGCGAGAAAAGGTGCGCGAAGATCAGGGGCAGGATGCCTTCTTGGTTGAGCTTGCGCAGCTTGTCGCCGGGCAGGTCGCGCAGCTTCTTCTCGTCGACCATCTGGAAGCCGCGATAGACGAACGGCTTCTCGAGGCCGGCGGGCTGGATCGCGACTTCGCCGTCCATGATGAGATCATGTTCCTTGAGCGCGTTCATGAAGGTCTGGGTGCGCTGACCGGCGGTTTCGAACTGCTCGCAGAAGTTGAGGATGTTCTTGGTCGCGGCGCTCGGCTCCTTGCCGTCGAACAGCGGCTCGCCTTCGTCGAACTCGCCGATGCCACCCGAGGTCGGATCGACACAGAGCGACAGTTCGTCGCTGTCCGGGCGCAGCTTGGCCAGCATGAAGGGATAGCGGCGCAGATAGGCCGGAAGATAGGTTTCCTGATCGATGAGACCGCCTTCCTCGTCGAGGTAGCAGTTCACGCCTTCGTTGAGGCCCATCAGCACCAGCGGAACCGGATTGTCGCCTGCCGAGAAGATGATCGGGTAGGTCTTCTGCAGCATCGCGAATTCATCGACGGTGGCAGGCACGGCATGCACGGTGGCCGCGTGCGGGACCTTCATCAGCTGGCGGACATTCCAGTCGGCATGCTTGGACGAATTGATGGGTTCGAGCCCCTGGTACAGCGGGGGCAGTTGCGGATTCGGCGCTTGGCTCGCCATGTCGATCATTCTCCCAAAGGATTGGCCGGGCTTCACGCGCCTACGCGCGGCTCATGTGTCCAGCGTGGATTTCGATGGCGCACCCTCTAAGCCCCTCCCCGCTGGCTTGCAAGCATCGTTGTGACGGAGCGCCCCCGAGACGCGCCGACCCTGCCGGCCTTGCGCCCGCAATTCATTTGCGGTTCAACCGTCCGGTGGCACAATCTTTGTGGCATCGTGGAGCATAATCTTTGATCTTTACGCTGGGATATTTCCCGCTTTTGGCATTGAGCAGCCTTGGCCTTGCCCCGGCTCCGCCGACAGCAGAGGCAGAACCGCCGACGGTCCGGCGCGTGATCATCCGTGGCCAGCTCATCGTCCGTGTTCCCGTCCGCCCCCGCAGCCGCACCGTCAGTCCCCAGGCCTTCTTTCTTCGCGACGGGCCGCGCTGCCTGCCTTCGCGCCGCATCGCGGGTGCCCTCATCAGCGGGCCGCGCTCGGTCGATTTCGTACTGGCCAACCGCCAGCGCCTTCGGGTCGAGATGGACAGCGACTGCCCCACCCTCGATTTCTACGGCGGCTTCTACCTCCAGCCGAGCGACGAGCAGCTATGCGCCGACCGCGATGTCATCCGCACCCGCATGGGCGGAAGCTGCAAGATCGAGAAATTCCATCTTCTCGAGCCACGCCGCGGGGGTTGAGCTTTCCTTGACTTTTTCGCGCCTTGGCGGCAGGGCCGCTAACCGTGTGTGAGCGGGCTTCCCCGCGTTCCTTTTTCCGGATTTTTGAATGACTTTTGCCGATCTCGGCCTTTCCGATGAATTGCTCCGCGCCGTTGGCGACGCGGGCTATGACACGCCGACACCTATCCAGAAGGGGGCGATCACGCCGACGCTGATGGGCAAGGACCTGATCGGCATTGCCCAGACCGGCACCGGCAAGACGGCCAGCTTCGTCCTGCCGATGATCGACATCCTCGCCGAGGGCCGCAGCCGCGCACGCATGCCGCGCTCGCTGATCCTTGAGCCGACGCGTGAACTCGCCGCGCAGGTCGCCGAAAATTTCGAGAAATACGGCAAATATCACCCGGGCCTATCGATGGCGCTGTTGATCGGCGGCGTGCAGATGGGCGACCAGATTAAGCAGCTCGAAAAAGGCGTCGACGTACTGATTGCCACGCCGGGCCGCCTGCTCGACCTTTTCGAACGGGGCAAGATCCTCCTCAACGGCTGCGACCTCCTGGTCATCGACGAGGCCGATCGCATGCTCGACATGGGGTTCATTCCCGACATCGAAAGCATCTGCCAGAAGCTGCCGCGCAATCGCCAGACGCTGCTTTTCTCGGCGACCATGCCGCCGCCGATCAAGAAACTGGCCGACCAGTTCCTCACCGATCCCAAGACGGTCGAGGTCGCGCGCGCCGCCAGCACCAACGAGAATATCGAACAGCGTCTCGTCAAGGTATCGCCGCGCGACAAGCGGTCGGCGCTGCGCGAGATCCTTCGCGACGAAAGCACCGAGACCGCGATCGTTTTCTGCAACAAGAAGGTGACGGTTCGCGAACTGGCCACGAGCCTCAAGCGGTCCAAGTTCCGTATCGGCCAGATCCAGGGCGACATGGACCAGTCCAATCGCATTGCCGAACTCGACCGCTTCAAGTCGGGCGAGATCAACATCCTCGTCGCCAGCGACGTTGCCGCGCGCGGTCTCGACATCAAGGGCGTCTCGACCGTCGTGAATTATGACGTGCCGTGGCAGCCCGACGATTATGTCCATCGCATCGGGCGCACCGGCCGCGCGGGCGCGACGGGTGTAGCCTATACACTCGCCACCCCGTCCGATGCCGAAGCGATCGAAGCGATCGAGAAGCTTATCGGTCAGATGATCGGCAAGACCGGGAAGACTCCGGCCGGCGATGCTGCGGACGCCAAGGACAAGCCGGCCAAGCCGAAGAAGACCGACATGGCCGAGAAAAAGCCTGCGGCGAAGCCGAAGAAGACCCGTGCCCAGTCCGAGGAACGGGACGAAAAGCCCCGCCGCTCGAGAGAGGAACCGCCCAAGAAGAAAGACAGCCCGGCTCGCGCTCGCGAAGCCGTTGACGACGATTGGAACGGTCCGGTGCCGTCCTTTCTTTCGATCGGGGTCTAGTCGCTCTTAGCGTCGCCCTTCGCTCGGTAGCGGGCGAGGAAATCCTTCGCGAATGTTCCGAAGCCGCCTTCGGCGATGGCATCGCGCATGCCTGCCATCAGCCGCTGGTAGAAGCTGAGATTATGCTCGGTCATCAGCATCGCGCCCAAGATTTCACCCGATTTGACGAGATGGTGGAGATAGGCCCGCGAATAGTCGCTGCAGCCCGAGCATGAACATTCGGGATCGAGCGGTCGCTCGTCCTCGGCAAAGCGCGCATTGCGGATATTGATCGGCCCATCGGCAGTGAAGGCCTGTCCCGTTCGTCCCGAGCGGGTAGGCAGCACGCAATCGAACATGTCGATCCCCCGGCGAACCGCTTCGACGAGGTCATCGGGCTTGCCCACGCCCATCAGGTAGCGCGGCTTGTCGGAAGGCAGCATCGGCGCGGCGAAATCGAGCGTCGCCATCATCCGGTCATGCCCCTCGCCTACCGCGAGCCCGCCCACCGCATAGCCGTCGAAACCGATGTCGAGCAGTGCATCGGTGGAACGCTTGCGCAAATCCTCGAACATCGAGCCCTGCTGGATGCCGAACAGCGCCGAGCGCTCGGCATGTTCGCCGCCGCTGTCGAACCCATCGCGGCTGCGCCGCGCCCAGCGCATTGACAATTCCATCGACTGTTTTGCGACTTCGTGGGTGGCGGGATAGGGCGTGCATTCATCGAAGGCCATAACGATATCGCTGCCCAGGAGGCGCTGGATCTCCATCGACCGCTCGGGCGTGATCATGTGGCGCGAACCGTCGATATGGCTTTGGAAGCGCACGCCTTCCTCGCTCATTTTCGTGAGCTCACCGAGGCTCATCACCTGGTAACCGCCACTGTCGGTGAGGATTGGCCGGTCCCAGTTCATGAATTTGTGCAAGCCACCGAGCTTTGCCACCCGCTCCGCACCGGGCCGGAGCATCAGGTGGTAGGTATTGCCAAGAAGGATGTCCGCGCCGGTCGCGCGCACGCTTTCGGGCTTCATCGCCTTGACCGTGGCGGCCGTCCCGACCGGCATGAATGCCGGTGTGCGGATCGTTCCGCGCTGCATCTCGATCGTGCCGGTGCGCGCGGCGCCGTCGGTGGCGGCAATCGCGAATTTGAAAAATGAACTGCTCATGCGCCGCGCTCCTAATGGCTCCGCCGCTTCGTGGCTAGCGGCCCGTTCAAATGGTGCCGGGCGCCGCCGGAGCGGGATGAGCGGAGCAACATTGCTTCTCCCTCGCGCGTTCCGGTCGCACCAATCATCAAGGAGCACGCACCATGGGCATTTTCGACATGTTCAAGAAAGACAAGGGCAAGGAATTGTTCGACGAGCAGACCCCCGCCGAGAAAAAGGCCGAAGCCCTTCGCAAGGAAATCGAGAAAGCCGGGATCGGCGGCGACATCAAGGTCCGCGTCGAAGGCAACCGGGTGAAGATCAGCGGCAAGGTGCCCGACCAGGCAAGCAAGGAAAAGCTGATGGTCATTACCGGCAACACCAAGCATATCGACAGCGTCGACGATGACGATCTCCAAGGCGGCGATGGTTCGCCCGGTCGCTTCCACACCGTCGAAAGCGGCGATACGCTCTCGGCAATCGCCAAGAAATATTATGGCAATGCCAACGATTACATGCGCATTTTCGAGGCCAATCGCCCGATGCTGTCGGACCCCGACAAGATCTATCCGGGCCAGGTGCTGCGCATCCCGACCGAGAAGGCCACGGCCTAGAAGTCGTAGACGATTGTCACGCGTGTCAGCGTGTCGGTCTTGACCGCGCCGGCGGGCGGGTCGGTCTCATGTTCGACGACATAGGCCACCCGCCCGATCAGGCTGCCCCCCAGGTCGGCCTCCAAGCCCGTAACCGACTTGAGCGTCGTGCTGCCGCTTTCCAGATAGGCCTCGACGCTTTCCGTTAGCGCCAGCCGGTCGGTAAGCTGATAATCCAGATCTAGTGCGGCCAGTCCCGCCAGATGGTTCTCGGTACCGCCGCCGATCAGCGAGGTACGACGCCATGCCGGCCCGCCCTTAACCGCGACCTGCAATCGTTCGCTGTCGACCAGCTGATAGCCCAGGCCACCGGACAGGGTCGTCCGGGCGGCAAAGCCCTGGAAACGGTCGCGCTCATATTGGGCAAGGCCGAACGCGAACAGCCCATCCTCGATCTTGTAATGCGGCTCATAGGCCGCGAGAAATTGTTCGCGCGTCGTGCTGCCATCGCTGCGGCGATAATCGACGAGCCCCGACAATTTGTGGCGCCAGTCGATGCCTTCACGCTTGAGCTTCAGGCCTGCGGTGACGCCGAGGTCATTGCTATTGCCCGTCGCGCGAAAGGCGCCCAATTCTCCACGCCCCTTCCAACGTTCGAGCATCCCGGCTTCGCGAATTTCCTCCTGCTTGCGCTTCGCTTCGGCCGCGGCCCTCGCCGCCTGCTGCTCGGCAAAGCGGGCCGCGATCGCGTCCAGCTCGGCCCTCTCCTCGGGATTGGTTTGCCGAGCGAGGTCGAGAATGACGCTGACCTTGGCGGGATCGCCGGTCGCGACCGCGGCATCGATCATCTCGCGCACAGGCTCGGGCAAGGCGGCGCCGGCCGGTGCTGCGCCAAGAAGAATGAGGCCAAGGGCGATCGTCCGCGTCACGAATTGCGCTCCGTTTCAATAGGTGGAAGGATGCCGCGCGGCCTACAGGCCGAAGCGGCAGAGATCAACGCGAGGCCGGGAGTAGCAGCGAGCTGTCGCCATAGCTGTAGAAGCGATAACGATGCTCGATCGCATGGGCATAGGCCGCCTTCATCACATCGAGGCCCATCAGCGCCGAGACCAGCATAAAGAGCGTCGATTTGGGCAGGTGGAAATTGGTCATCAGCCCGTCGACCGCGCGGAAGCGATAGCCCGGGGTGATGAAGATGTCGGTGTCGCCTTCAAAGGGATGGATCCTGCCATCCTCGTCAGCGGCGCTTTCGAGGAGGCGAAGCGCGGTGGTGCCCACCGCGATCAGACGCCCGCCGCTCTGCCTCGCGGCGTTGAGGCGGTCGGCCGTCGCCTGGTCGATGCGACCCCATTCGGAATGCATGCGATGGTCTTCGGTGTCGTCGGCTTTCACCGGCAGGAAAGTACCGGCGCCGACGTGGAGAGTGAGCGTTTCGCGGGCGATGCCTGCGTCGTCGATTGCCTTGACGAGGCGATCGGTGAAATGCAGCGAAGCGGTGGGGGCGGCGACTGCACCGTCTTGCTGGGCGAAGATGGTCTGATAGTCGTCGCGGTCCTTCTCGTCGGTGCCGCGCTTGGAGGCGATGTAGGGGGGAAGCGGCATGGTGCCGGCGCGTTCAAGGAGGATCTCGACGGGTTCCTCGCCTTCGAAATCCAACAGGATCGCACCGGCCTCGTCGCGGCGCTCGGCGATCGCGGTGACGCCTTTGCCGAAGTCGATGCGGTCGCCGTCGCGCACGCGCTTGGCGTTGCGCACGAAGGCCCACCAGGAGCGTAGCCCCTTGCGCTTGTGAAGGGTCGCGCCGATGCGGGCTTCCCCTCTTTTTCCTTCGAGCTGGGCGGGGATCACGCGGGTGTCGTTGAAGACGAGCACGTCGCGCGGATCGAGCAGGTCGGGCAGGTCGAGCACGCCCTTGTCGACCATCTCCTCGCCGCGCACGAGCAGCATGCGCGCGGCATCGCGCGGGCGCGCGGGGCGCAGCGCGATGCGTTCGGGCGGCAGGTCGAAGTCGAACAGGTCGACTTTCATTATTCGGCCGGGGCGCTCTCTTCGGCCACCGCCTCTGCCTGCGCGGCAGGGGCAGCGGGAGCGGCGGGCAACGGGCCGCCGAGCGAAGCGCGGACGATCCGCGTCGGGTTGGCGGGCGGTTCGCCGGGCGCGATGGCATCGACCGCCGACATGCCCGACTTCACCCGGCCCAGAACGGTATATTCATGGTCGAGATTGAAGCGCGGATGGAGGACGATGTAGAATTGGCTGTTGGCGCTGTTGCGGTCTTCGGCGCGCGCCATCGCAAAGACCCCGCGAACGTGCGGAAGGCGATTGAACTCGGCCTCGAGATCGGGAAGCGGGCTGCCGCCCTGGCCGGTGCCGGTCGGATCGCCGCCCTGCGCCATGAAGCCCGGAATGACGCGGTGGAAGATGACGCCGTCATAGAAACCCGAGCTGGCGAGCTGCTGGATGCGATAGACATGGCGGGGCGCGGCGTCGGGGCGAAGCTGGATCACCACCGTGCCGCCATTCGACAGTTCCAAGGTCAGCTGGTTCGCCGGATCCTCGGCGATATGCGCCGGAGCGCGATGGGTGAGAACCTCGGCCGAGGCAGGCAGTGCCATGGTCATGGCAGCCCCGCAAAAAGCCAATCGAACCAACGCCTTGAACATATATCCCCTCCACGGAAAGTCTGGATGGTCCGCCTATCAGAGGCATGGACCGCTTGCCACCCCTTTTAGGGGCGCGAGATAAATGGTCGATGGCCGCTAGCTGCCATTTTCCTCGGCGAGGCGGCGGGCGACATCCTTGACCACCTCTGCCGGAACGAACTTGTCGATGGGGCCGCCGTAGCGCGCGATTTCCTTCACCAGCCGCGAGGCAATCGGCTGGAGCGAAACATCGGCCATCAGGAAGACAGTCTCGATCTCGTCGTTGAGCTGCTGGTTCATGCCCGCCATCTGATATTCATATTCGAAATCGGCGACCGCGCGCAGCCCGCGGATGATCATCGCCGCGCCCTGTTCCTGCGCGAAGTCCATGAGCAGCGAGTTGAAGGCCACCACCTCGATCCCCTTGCCCAGCGACGCGGTTTCTCGGCGGACCATCTCGAGCCGTTCCTCGACCGAGAACATCGGCGCCTTGGCGGGATTGGTGGTCACCCCGATGATGAGCTTGTCGACGAGACCCGAGGCGCGCTGGATGATGTCGAGATGTCCCAGCGTGATGGGATCGAAGGTTCCAGGATAGACGCCGATGCGCATTTAACGGTCCCTTTCCACGGCAAAGCGCGCGATGGCGCGCAGGAGATCGGCTTCCTCGCCATGCCCCTTGAGATGTTCGCCGGCCTGCTCGACCAGCATGTTGGCCTGGGCGCGGGCACGTTCCTCGCCCAGGAGCGAGACGAACGTCGCCTTGCCCGCATCGGCATCCTTGCCGACGCGCTTGCCCGCCCTCTCCTCGTCGCCCGAATGATCAATGAGATCGTCGGCAATCTGGAAGGCCAGCCCGACATTGCGGGCATAGCCGCGATAAGGCGTGCGCCGGTCCTCGGGGAGCCGCGCCATGATGCAGGCGGCCTCGACCGAATATTCGATGAGCGCGCCGGTCTTGAGCTGCTGGAGTCGGGTAATCGCGCCGAGATCGAGTGCCTCGCCTTCGGCGGCAAGGTCCATCATCTGCCCGCCCGCCATTCCCGCCGGCCCCGAGGCCTGCGCAAGCGCGGCGATAAGTTCCAATCGCACCGCCGGCCGTTCGTGGGTCGCGGGATCGGAAAGGATTTCGAAGGCGAGGTCGTGAAGGCTGTCGCCCGCGAGCACCGCGGTCGCTTCGTCGAAACGCTTGTGAGTGGCAGGCTTTCCGCGGCGCAGATCGTCATCGTCCATGCAGGGCAGATCGTCATGGATGAGCGAATAGACATGGATCGCCTCGATCGCGGTGCCGACGCGGATTGCCCTTTTCTCGTCGATCCCGAACAGGCGGGCGGCAGCGACGGTGAGCAGGGGGCGCATGCGCTTGCCTCCGCCGATCGCGGCATGGGCCATCGCCTTGAACAGGCGGTCGCGCCGGTCGCCCGGCGGCGTGAGCAGCTTGTCGAACAGTTCGTCGACCCGGGCGGCGACACGGCCAGCCTCTTCGGAAAGGGTCAGGACGGGCTGGTCCAATGGCTCAGCCGGCATCGAAGGGTTCGGCCCCCGCGGGATTGCCATCGGCGTCGAGAGTGATCTTCTCGATCCGTTCGCGCGCGGACTTCAAACGGGTTTCGCAATGTTTCTTGAGCGTCTCGGCGCGCTGGTAGAGCGCGATCGAGCGGTCAAGCGGTTCATCCCCCTGTTCGAGGGTACGCACGATGGTTTCGAGCTCCGCCAGCGCGGTCTCGAAATCCATCTGTTCGACAGGCTGTTCGTTCATGGGCATGACTGTGGCGCGGGGGCGCGCACTTATCAATGCTTGAACGGGTCCTTGATGCCGGGAACGATCTCGTCGCTCTTGTCCTCACCCGCGGCTTCGGCGGCTTCGGCAGCGAGCGCGGCTTCGGCGTCGCGCGCAGCCTGTTCGCGTTCGGCGCGCAGCTGTTCGATGAGCGCTTCGCGATCATGCTCCATCCCGGTGTCGGCAGGCGCCTCTTCCTTGCCCGCGGCCTTGGCGGCCTTGGCCACCGCGGCATCGAGTTCGCGCTGGGTGGTCAGACCCAGGGTGACCGGATCCTTGGGCTGGATGTTGGCCATGTTCCAATGGGTGCGATCGCGAATCGCGCCGATAGTGGTGCGGGTGGTGCCGATGAGCTTGGAAATCTGGCCGTCGGTCACCTCGGGATGGTTCTTGATGATCCAGGCGATGCCGTCGGGCTTGTCCTGCCGTTTGGAAACGGGTGTGTAGCGCGGCCCCTTGGTGCGGGTGACCGCTTCGGGCGCCTTGATCATCTTGAGGCGGTAATCGGGGTCCTTCTGGCCCTTCTCGATTTCCTCATGAGTCAGTTCGCCCGCGCGCAGCGGGTCGCGGCCCGTGAGCTTGGTCGCCGCGGTATCGTCGGCAATGGCCTGCACCTCGAGGATGTGAAGCCCGCAGAATTCGGCGATCTGTTCGAAGCTGAGTGCCGTGTTCTCGACGAGCCAGGCGGCGGTTGCGTGGGGCATCAGGGGCTGGGCCATGAGCAAACTCCAAAAATAGAAAGGGCCGCCCCTTTCCGGAGCGGCCAATGTTGTGAGAGCCGATGTAGGCCTTTGCGGCCCTGAGGGCAATACCTTGGCGCGGTCCGAACGGGCGTCCGGCGCCGCCGCATCAGCCGGTGAGCAGCACGATCTTGCCGATATGCTCGCCCGCCTGCATGCGCGCATGGGCCTTGGCGGCCTCGGCGAGCGGAAAGGCCTCATCCATCACCGGCTTGAGGCGCCCGCCCTCGACATAGGGCCAGACGGTGCCGCGCAGTTCGTCGGCGACCATCGTCTTGAAGGCATTTTCGCGGGGGCGAAGCGTCGATCCGGTGAGCGTCAGGCGGCGGCGCATCATGTCCATGATGTCGAGGGTCGCATCCTTGCCGCGCTGGAAGGCGATCGAGACATGGCGGCCATCCTCGGCGAGACAGGCCAGATTGCGCGGCAGATAATCGCCGCCGACCATGTCGAGCACGACATCGACACCGCGTCCCTCGGTCCACCGTTCGATCGCGTCGACGAAGTCGCTGTCCTTGTAATTGATCGCCAGCGCCGCGCCCAGGTCGAGCGCGGCGGCGCATTTTTCATCGCTTCCGCAGGTCACCGCGACGTCAAGGCCGAAGAGATTGCCGAGCCGGATTGCCATGGTGCCGATGCCGCTTGTCCCGCCATGGACGAGGACGTGGTCGCCCTCGGCCGCGAAGCCCCGTTCGAAAAGGTTGATCCAGACGGTGAAGAGCGTTTCGGGCATCGCCGCCGCCTCGGCGTCGGTGAGGATCTCGGGAACGACGAGGCAGGTGCCGCGATCGGCGATGCAATAGTCGGCATAGCCGCCGCCCGACACGAGGGCGCAGACCCTCTTGCCCATCATAGACTGGGCGAGCTCGCCCGCCGCGACCACTTCGCCGGCGACCTCTAGGCCCGGGATGTCGCTGGCCCCCGGCGGAGGGGGATAGAGGCCCATGCGCTGGAGGATGTCGGGGCGGTTGACGCCTGCCGCCGCCACCTTGATCAGCACCTCTTCCGGGCCCGGCGAGGGCAGCGGCCTCTGTTCGAGCCTGAGCATTTCCGGCCCGCCCAGCTGGGCGATGGCGACGACACGCATGACATCGGGGAGCGGCATAATTTCCTTCGTCCGGTCTTGGGGCGATTCGACTTATTGACTTGGGGGCGATGAGGGTCAACGCTGAGAAGGATGGAAGAGGATGACGATTTTGCCCCCGGCGACCCGATCGTGGAAATCGGCCGGGAAGACCTTGACCCCCTGTCGCTGGACGAACTCGACCAGCGCATTGCCCGGCTGAAGGCCGAAATCGCCCGGGTCGAAAGCCACAAGGCCGGAAAGTCGAGCCATCTGTCCGCCGCTGACCAGCTGTTCAGGAAGAGTTGAGCCAGTGGTGGCCATCCTGCCCTTGAACCCCTCCCCACCCGTTCCGATGTAGCTGGAACAAGGAGAAAAATTCATGCCCAGTTTTGCCCGCGAACTTGAACAGACGCTTCACAATGCGTTGGGCGAGGCAAGCAAGCGGCGTCATGAATATGCGACGCTGGAACATCTGCTCGTCGCGCTGATCGACGACGAACATGCCGCGCAGGTGATGAATGCCTGCGGGGTCGAGCGCGAGGAACTGCGCACCACCGTCAAGAATTATCTCGACACCGAATTGGGGGCGCTGGTGAGCGATGCCGCGACCGACCCCAATCCCACCAGCGGTTTCCAGCGAGTGGTGCAGCGCGCGATCCTTCACGTCCAGTCGTCGGGGCGCGACGAGGTGACCGGCGCCAATCTGCTGGTCGCGCTCTTTTCGGAGCGCGAGAGCTATGCAGTCTATTTCCTCCAGCAGCAGGACATGAGCCGCCTCGATGCGGTGACCTTCATCTCGCATGGCGTGGGCAAGGGCGGCAGCGCCGAGCCGAGCCCGCCCGAAGGTGCCGAGGCGCCCGACGAAAAGGTCGAGGCGAAAGGCGGCGAGAAGAAGGAAAGCGCTCTTCAGCAATTCACCGTCGATCTCAACCGCAAGGCGCGCGAGGGCAAGATCGATCCGCTGATCGGCCGGAGCGACGAGGTTGATCGCACGGTGCAGATCCTGTGCCGCCGGTCCAAGAACAACCCGCTTTATGTCGGCGATCCGGGCGTCGGGAAGACCGCCATCGCCGAGGGCCTGGCGCGCAAGATCGTCGAGGGCGACGTGCCCGACGTGCTGAACGAAGCGGTAATCTATGCGCTCGACATGGGGGCGCTGCTTGCCGGGACGCGCTATCGCGGGGATTTCGAGGAGCGATTGAAGTCGGTCGTCAACGAGCTCGAGAAGCTGCCGCACGCGATTCTCTTCATCGACGAGATCCACACCGTCATCGGTGCGGGGGCGACGAGCGGCGGTGCGATGGATGCCTCGAACCTTCTGAAGCCTGCTCTGTCGTCGGGGTCGATCCGCTGCATCGGCTCGACCACCTACAAGGAATTCCGCAACCATTTCGAGAAGGACCGGGCGCTGTTGCGGCGGTTCCAGAAGATCGACGTGGTCGAACCCTCGGTGGAGGACACGATCAAGATCCTCACCGGGCTGCGGCCCAATTTCGAAGAGCATCACGGAGTCCGCTATCTGCCCGACGCGATCAAGAGCGCGGTCGAGCTTTCGGATCGCTACATCCATGACCGCAAGCTGCCCGACAAGGCAATCGACGTGATCGACGAGGTGGGCGCGATGCAAATGCTCAAGCCGCCCAGCCGCCGCAAGAAGACCATCAGCGTCGCCGAGATCGAGGCGGTGGTGGCGACCATGGCGCGGATTCCGCCGAAGAGCGTGTCGAGCGATGACAAGCGCGTGCTCGAGACGCTCGAGACCGACCTGAAGCGGGTGGTGTTCGGGCAGGATATCGCGATCGAGAAGCTCGCCAGCGCGATCAAGCTGGCACGGGCGGGGCTGCGCGAGCCGAACAAGCCGATCGGCAACTATCTGTTCAGCGGGCCCACCGGGGTGGGCAAGACCGAGGTGGCGCGCCAACTGGCGTCGATCCTCGGAATCGAGCTCAAGCGGTTCGACATGTCCGAATATATGGAGCGCCACTCGGTCAGCCGCCTCATCGGCGCGCCGCCGGGATATGTGGGCTATGACCAGGGCGGGCTCCTGACCGATGCGGTCGACCAGAACCCCCATTCGGTGGTGCTGCTCGACGAGATCGAGAAGGCGCATCCCGACCTGTTCAACATCCTTCTGCAGGTGATGGATAATGGCCAGCTGACCGACCATCACGGCAAGACGGTCGATTTCCGCAACGTCATCCTCATCATGACGACCAATGCGGGGGCGGCGGACATGGCGCGCGAGAGCATCGGGTTCGGCAATGCCACCCGCGAGGATGCGCAGGAAGATGCGGTCAAGAAGATGTTCACGCCCGAATTCCGCAACCGTCTCGATGCGGTGGTGCCGTTCGGTTACCTGCCGCCTGCCGTCGTGCGCCGCGTGGTCGACAAGTTCATCCTGCAGCTCGAACTGCAGCTGGCGGATCGCGACGTGCATATCGAACTGGACGAGGAAGCGCGCGACTGGCTGGTCACCAAGGGCTATGACAAGCTTTATGGGGCGCGGCCGATGGCGCGGCTCGTGCAGGAGAAGATCAAGCAGCCGCTTGCCGAGGAACTGCTCTTTGGCAAGCTGGTAGATGGCGGCGAGGTGAAGGTGCATCTGAAGAACGGCAAGCCTGCCTTCGAGATCGTCCCGACCCCGCCCAAGCCCAAGCGCAAGCCGCCCAAGAAGAAGGCCAAGAAGCCCGCGGCGAGCAAGAAGAAGGCACCGCCCAAGGAGCCGTCCGCGGGCGACAAGAAATAGATTTTTGCACCCAATGATTGGCGTGGCCTCCTGGAAGGCCGCGCCAATCCCATTTTCGGAGAGTTTGATGACACGTTTGCTGACCGCCGCCAGCCTCATCGCGCTGAGCGCCGCCCCTGCCCCTGCCCATGACCCGGTCTTCGATTCGGACAAGCTGTCGACCCATGTCCGCACCCTGTCGGCCGATGCCTTCGAGGGCCGCGCGCCCGACAGCCTCGGCGAAGCCAAGACCGTTGCCTATCTGGCCGGTGCCTTTGCCGCCGCGGGCCTCCAGCCCGGCGGCGAGCCCGACGAGCATGGTCTCAAGAGCTGGACGCAGGACGTGCCGCTGATGAAGTCGAGCATGGTCGACGAGCCGCTGGTCCACCTCACCATGGGCGATGAGCGGATCCAGCTGACCCAGGGCGAGGAAATCGCGGTGCGCGCGCCGATGAACGGCATGGCGCAGGTCCAGATGGCCGACAAGCCGCTGGTTTTCGTGGGCTATGGCGTGACCGCGCCCGAGCGCGGCTGGGACGATTACAAGGACGTGGACGTCAAGGACAAGATCGTCGTCCTGTTCATCAACGATCCCGATTTCGAGGGCGGCGAAGGCGATTTCGGCGGCAAGGAAATGACCTATTACGGCCGCTGGACATACAAATATGAAGAAGCGGCCAAGCGCGGCGCGGCGGGCGTGATGGTGATCCATGAAACCGAGCCCGCCAGCTATGGCTGGGCCACTGTCCGCAATTCGAACAATACCACCTTCGACATCGTCCGCGACGATCCCGCCAAGGCGCACACGGGCCTCGAAAGCTGGATCCAGCGCGACCTTGCGGCAAAGATCTTTGAGGCGAGCGGAATGAGCTTCGAGGAAGCCAAGAACGCCGCCAAGCGCAAGAATTTCCAGCCGGTCACGCTCAACGCCAAGCTGGATGCCACCGTGCTCACCGAATTGCAGAAGGTCGAGGCCAAGAATGTGGTCGGCATCCTGCCGGGCACCACGCGCGCCGACGAATATGTCATCTACACCGCGCATCATGACCACCTGGGCATGGGCGATCCCGACGAACATGGCGACACCATCTTCAACGGCGCGCTCGACAATGCCACCGGGCTGGCCCACCTCATCGAACAGGCGCGCGCCTTTGCTGAGATGGGGCCGCAGGAACGCAGCGTCATTTTCCTTGCGGTGGGTGCCGAGGAACGTGGCCTCTTGGGCAGCAAATATTATGCCGCCAATCCGCTTTACCCGCTGTCGACCACCGCCGCGGTGATCAATACCGACAGCCTCGGCGTGTTCGGCCCGGCGTCTGATTTCTCGATCAGCGGCACCGCGCGGCTCGACCTTCTCGACCTGTTGATCGCCGACGCCAAGGCGATGGGCAAGAGCTTCTCCCCCGACCCGCGCCCCGAGGCCGGCGGCTTTTTCCGGTCGGACCATTTCCCCTTCGCGCAGGCAGGCGTTCCGGCGGTGAGCTTCCGGTCGGGACAGGCGCTGAGCAAGGGCGGTGCCGAGCGGGCCGCCGAGATCGCGCGCGAATATGTCGCCAACCATTATCACCAGCAGGGCGATGAATGGTCGCGCGAGTGGGATTTCAGCGGCATTGCCGAAAATGCCCTCCTGCTTCACCGCGTCGGCGAGAAGCTCGCCAATTCGAGCGAATGGCCCAATTGGGCCGAGGGCAGCGAATTCCGCGCGGTGCGCGACCAGAGCGCCGACCAGCGCGACTAGGCTTGCCAGCCGGACCCACGAGGTCCAGCCTGCCCCTTTTCCGAGCATGGGAAAGGGGCAGGCCATGGCCATCCAATTCTATACCAATCCGCATTCACGTGGTCAGATCGCGCGCTGGGCTCTGCACGAAGCGGGTGCCGACTATGAACAGAAGATCATCGCCTATGGCCCCGAGATGAAGTCCGAGGCCTATCGGGCGATCAACCCGATGGGCAAGGTGCCCGCCATCGTCGATGACGGCCGCGTAGTCACGGAGGTCGCCGCGATCTGCGCCTACCTGGCCGACCGCTTTCCCGAGGCCGGGCTGGGCCCCGACGACGGCAATCGCGCAGACTATTACCGCTGGCTCTTCTTTGCCGCGGGGCCGCTCGAGAGCGCGATCTCCAACCATGCGATGGGCTTCGAGCCCAAGGAAGAGCAGCGGCGGATGGCGGGCTATGGCAGCTATGACGAAGCCGTCGCGGTCCTAGAGCAGCACCTGGGCGGGACCGATTATGTCGCGGGCGAGCGTTTCACCATGGCCGATGTCTATGTGGGCAGCCATGTCAGCTGGGGCATCCAGTTCGGCACGTTGCCCGACCGGCCGGCATTGCGCGCCTATTCGGAGCGGCTCGTCACGAGGCCCGCCTATCGCGAGGCCAAGGCGATCGACGAGAAATTGGGCAAGCAGCAATGAAAAAGGCCCGGCGGTTTCCCGCCGGGCCTTCTTTCATCGACTTGTCAGCCGTTCCTATTCCTGGCTGCCCATGAAGGTCAGGAGGAACTGGAACATGTTGATGAAGTCGAGATAGAGGTTGAGCGCGCCCATGATGACCACCTTGCCCATCATGTCGGTGCCCGCCACGTGGAAATAGATGCTCTTGATCTTCTGCGTGTCATAGGCGGTGAGGCCCGCGAAGATCAGCACGCCGATCGCCGAGATGGCCATCGACATGGCGCCCGACTGGAAGATGAAGGCGTTGAGCAGCAGCGCCACGATCAGGCCAACCACGCCCATGATGAGGAAGGTGCCCCATCCGGACAGGTCCTTCTTGGTGGTGTAGCCCCACAGGCTGAGGCCCGCGAAGGCCGCCGAAACGGCGAAGAAGGTCTGCGCGATCGAGATACCCGTGTAGCGCAGGAAGATGGTCGACATGGACAGGCCCATGAGGGTCGCGAAACCCCAGAACATCATCTGGAGCGTGCCCGTGGACATGCGGTTCATCCCGAAGCTCATCGCGAAGATGATCGCGAGCGGCGACAGGATGATGAGCCAGGGCAGGAAGCCCCCGCCCATGAATACGGTGGCGGCCATGCCCGAGCTGTAGAAGAGCATCGCGACGATGCCCGTCAGCAGGACGCCCGACGTCATGTAATTATAGACCTTCAGCATGTAGCTGCGCAGGCCCGCATCGCGCGCGGCGCGCGGAACGCTGGCCGTTGCGCCCGGCGTGAAGCCGGTCTGCCGGGTCCGTTCGTCAAACTGGTTCTGCATCGTCTCTCCTTCGTCCGAAGACGTCACTTTTTGCCCTCATTGAACGCCAATATCGGGATATCGTGCCCGACTTTCAAGCGAAACCGGATGCGCCGGGGCGCCCGATTGCGCTAGAGCCTCATCCCATGCACCGCCTGTTCGTCGCATTCGTCCCGCCCGAGCCGATGATCGACCGCCTCGTCACCGTGATGGACGGCGAACCCGAGGGGCTGCGCTGGATCAGCGAGGAGCAGTTGCATTGCACCCTGCGCTTCATCGGAGAAGTGGAAAGGCCGGTGGCCGAGGACCTGGCCCATTTGCTGGCCCACGTGCGCGCACCCGCCCTGCAATGCCGGCTGGACGGCGTGGGGGCGTTCGATCGCGAGCGGCGGGGCGCCTTATGGGCGAGGATGGCGCCGCGCGAACCGATCGAGGCCCTGCACCACAAGATCGACCGCGCGGTCACCGCCTGCGGACTGCCGCCCGAACGGCGCGCCTTTCTGCCGCATGTCACGCTGGCACGATGGAGCGGGCGCGTGGTCGAGCATCGTGGCTGGAGCGAGCGGCACGGCGGGCTGTCGAGCCCCGCGATGAGGATCGATCGCTTCACATTGTTCGAAAGCGAGCTGGGCCATGCCGGGCCGCTATACCGCGCAGTCGCGCAATATCCGCTAGGCGCTTGAACGCTGGCGATGGACCCCCATCTGCCAAGCTCGCGTTAGGTAGATGCGCGCCGCACTTGCGCCGCTAGAACAAATATGGAACAAACTGGCAGGCTATGCTGACCAACATTTCGGTGCGCGGGGCGCGCGAACATAATCTCAAGGGCGTGGACATCGATATCCCGCGCGAAAGCCTGACGGTGATCACGGGGCTTTCGGGGTCGGGAAAGTCGAGCCTGGCCTTCGATACCATCTATGCCGAGGGCCAGCGGCGCTATGTCGAGAGCCTGTCGGCCTATGCCCGCCAGTTTCTCGAGATGATGCAGAAGCCAGATGTCGAGCATATCGACGGCCTCTCGCCCGCCATCTCGATCGAGCAGAAGACGACCAGCCGCAACCCGCGCTCCACCGTGGCGACGGTTACCGAGATCTACGATTATATGCGGCTTCTATGGGCGCGCGTGGGCATTCCCTATTCGCCCGCGACGGGCGAACCCATCCAGGCGCAGCAGGTGAGCCAGATGGTCGATCGGGCCATGACGCTTCCCGAAGGATCGCGGCATTATTTGCTGGCACCGGTGGTGCGCGGGCGCAAGGGCGAGTTCAAGAAGGACATTGCCGAGTGGCAGAAGCAAGGCTTCACCCGGCTGCGCGTGAATGGCGAATTCCATGCCATCGAGGAAGCGCCTGCGCTCGACAAGAAATATAAGCATGACATCGAGATCGTCGTCGACCGGATCGTCATCAAGGAAGGGATCGAAGCGCGCCTTGCCGACAGTTTCGAGACCGCGCTGAAGGTCGCCGACGGCCTTGCCTATCTCGACCCCGCCGACCCGCCTGCCGATGATGCGAAGGCCAAGACCAAGGGGATCAAGACCGACAATGCGCCCGCGGGGCGGATCATCTTTTCGCAGAAGTTCGCCTGTCCGGTGTCGGGTTTCACGATCAGCGAAATCGAGCCGCGACTTTTCTCCTTCAACGCGCCGCAGGGAGCTTGTCCGGCGTGCGACGGGCTGGGCGAGAAGATGGAGTTCGATGCCGATCTTGTCGTGCCGAACCAAGGGCTGAGCCTCAAGAAAGGGGCGGTGGTGCCCTGGGCCAAGAGCCAGCCTCCCTCGCCATATTACATGCAGGTGCTTGGCAGCCTCGCGCATGCCTATGGCTTTTCGCTCGAGGAGCGGTGGGCAGACCTGCCGGCCGAGGTGCAGGACGTCATTCTCTACGGGACCAAGGGGAAACCCGTTGTCCTGCGTTTTGTCGACGGCAAGAAGAGCTATGAGGTGAAGAAACCCTTTGAGGGCGTGATCGGCAATCTCGAGCGGCGCATGCGCACCACCGAAAGTGCCTGGATGCGCGAGGAATTGTCGCGCTATCAGGCGGCGCATCCGTGCGACGTCTGCAATGGCGCGCGGCTCAAGCCCGAAGCGCTGGCGGTGAAGATCGCCGGAGAGGACATCAGCCAGTCGGCGCGCCGCTCGGTCGCCGATGCGGTCGAATGGTTCGGGTCGGTAGAAGAGAAGCTGAGCAAGCAGCAACGCGAGATTGCCGGAGCGATCCTCAAGGAAATCAACGAGCGCCTCGGCTTCCTGCACAATGTCGGGCTCGATTATCTCAATCTCGACCGGACGAGCGGGACGCTCTCGGGAGGCGAGAGCCAGCGCATTCGGCTTGCGAGCCAGATCGGCTCGGGTCTGTCGGGCGTCCTCTATGTGCTCGACGAGCCGTCGATCGGACTGCACCAGAAGGATAACGATCGGCTGCTCGAGACGCTCAAGCGCTTGAAGAGCCTTGGGAATACCGTGCTTGTCGTCGAGCATGACGAGGATGCCATTCGCTCTGCCGATCATATCATCGACATGGGGCCGGGAGCGGGCGTCAAGGGCGGAGAGGTCGTATGCGCCGGGACTCTCGACGAAATTCTCGGGTGCGAGGAAAGCCTGACCGCGGACTATCTGTCAGGAAGGCGCGAAATCGCGGTGCCCGAGAAACGCCGCAAGGGGTCGGGAAAGAAGCTCACCGTTCGAGGAGCGCGTGCCAATAATCTGAAAGATGTTACCGCTTCGATCCCCTTGGGGACGTTTACGTGCGTCACCGGGGTGTCGGGATCGGGCAAGTCGAGCTTCACGATCGACACGCTCTATGCCTCGGCTGCGCGAACGCTCAATGGCGCGCGGATGCTGTCCGGAAAGCATGACCGGATCGATGGGCTCGAGCATCTCGACAAGGTCATCGATATCGACCAGTCGCCCATCGGCCGGACGCCGCGCTCCAATCCGGCAACTTATACGGGTGCCTTCACTCAGATCCGCGACTGGTTTGCGGGCCTCCCTGAAAGCCAGGCTCGCGGCTACAAGCCCGGACGGTTCAGCTTCAACGTGAAGGGCGGACGTTGCGAAGCCTGCAAGGGCGACGGCCTCCTCAAGATCGAGATGCATTTCCTGCCCGACGTCTACGTCACCTGCGACGTATGTCACGGAAAGCGCTACAATCGCGAAACGCTGGAGGTGAAGTTCAAGGGGAAGTCGATCGCGGACGTTCTCGACATGACGGTCGATGACGCGGTCGAATTCTTCAAGGCCGTTCCCGGCATCCGCGACAAGATGGAAATGCTTCGGCGCGTGGGCCTTGGCTATATCAAGGTCGGTCAGCAAGCGACGACGCTTTCGGGCGGCGAAGCGCAGCGCGTCAAGCTTGCCAAAGAACTATCGAAGCGCGCCACGGGACGCACTCTCTACATTCTCGATGAACCGACGACCGGTCTGCACTTCGAGGATGTCCGCAAGCTACTCGAAGTACTGCACGCCCTTGTTGAACAGGGGAATACAGTCGTCGTTATCGAGCACAACCTCGACGTCATCAAGACTGCAGACTTCGTCCTCGATCTGGGGCCCGGTGGCGGCGTAAAGGGCGGCACCCTGGTTGCCGCGGGGACTCCCGAAGAAGTCGCCGCATGCGCCGACAGCTTCACGGGTGCCTATCTGGCACCCTTGCTGGAAGTGAAGCAGCCGACGCGTACCAAGACCTTGGCTTAGGCAGGTCGCGCCAGCACGGCACAAGCTACGCGAGCACCGGCATCGCCGGTAGGATCGGTCGAATAATCGTCCGCTCCCTCATGGATAACCAAGGCAGTGCCGTCCGGGTCTTCCAGCATCGGCGAAGGTCCTCCGATGCTGGCGCCAGCGACAAGGAACTGGCTCTTGCCCGAGCCATCGTCGCTAACGACCATGTTCGACAGGTCGCCGAGGTGATATCCTGCGGGATTATCCCGTCCGTGCTGCTTGTTTTCCGGATTCCAATGTCCACCCGCCTGCTTGAACTCGGGCGCGTCGCAAATTCCCGTCTCGTGGAGGTGGACCGCTTTTACGCCGGGAGCCAATCCGGCGACGGACAGGGTGATATTGAGGCCGCTGCTCTCGGAGCGGACTTCGACCGTCCCGACGAGATTGCCCTTCCCGTCGGACAAGGGAACGCTGAACGGTTCTTCCGCAACATTCGCTTCCCGTCCGGACTGCTGCTCCTCTTCGCCGGAAGAACTGCAACCGGCCACCAAGGCCGAAGCGGCCAGGGCCAAGACAATGACTCGCATGAAATACTCCTTCGATAGGCAAGCGTAACGCCGCATAAGACAAGTGGTTCAGTTTCAGCGCGGCTTGAAATGCACTTCCACGCGCCTGTTCTGCGCCTCACGCACGCCATCTTCGGTATGGATGAGAAGCCGGGTTTCTCCCGCCGCGTCGACATGGATAAGCTCTTCCGGCACACCTTCCTTGACGAGCATGTCCTTCACGACCATCGCCCTGCGGCGCGATATGGCAAGATTGACGTTCGCAGGTCCGGATCGGTCGCTATGACCGATCAGCTGAACTGCAACACCGCCATTCTCCCGGTAAGCCTTGAGAACCTCGTCCAGAATAGCTCGCCCGTCGCGACTGATCGTGCGACCGTCCCATTCGAAGAAGATGAGAAACGGCCCCGCCGGGACCTCGCTTGACGGGTCGCCTGTCTGCCCCGTCGCCGGCGCGAGAGGCGCCGCAAAAAGATACGCAGCGAATGCTACCTTGCCGATCTTACGCCAATCCATGCCCGACCTTTCCCCTTGGAGCCTCACTATCGGCAAGGTCCGCCCCCACATCAAGCCCGGATCAGGTGGCAATCAATCCATGCGATCGGAAAGCGGCAAGTACCTTGGCTGAAAGCCGAGCGCGACTCGACATCCACAAAGCTTCCGGCTGTGGGCTAGCCGATAGCCGACTACCGAGACCAAGAATGTGCCTAAATAGCGCGAATATCCCACGCTCATTTCGCCATTTGGCTATTTTAATTGTTCCTTCGGGAGGCTGACGGTGACGGCAAGCCCTTCTTCAGACCAGTCGCGCCGCACCTTGCCGCGTAACTGGCGCTCGATGCTCATTGCGACAAGATCGCTACCAAATCCCTTGCGTTCAGGGGGTGCAACCACGGCTGGCCCGCCCTTTTCCTCCCAATCCAACCTTACCTGCTCTTCGCTGACCGACACGCCAAGATCGACATGACCACCCTCGATGGAAAGCGCGCCATATTTGACCGCATTGGTCGCCAGCTCATGAAATGCCAGCGCGATCGGCGTAACCGCCCGCTCGCCGACATCGAAATCCTCGCCCTCGACCCGGATCCGCGGTCCTTGCTCGCTCGAATAAGGGGCAAAGATATCGCCTAGCAGTCCCTTGATGGGCAAGGCGTGGTTGGCACCCTTGTCGCCCGGCCGGACATAATTGTGCGCGCGGCCCAGCGCCGCGATCCGGTCGGCCAGAATTTGGGAAACGCCCTGCACCTCGGGATAGGAGCGACTGAAGTAATTGACGAGCCCGGCCACCACCGAGAAGATATTCTTGATGCGGTGCGAAAGCTCGCGGCTCAGAAGCTCCTGGCTTTCGAGGAGCAGGCGCGTGCGATGGATATCGGTGGTCGTGCCGAACCATCGGCTGATCCGGCCATTCTCGCCGCGGATGGGAAGCCCGCGACCCAGCACCCAGCGATACTCGCCCTGCTCGTCGCGCAGCCGGAACTCGACATCGAAAGGCTCGCCCTTGGCGATCAATTCGCTCCATTGCCGGGCCAGCGCTTCCTTCTCGTCGGGATGAACGAGCTCGAGCCAGCCAAGACCATAATGCTCCTGTCCTTCGCCGCCCGTGCGCTCGTACCAGCGAAGGTTGTAATAATCGATCAGACCGTCGGCGCTCGCCGACCAGGCAAGGTGCGGAATGGCATCGGCAAGGGTCCGGAAGCGGCGCTCGCCTTCGCCCAGCACATTCTCGACTTCGGCTTGCCGGCGCTCGCGCAGAATGTCGTGCCGATGCATGTTGAGGCGGTTGATCACCGCATGCGACAGCACCCGCAACCCCTCGCGCTGGAAATCGGTGAGCCCCGCGCGGGTCTCGGGCGAAATCACGCACAGCGCCCCCATCGGCGCGCCTTCCTCCGAGGTCAGCGGCGCCCCCGCATAGAAACGGATGTTGGGATCGCCCATCACCAGTTCGGTATGCGCGAAACGCCCGTCCTTGGTGGCGTCGGACACTTCCATCACGTCGCTCTCGATCATCGCATATTGGCAGAAGCTCGCCGATCGGGCGGTCTCGCCCACTTCGACCCCCTGTCGCGACAGGAACCGCTGCCGCGCTTCCTCGACGAGGCTGACGAGCGCGATCGGCGCGTCGCACAGCTTCGCGGCGAAGGACGTGATCTCGTTGAGGATCGGGTCGTCCTCGATCCGGTGCAATTCATGCTGGTCGAGGATCTGAAGACGATGCAGTTCGTCCCCCGGAGACCAGGGGCGCTGCGGCTCAGCCTGCGCGCTTGCGGGAGTGAAGGGGTTTTTTACGGGAGACGCCATTCTAAGGGCAATGTGCCCCATACATAGGTTTCAGATCAATAACCCATTAGCGCAAGCACTTCCTTGCGGCTACGCTCATCTTCACGGAAGGTCCCCATCATCCGGCTCGTGGTCATCATCACGCCCGGCGTATTCACCCCGCGCGCCGTCATGCAGGCATGGCTCGCTTCGACGACCACCGCCACCCCCTGCGGCGACAGATGCTCCCAGATACAGTCGGCAACCTGCGCGGTCAGCCGTTCCTGCACCTGCAGGCGGCGCGCAAATCCGTGCAGCACCCGCGCCAGCTTGCTGATCCCCACCACTCGGTCGCTAGGCAGATAGGCGATCGAGGCCTTGCCGATGATCGGCGCCATGTGATGCTCGCAATGCGACTGGAAGGGAATGTCGCGAAGAAGCACGATCTCGTCATAGCCCCCCACTTCCTCGAAGGTGCGCGACAGGTGCAGCGAGGGATCTTCCTGATAGCCGCGGGCATATTCCTTCCACGCCCGTGCCACCCGCGCCGGCGTGTCGAGCAGGCCTTCGCGATCGGGATCGTCGCCCGCCCAGCGGATCAGCGTGCGGACCGCGTCCTGCACCTCGTCGGGCACCGGAAGGCGCGGCGGGGGCGAAACCAGGTCGCCGTTGGCGGGGCTGTCATTGCTCATGGAAAATCAGATCTCGTAATCATTGAGGAAGCGCGCGTTGCGATGACGGGTCTTAGCGTGCAAATCGTCGACCAACCGGCTCGTCGTGCGCACGAACAGGCCGGGGATGAGCGCATGGACGAGGCAGGCCAGCCCGCCGAGGATCATCGCCACGCCCATCCGCGCCGCCCCGCGACCATGCTCGCCCCAGCTCATGCCGATGCTGCGGGGATGCTCGGTGAACATTTGGCGCAACATGACAAACCCCTTGATAACCCAAGAAAAATTGGTGGCCCCGGCAGGATTCGAACCTGCGGCCTGCGGTTTAGGAAACCGACGCTCTATCCAACTGAGCTACGGAGCCACATGCCCCCAATATGGTGATCGCGCCTTCCAATCAATCGCTGACCGGCCCGATCGCCCGCCGATGGCTCAATGCCGGCACCCTCGCCCGAACTTCGCCAATCCGCTCGAGCGCGATTTCGGCATAGCCCAATCCCGTCCCCTCGCCCATGTCGAGCAGCACTTCGCCCCACGGGTCGACCACGAGGCTGTGCCCAAAGGTCACGCGCCCGTCCTCATGCTCGCCTGACTGGGCGGCCGCGATCACGAAAAGCCCGGCCTCGATCGCGCGCGCCCGCTGGAGCACATGCCAATGCGCCTTGCCGGTCGGCACGGTGAAGGCCGCGGGAACCGCGATGCAATCCGCGCCCGCTTCGGCCAGTGCGGCGAAGAGTGCCGGAAAGCGCAGATCGTAACAGATCGTCAGCCCCAGACGTCCGACGGGCGTACCCTCGACGATCACCGGCTTGTCGCCGCCCGCATAGACCGCGCTTTCGCGCCAGGATTCACCCGTATCGAGATCGACGTCGAACAAATGCATCTTGTCGTAGCGGGCACAGATGCGGCCGCTGCTGTTGATCACGAAAGCCCGGTTGACCCAGCGCCCGTCCTCGCGGTCGAGTGCCAGAGAACCCAGGTGGACCCAGATGCCATGCTTGGCCGCCGCTTCGCACGCGGCTGCCAGGGTCGGGTCGTCCTTCTCGGTCCGGATCGAGCGGGCGGCCCGGTCGCGATTTCCATCAAGCAGGCCGGACATTTCGGGTGTGAACAGCATGTCCGCCCCGCCATCGGCGGCCTGGCCGATGGCATCCGCAATCTCGCGAGCGTTGGCCTGAGGATCGATGCCGGTCCGGGCCTGGTAAAGCGCGATCCGGGCCATCAGGCAGCTTTCAGACGCTCGTCCAGCTTGCCATCCATTTCGAGCGACATCAGCTCGTCACATCCGCCGATATGTTCGTCGTCAATGAAGATCTGCGGCACCGTGGTTCGCCCACCGGCCCGCTGGACCATTTCGGCTTTCTTCTCGCCGCCACCGCTCACTTCATATTCGACATATTCGACACCCTTCATGTCGAGGAGCCGCATGGCGCGAATGCAAAAAGGGCAGGTGGACTTCGTGTAAATCTCAATCTTCGGCATCGGATCTTCCATCATCTGTCTCGCTTTGTCCTACTAACGCATAACGACCCTCGGTCGCTGCACGCGCGCCCACACGATGGCATCGACCCGCCGGACGCCGGCTTTCTCAAGGGCAATGGCGCAGGCGTCAACCGTGCTTCCGCTGGTATAGACATCGTCGACGAGCATCACGGTCTTTCCGGCGATCTCCTCGGGCCGCACCACCCTGAAGGCACCCCGCACGGCCCGCCGCCTCTGGTTGCCGCTCAAACCGCCCAGCGACGGCGTCGCCCGATCGCGCATCAGGATATCGGGCGACCATCGCCATTCCACCCGGCGCGACAATTCGCTGGCCAGCAGGCTTGCCTGGTTGAAGCCGCGCCGCCAGATCCTCCCGCGATGCAGCGGCACCGGAAGGAGAAGCGGTGCTTCCTCCCATTCGCCTTCTTCGAGCCGCCGCGCCATGGCCTTGGCCATCACCCGCGCATAAGCGACCCGCCGACCATGCTTGAGGCGCAGCGCAAGCGTCTTGCTCGCCGCGCCATATTTCGTCGCCGCATGGAGCTTCGCTACGCGCGGCGGATCGGCCAGGCAGGCAGCGCACGTCTCTTCCTCGGTGCCTTCGAGCGGCAGGGAACAGTGCGTACAGACCCGGTCGGTCAGCCAGTCCATCTCGGTCCAGCAAGGCGGGCAGAAGGTTCCCGTCTCGACTACGATCGCTCCACAACCCGCGCAGCGCGGCGGCAGCGCGAAGTCGACGACCGACCGGCCGAAATTCTCGATGAACCCCATGAGCCCCTTGTTGCCCGCGCGAAGCTGTTTCACAAGCCACATCCCATGGCCGACCTCTTCGATCTTGACCTGCGTGACCTGCGCCGCGCCCGCGCCCTGCGATCGGGGCGGGAGACCTTCCTCCACGACCGCGCCTTCGAGGACATCCTGGATCGCCTCGCTCTCATCGAGCGTCCCGTCGCCAGCATCCTCTTGCTCGGCGCCTTCAATCCGGACTGGGTCGATAAGCTCTCGGCCAGCGGGGCGACGGTTCGCGTGATCGATCCGACCGCGGCCCTTGCCGAAGCCGCAGGCGGCGATGCGCACCGTGAAGAGGCGCTTGCAGTCGATCCGCAGAGCTTCGACTGCATCATCGCGATCGGCACGCTCGACACCGTCAATGCGCTGCCCGACACCCTCTTGCGTCTCCGCTTCGCCTTGACCGACGGAGGCTTTCTCCTTGGAGCCATGGCAGGCGGGGACAGCCTTCCCATGCTTCGATCGGCGATGCGCGCGGCCGATCAGGCGCAAGGCGGCGCAAGCCCCCATGTGCATCCACGCATCGACCCGGCTTCGCTCACCAGCCTTCTCACCAATGCGGGCTTCCAGATGCCGGTCGTGGACGTGGATCGCGTCCGCTTGCGCTATCCCTCGCTCGAAAAGCTCGTGGCCGACCTGAGGGCGATGGGCGGGACCAACATCCTACGCCAGAAAGCGCAAGGATCGCTTACCCGTGCGGGGCTGGCAGCAGCGCAGCAATGGATCGACGACCATCGCGAGCCCGATGGAAAGTTCACCGAGCAAGTCGAAATCCTGCATTTCATGGGATGGGCGCCCGAATAGGGGCAAGGCGGCATTAACCCTCCGCCTTGGGCGGCTTGTTAACCTTTCCCCCCTAAACATGGCACTGTGGACCAGACCAGAAGGAGGGTGGCGTGGACGCTATCCGAACAATGCTGCGCAAGCTTCGCGGCGATCAACGCGGCGCGACCGCGATCGAATATGGGCTTATTGCCGCTCTTATCGTCATCGCGATGATGACGGGGCTGCGCGCCATGGGGGGCGGCGCCGGCGGCATGTGGACAAGCATCAATTCCGACATCGCCAACGTGATGTAAAAAGGCCGGCGCCCCGAAAGGCACCGGCCTCATATTTTGCTGCCGATCGAGGGATCAGCGGCGTCCGTACACCACCAGCTTCACCTTCTGGCCCGCCTGCAACGAGGCGTTGGAGGCCAGACCGTTGAGGCTGAGGAACCGTTCCACCTGGAAATTATTGTAGGCCATCCGGCGTGCCAGCGACTGGACGGTATCGCCCCGCTGCACGGTCACGACATCGATCACGCGCGGCCGGACATTGGCGGCTTCCTGCGCGCTGAGGCGCTGGACCGATCCCACCATCGACTGGAAGGGCCCGATGCCCGCACCGGCCTGGGTGATCATCGCGAAATGATAGGCCCGGTCATTGCTGAACTGGTAGGCAAAGACCGACAGGTCGACCGCACCATTCTGCGTATTCACCCGCGTCGTGGTGTAAGCCGCCGGCAGTCCGTTCACCCGCGTCGAGCGCGGCGAAGGAATGTTCACTTGCTGCGCCTGCTGGCCCAGCACGTCGCGCATCGCGGCGACGACATAGCTGTCGAGATTGCCGTTATAGCCGCGCATCGTGAAGATGGCCTGGCCACCCGAACCCTGGATACCGACCTGGCGCGTGCTGTTCTGCATGGTGAACCCGCTCGGCACGGTGAAGCGCAGGCGAAGGTCGGGATGAATGAAATTACGGCCTTCGATCACGCCCTGCGCGGGATCGTCGTCGAAGATCATGCCATCGACCTGCCCGAGGAAGGTATCGCGGTTCACGCGAGTTCCCGCATTGGGCATGTCACGTGCGATCTGGGCCGCACGGGCAACGCGATTCTCGCTCAGCGGGTGGGTGCGCGCCCATTCGGGCGTGGTCCGGTTGTCCCGGCCCTGGATCCGCGCCTCAAGAGCACTGGCCCTGCCGAGCGCTGCCAGCATACCGGCACCGCCGCGCGGATCGTAACCTGCCTGCGTCATATAGCCCAGACCGAGCGAGTCGGATTCATATTCCTGGTCCCGACTGTAGCTCAGCGTATTGAGCTGCGAATATTGCATCGCTCCGCGCGAAAGCAGGTTGCCAAGACCGCTGTCGCCGCCAACAACGCCGCCGATGACGGCGCCAAGCACGCCGAGAATGGTGTTACGTTGGGCGCGCGACTGGCGCAGCTGGGCATGGTCAGCTGCGATGTGACCGACTTCATGGCCGAGGACGAAAGCCAGTTCGGCTTCATTGTCCATCAGGCCCATGAGTTGGCGCGTAATGTAAATGCGCCCGCCGGGCACCGCGAAGGCGTTTTCCACAGCGGAGTTGAGGATTGTGAAATCATAGGCCGACGCCGCGCCGGGCGTGCCCGAATAGACGGCCACGCTATCGCCGACCCGTTCGACATAGGAACCACGGCTACCGCCGACCTCGCCGCCGAATTCGGCGACCACCGCCTGGTGCTGGTCGTTGGCCTTTTGCGCTTCCTGAGGACTGATCGCGGGGTCCGCCGTCGGCGTCATGCACGACGCCAGCGCCAGCGTTGCACTCGCGACCATAAACCGGTGAATCTTCATCATATTTCTCCCGCGACAGACACTCGCCACAAGGCGATCAGTGTCGTGAACGGAAGATGTGCGCGGCTGGTTCCGCGCCTCAGCTAATCGCCAGATATTTGGCGCGCCTCTGGGCAATCAGTTCGTCGCGCGAAAGGCTCGACAGGCCGTCCAGTTCCTCGACGATCGCACTCTTGAGCGTGTCGATCGCCTTGTCCGGCGCGCGGTGCGCACCCCCCAAAGGCTCCTTCACCACCCGGTCGATGACCTTCAATTCCTCCAGATGCCTGGCGGTGATGCGCATTGCCTCGGCAGCATCAGAGGCCTTGTCGGCGGTCCGCCACAGGATCGAGGCGCAGCCTTCGGGCGAAATCACCGAATAGATGGCATGTTCGAACATCAGCACCTTGTTGGCCGCGGCGATCGCCACCGCACCGCCCGAGCCGCCTTCGCCCACGATGGTCGCGACCATCGGCACGCCGAGTTCGAGGCACTTTTCGGTCGCCCGGGCAATCGCCTCGGCCTGACCACGTTCCTCGGCCTGCACGCCAGGGAAAGCACCGGGCGTATCGACGAGCGAGACCACCGGCAACCCGAAGCGGTCCGCCAATTCCATCAGGCGGATGGCCTTTCGATAACCCTCGGGCTTGGCCATGCCGAAATTATGCTTGAGGCGGCTGGCGGTATCATTGCCCTTCTCATGCCCCATCAGCATCACCTTGCGTCCGTCGATGCGCGCCAGGCCGCCGATGATGGCGTGATCGTCGGCAAAGGCCCGGTCCCCCGCCAAGGGCATGAAATCCTCGGCGATCCCGGCGACATATTCCTTGAAATGCGGCCGCTCGGGATGACGGGCGACCTGCGCTTTCTGCCAGGGCGTCAGCTTCGCATAGGTATCGCGAAGCAGCTTGCGCGCCTTGACCTCGAGCCGGTGGACTTCCTGTCCGACATCGATCTTTCCGCCATTGGCGGTCTCACGCAACTCCGCAACGCGGGCTTCCAGTTCGGCAATCGGCCGTTCGAAATCGAGATAGCTCATCATGTCGGGCTTGGCGGTAGTTTGGGCAGGCCGCTTCGTCAATCAGCCGCGCGCAAGCGGGTGCCGCTGATTGACCAGTTCGACCAGTCTTGCGCTGTCGACATGGGTATAGATCTGCGTGGTCGCGATGTCGCTATGCCCAAGAAGCGCCTGCAATGCGCGCAAATCCGCCCCGCCCGACAATAGGTGCGTGGCGAACGCATGGCGAAGCACGTGCGGACTGACCCGGTCGGGCGCTAATCCCGCGTCGGCGGCCAGCGCCTTGACGATCTGGAACAGCCGGACCCGCGAAAGGTGGCTCTTTCCTCCCGGGAACAGCCAGCGCTGCTCGGGGCAGTGCGGCAACCAGCCATCGACCGCCTGCCTTGCACGCTCGCTGACCGGCACCAGCCTTTCCTTGTCGCCTTTCCCCCTCAGGATGAGGAACGGCTGTTTGCGCCGCGCCATCGCCGCCCGTGGCAGGCTGCATAATTCGCTGGCCCGCAGGCCCGACCCGTAGAGCAGTTCGATGAGGGCGAGGTTGCGCAAGGCGCGGCCGCCATGTTCTTCCGCCAGCTCCTCGGCGCGGCGCAGCAGCCGCTCGACCTCGTCGGGCGAAAGGATTTTCGGCAAGGGACGCCGCTGCTGCGGGCGAGGCAAGGCGCTCGACGGATCGTCGTCGCGAAACCCTTCCTCGCTGAGAAAGGCGTAGAAGCGACGGAGCGCCGCTGCCCTGCGCGCCACGGTGGCCGAGGACAGACCCTGCCATTGAAGGGGCAGGGCCTTAAGCGCCTCGCTGTCCGCCGTGGCAAGCGCGCCGCCAAGGCCTTCGCGCGCCGCCTTGAGGTCGGATCGATAGGCAAGCAGGGTGTTGCGCGAGGCCCCGGCCTCCGCCGCCATCATTTCGAGAAAGCGGTCGACCAGCGCGAGGTCGTCGGCGCTCACGCCCGGCTCAGCGCCTCGGCGGCGATCATTCGGGCAATGAAAGGCTGTCCGGCTTCGCGCATCGCCGTCACGGCAGAGCGAAGGAAATGGGGATTGAGCGCATCGACACTGGGCGCCTGGAGGAGGAGCGCCGACAGGATCGACACGCTTCCCATGTCGTTCAGCCTCGATGCGCGCGCCATCAGCCTCGTCGCACTGCTCTCCTTGACCACGCCCAGCGCGTAGGCCTCCTCCAGTTCGGCGGCGAGCCGCGCGTCGATACGCCCCAGTCCCGCCAATCCGGCGACGAGCAGGCGCGAGCGCTGCTTTGCGCGGCTGTCGTCACGGCGGATGAAATCGCGGATGCGGTCCTCGCTGAGATCGAGGCCCGCGACCGACGGCGCACCCAGCGCAACCAGCCCCCAAGCCAGATCGACCTCGTCTTCGTCCATCTCCTCGACGGCCGGCACCCATTGCATGAGCCGGCGATCATAGCCTGCGGTCAGGATCGAGGCGAGAAGGGGCGCGGCATCGCTTTCGCTCACCGAAGCGGGCGAAATCAGCGCGGCTGCCTTGGACGTCGTCACCCAGCCGCCGACCTGTTCGATCTCGGCGCTGCCGGATCCGCTCCAGAATTGCCGCATGGCCGATACCCGCGCCTGGGGGGTCTCGCCCACGAAGGATTGGCGCAAGCGGAAGGCCGGGCTTTCGCCCAGGGCATCGGGATCGGTGTCCGCATAGGCCAGCCCGAACAGATCCAGCATCGCCTGGCCCGAGAATACCCCCGTTCCGGCAGCAATCCGTGCCGATGGCAGGCGCTCCTCGGGAGCGATCAACGGATTGCGCGCATACCATGCATGCACGCGCGGCCGTGCCGGCTCCATGAGGCGCTCGGGGATCGACATTCCGGACGCGGTGGCAAGGCCGTAACGCCAGCTCGTGATCGTATCGACATTGTCCCATTCGATCGTTGCCGAGCGACCCGTTCCCGAGCCCGCTCCGATCAGCTTGTCGGCGAGCGACAGGTCGATACCCGCAAGGCGGCCCCGCCGCCGTTCGCGGCGAAGCGTTTCGGTCGCCAGTTCGGGTTGACCGAGCATGGCGGAACAGAAGGCCTCGACCAAAGCCGCGACCTTGGGCTCATTGTCATCGAGTGCCGGACCGGTCGGGCACATGCTCCCCATGTCGGAAGAAGCAAGCGCCACCTGAAGCCGCACCTGCGCAAGGCGGGCGTTGGAGCGACGGTCGGGTGCCGAGGCCAGCAACAGCCGCGCCGCATCGGCCTCGCCCATCCTGACGAGCAACCATGCGCGTTCGGCGACCCAGTCCGAGGGGCGAATGCCCTTCGGCGGGACCGCTGCCGACAGGATCGCATTGCGAAGCGCGATATGTCCCCAGCGCGAAGCCAGCGGCAGTTCGAGCTTGCGCATCAGGCTCACCGCCATCCGCGCGGGCGAGCGGGCGAATAGATTTTCCTCGAAGCGAAGCGCGCCGCCCGGCGCGGCAACGAGCGACAGGTCGTCGTCATCCGCGTCGACTTCGCTGTTTTCCAAGCCGTCCCGAGCGGCAAGCCCTTCCTCTTCGTCGCCTCCGTCCTCGTCCGCGACAGGCGAAGCCTCTCCCGTCGATGCGGGGGGCGTCACTCGCGGCTGCGGCGCAGGCGGCGGTGCGGGCTCAGGCGAAGGCGGCGGTGGCGGTGGCGGCGGCTCGTCAAAACCGGGCGGAAGCAGCGATTCGGGCCGGTCCTGGCCAATCGCGACCCCGCCGAACAGCAGCGCTGCGAACGCCGAAGCGCACAGCAGTTTCTTCTTATTCCGCATTGACCATGATCTCGGTCTCGACCGGTTCGAGAGGAACCTCGCTGGCACTGCGCGACAGGAAATAGAGCACGCCTGCAACGAGGAGGACGAAGATCAGGAGGTAGATGGGCCCGCGCGGTCTACGGGGCGGGCGGCTAGGCTGGATTCTCATGAGAAGGCTTTTGCCCTAGCCTGCCGCTTCAGTATAGGCCTTTTGCCATGACCCACCCGCTTACGACCCGTCTTGACCGCCCGATCGTTCTCGTCGGCATGATGGGCGCGGGCAAGTCGACGGTCGGCAGGCGCCTCGCGAAGCGTCTCGGCATTCCCTTCATCGACAGCGATTCGGCGATCGAGGACGCTTCGGGCTTCACTCCCGCCGAGGTGTTCGAACGTTTCGGGGAAAAGGATTTCCGGGACGGCGAGCGGCGGCTGGTGGCGCGACTGGTCCGCGAAGGGAAGGTGCAGGTCATCGCGACGGGCGGCGGCGCCTATATCGACAAGAGAACGCGCGATCTGCTCAACCGCAAGACCATCACCGTGTGGCTCGATGCGGACCTGGATACGCTGGCGCAGAGGACCGCCCGTCCCGACACCCGCCCTCTCCTCAACGGACCGGTTGAAGAGCGGCGCGAAAAATTGCAGAAAATCGCGCAGGAACGCGGCGACAGCTACCGCGAGGCACACCTCCACGTGCGCTCAGGGAGCGGGGCTCATGCCAATGTCGTCGAAGCGATCATCAAGGCCCTTACGAGACATCTAGGCAAGCAATGAGCTTCATTGAATTGGATGACGGGATCGGAGGGACCGGCAGGGCCGCGATCGGCCCGCTTTCCGACCATGCCGATCTCCTGGCCAGCGCGGCCGACGGCGCAGCCCTGCCCTGCATCACCGACGAGCATGTCTGGAAGCTGCACGGCCATCTGTTGAAGGACATCATCGCGGTCGATCCGATCTTCGTGCCGCGCGGCGAGGCCGCCAAACAGTGGAATATCCTCATTTCGCTGATTGCCGCACTGGCGGCACGCAGCCACCCTCGGTCGAGACCCTTTCTCGCCCTTGGAGGCGGCAGTGTCGGAGATGTCGCGGGGCTGGCCGCCGCGCTATATATGCGCGGCACTCCGGTCATCCAGATCCCCACTACTCTCCTCGCACAGGTCGACAGCGCGGTCGGCGGCAAGACAGCGATCGATGCCGAGGGGCAGAAAAACCTCGTGGGCACCTTCCACTCGCCCATGCTGGTCCTTGCCGACCCCGCGCTCCTTGCCACGCTCGACCGGCGACAGATGCGCGCGGGTGCGGCCGAGATCGTCAAATATGGGATGATCGCCGACGAAGGCTTTTTCCGCTGGATGGAGGCGCATGGCGAAACGGTCATCGCCGCCGACGCGCATGCCTGCGCAGAGGCCGCGCAACAGTGCATCCGCATGAAGGCCGATGCCGTCGCAGGCGACCTTCGCGATGAGAAAGGCCGCCGCGCTCTGCTCAACTTCGGTCATACCTTCGGCCATGCCTTCGAAAGCGTCGCGGGTCTTGGCACGCTGCTTCATGGCGAAGCGGTCGCCGCCGGCATGGTGCTCGCTTCGCAATTTGCCGCCGCCACCGAATATTGCGCGCCCGATGTGCCCAAACGCCTCGTGCAACTTCTCGACCGATTGGGCCTTCCCACCAATCTTGGCGCACTGGGCCTCGCCGGCAAGGGCACCACGCTTCTTCCTCATATGCTCCGCGACAAGAAAAGCGATGGTCGAACCGCCACCCTGGTCCTGCCCGAACGCATCGGCGAGGCTCGGCTGCTCAGGGCGGTCGATGAACAGCGCCTCCGCGCCTTTCTCGAACTGGCCTAACCTTCCTCGGGCAGCGCCTGGCTCTGGTCCTGGGTGAACATGCGATCCTTGGCGGCGTGCAGGTCGCCCGTCTCGCTCTGCCGTTCGAGCCGCTCGTCATCGCGCAGGCGATATTCCCGCTCCACGCGGTCGGCCTCTTCCTGCGAAAAGCCCAGTTCCTTGAGTGCTTCCTTGCCCATCGCGACCGCACTCTCGAACAATTCACGCTGGATATAAGCGAGGTCCAGCCCGTCCATCTCGAGGAGATGGCGGCGGTCATAGGCACGCACGAAGATCGCGGCTTGGGGGAAGGCTTCGCTCACCGCTTCGATCGCTTCGGGGGTCAATGATTTCTTGTCATTGCAGAAGATGATCTCGCGGGCATTCTCCGCCCCGGCGGTGCGCAGCAGGTCGACCCGGGTGCCGTCGCCATAATAGACCTTGAACCCGAAATCCCCCGACATCTCGATCTGGTCGGCCTTGGAGTCGACGAGCGTCACTCCGACATTCTTGGCCATCAGCATCTGCGCGACGGTCTGGCCGAAACGGCCGTAACCGACCACGATCACCTGTCCCTTCGGCGCCTTCTCGGGCCCGTCGAGGTCGACCTCCTCGCCCACGCCGCGCTTCTCGAGCCAGTCGATGAGGATCATGAGGAAAGGCGTGGTCGCCATCGTCAGGGTGATGACGGCACCGAACAGCGACATGGCTTCGGGCTCGATCAACAGCGCCTCGGTCGCCTGCGCGTGGAGAACGAAGCCGAATTCGCCTGCCTGGCTGAGCAGCAGGCCCAGCCGCAGCGCCGGTCCCACCGCCATCCCGAACAGGCGCGCCAGCCCGAAGATGAAGGCCCCCTTGATGACGATGATCGCGAGCGCCATCGCGACGATCATCATCGGCCGTTCGGCAATCGCGCCAAGATCGAGAAGCATGCCGACCGAAAGGAAGAAGAAGCCGAGCAGGATCGAACGGAACGGCTCGACATCGCTTTCAAGCTCGTGCCGGTAGGGGCTCTCGGCCAGCATCACCCCGGCAATGAAAGCGCCCAGTGCTGTAGACAGGTGCAGGGCATGCATCAACGACGCCGCGGCCACCACTGTAAAGAGCCCCGCCACGACAAACAGTTCGCGCTCGCCAAAACGGCCGATCAGCCGGAACAGCGGGTTCATGATGAAACGTCCGGCAAGGATAAGGCCGATGATCGCCCCCACCGTGTAAAGCGCCATCACACCCCCCGACGGCGCCGACGGGTCGACCGGCGCGCGCGACATGGCGGCGACGATGGTGATTAGCGGGACGATCGAGATATCCTGGAACAGCAGCACCGAAAAAGCCCGCTCGCCATAAGGCTGGTGCAAATCGCCCGTCGAACGCAGCATGGGAAGAACCTGCGCGGTCGAAGACAGGCCCAGCGGCAAACCAATGGCGATGCTCGCTTCGACCGAGAAACCGATGAAATAGTGGATGAGCGCCGCGATCGCGAGCCCGCAGGTCACTACTTGGATAAGACCCAGCCCGAAGATGTCGCGCCGAAGCCGCCATAACCGGCTCGGATGCAGTTCCAGGCCGACAATGAACAGCAGCAGCGCAATCCCGAACTCCGAGATCGCCATGATCGATTCGGCATTTTCGACCAGCCCGAGAAGCTGGGGGCCGATGATTGCACCGCCGACGATATAGCCAAGCGTCGCGCCGAGACCCATCCGCCGGAAAAGAGTCACGAAAAGAAGCGCCGCCCCCAACATGACCGCCCCGTCGATGAGAAGCAGGCCGGCAGTTTCATGGGGCGTTTCGTTCATCGGCTTTCCTCGAACAGCGAAAGTAGCAGCCGGAATGGCAGCATCATGGCTTCGTGCCGCCCGGCCAGGTGCCGCGCGGGGGACAAGCGCTCAAGCTCCGGCCAGCCCTGTGGTTCCGCCGCTTCGCCCTTGAGCCATGCCTCGAGACCCTTAGCCGCCTGCCGGACCATGGCCACATCGCTGCCCAGCGCATGCCTCGCCATCAGGTTCGCCGCCGCCTGACCGAAGGCGCAGGCCTCCACTTCCAGCCCCAATGCGGCCAGCTTGCCTTCCTCGATGCGATATTGCGCCGCCATCCGTGCGCCACAGGTGCGCGAGCGCATCTCGCGGCGACCCTGCGGGTCGGCAATGGGCTCGAGATGAGGAATCGACGCCGCGAGGCGCAGGATATCGCGCGTATAAGGCGTGGGCTTCAGGCCCGCCGCCATGTCGTTCCGTCAGGGCCGTCTTCAAGCAGAATGCCCTGCCCCTCCAATTCGTCGCGAATGCGGTCGGCTTCAGCGAAATCGCGTGCCGCCTTGGCTTCGGCGCGCCGGTCGATCATCGCCTGCACATCGAGCGAGCCTTCGCCGCCTTCTCCCTGGAACCAGACATCGGCGCTGTCCTGCAAAAGCCCCAGCAAGGCCGCGCTCGCTTTCAAACTGGCCGGATCCTTGATCTGGCCAAGCCGCGACAGCGCCAGCGGGGTATTGAGATCGTCAGAGAGCGCCTCGACCACGCCTGCATCGGCAGTGCCACTTTCCGTGTCCCCGATCCGCCGATAAAGGCCATCGAGCGTGGCCTTGGCCTGGTCGAGCAGATTGTCGGTCCAGGGCAGCGGCTGGCGATAATGCGCCATCAGCATCGCCATCCGGATGGTCTCGCCCCGATGGCCCGCCTTGGTGAGCGAATCCACCGTGATCACATTGCCTTCGCTCTTGGCCATCGTCTTGTCGTCGAGCGACAGGAAGCCGTTGTGCATCCAGTAACGTGCCAGCGGCGCGCCGCCATGCGCGCAGCGGCTCTGCGCGGCCTCATTTTCATGATGCGGGAAAACCAGGTCCTGCCCGCCCCCATGAATGTCGATCGTCTCGCCGAGAAGCGAACGGATCATTGCCGAGCATTCGCTATGCCAGCCGGGACGACCGCGTCCCCAGGGCGAAGGCCAGCCGGGCTGCTCCTCGCTGCTCGGTTTCCACAATACGAAGTCGCGGGCATTCTTCTTGTAGGGAGCGACCTCGACCCGCGCTCCCGCGATCATGTCGTCGAGCGGGCGGCGCGACAGCGAACCATATTCGGGATCGCTTTCGACATCGAACAGCACATGCCCGTCGGCGGCATAGGCATGGCCGCGCTCGATCAGTTCTTCCATCAGCGCGATCATCGTCGGCAGATGTTCGGTCGCCCGCGGCGAGATCGGCAGTTTGCGGATGCCCAGCGTCCGCGCATCCTCTTCATACCATTGCTCGGCCTGCGAGGTGATCGCGTCGATGGGCTGGCCGCTCTCGTCGGCCCGCGCCATGATCTTGTCGTCAATGTCGGTGAAATTGCGCGCATGGACCAGTTCGGCATCGGGAAACTCGTGGCGCAAAAGGCGCGCCAGCACGTCGAACACCACTTCGGGCCGGAAATTGCCGATATGTGCGCGGGCATAGACAGTGGGCCCGCACACATACATCGTCAGGCGCTCGGGATCGGCAGGCACGAACTCGCGCTTCTCGCGGGCCTTGGTGTCGTAAAGGCGGATCGTCACAGGATCGCTCCGTCAGTCATTCTTTGCTCCTCGAACCAGCCGGTAATCGCGTCCTGGCTGGCATTCAGAAGGGAGTAGGTGCGGCTCTTGGTCATCCAGTCCGGGCGCGGCGCATCGGCTCCGTAGATCATGTCGGTCGCCAGGTTGGCGAGCAGGAAGACGAGCGTTGCGGCCAGCAATCCCTTGAGCATGCCGAACCCCCCGCCCAGGAGGCGATCGACCGGCCCGACGATCGACTGGCGCGTGCGCTTGCCCAGCCGCTGGGCGACCAGCTTGAAGGCAATATAGGTGGGAAGGAAGAGGATGGCGAACGCCAGCGTCGCCGCCCCCGCGCTCGTCCCGATCGGCTCGACCAGCGAACTCGCCAGCGGCTCGTGGAACATGCGAAGCGCGATGATTGCCGCCACCCAGGCAAAGAGGGTGAGCACTTCATGCACGAAGCCCCGGATGAAGCCGAGCAGCGTTCCGCCGACGAGAAGCAGGATCACGAAAATATCGAGTGCAGTCATGCCGCACCGGCTAGCGGGAAGGTCTCGGCCTGACCAGCCCTAACGCCCCAAAATCCGGTCGGTCAGTCGCGAGAGCTGCTCGAAACTCGCAACCTCGATCCCGTCGGCAGGCTCGGCATTGCGCGGTGTCCAGGCGCGCTCGAAGCCCAGTTTCGCCGCTTCCTTGAGGCGAAGCGCGGTATGCGCGACCGGCCGGACCTCGCCCGACAGTGCGACTTCCCCGAGAATCACCGTGCCCCCGGGGATCGGCCGCTCCGACAGCGCCGAGACAAGCGCGGCCGCGACGGCGAGATCGGCAGCCGGGTCGGACAGCCGATAGCCCCCCGCCACATTGAGATAGACCTCGGTCGAAGCGAAACTGATTCCGCACCGCGCCTCGAGCACGGCAAGCAGCATCGCCAGCCGCGATGAATCCCACCCCACGGCGGACCGCCTGGGGGTCGCACCGCTGGCCAGCCGTACCGTGAGCGCCTGCAATTCGACCAGCACCGGCCGCGTCCCTTCGAGCGCGGGAAAGACCGTGGTGCCGCTGACTTCTTCGGCGCGGTCGGTCAGGAACAGCGCCGACGGGTTCGGAACCTCCTCCAGCCCCTTCCCTTCCATCGCGAAAACGCCGATCTCGTCGGTGCCGCCAAAGCGGTTCTTGACCGCCCGCAGGATGCGATACTGATGGCTGCGCTCGCCTTCGAAGCCGAGCACGGTATCGACCATATGTTCGAGGACGCGCGGCCCCGCGATATTGCCGTCCTTGGTGACATGGCCGACCAGAATGAGCGCGCACCCCTTCTCCTTGGCAAAGCGCACCAGTTCATGCGCCGAAGCGCGGACCTGGCTCACCGTGCCGGGCGCGCCTTCGATCATGTCCGAATGCATCGTCTGGATCGAATCGATTACCAGCAAGGCAGGCGGCGGGCCTTCGCCCAGCGTGGTCAGGATGTCGCGCACCGATGTCGCCGCCGCGAGACGCACCGGCGCACCGCCGAGGCCAAGGCGCAAGGCACGCAGACGCACCTGGTCGGCCGCCTCCTCGCCCGATACATAGATGGCGCCCTGCCCGCTCTGGGCCAACCGTGCCGCCACCTGCAGGAGTAGGGTCGACTTGCCGATCCCCGGATCGCCGCCGATCAGCGTCGCCGAACCCGGCACCAGTCCACCACCGATCGCGCGGTCGAACTCGGCGATCCCCGTCCGCATCCGTTCGGGCAGAGCGACTTCGCTATCGAGCCCGACCAGTTCGACCGTCCGGCCACCGCTCTGCAGATTGTGCTTCTTGGCGAAAGTCGTGACGACCGCGCCGGCATCCTCCACCAAGGTATTCCACTCGGCGCAGTCCGCGCATTGCCCCTGCCAGCGCGTCGCCACCGATCCGCACGCCTGGCAGACATATCTCTTCTTGGGTTTCGCCATTGCGCCACGCTAGCCAGTGCCGAGGCAGCTTGTCGAGCGATGCTTTGGCCGCACGATGGAATTGGCAACCTGCGCGATCTGCTCTAGGCGCATCCCCGATGAGCTGGCTTCCCGAACCCTTGCGGATCCCCAATTTCCGCGCCTACTGGCTGGCACGGCTGGCGGCGACGCTTGCCCAGCTCGCGATGGTCACCGCGATCGAATATCAGGTCTATGCCATCGCCCGCGAAACGATGAGCCCCGCAGCAGCAGCCTTTCGCCTCGGCCTCGTCGGCTTCGTCCAGTTTGTGCCGCTCTTCTTCCTCAGTCCTTTCGCGGGCTGGGCGGCGGACCGCATCGACCGGCGCATCCTTGCCCGCGCATCGATCCTGATCGAGATCGGCTGCGCCGCCAGCCTCGGCTATTTCACCTTCACCGGAACGATCAGCCTGCCGATCATCTATGCGATCGCGGTCTTCGTGGGCGTGGCGCGTGTCCTGATGGGACCATCGATGAGCGCGCTTGCCTCCAATATCGTGCCGCGCTCGATCCTGCCCAATGCCATCGCCTTGTCCTCGATCGCCTGGCAGGCGGGAACGATCATCGGCCCAGCATTGGGGGGCTACCTCCTCGCAGTCTCGATAGAGACGGCCTATTTCACCGCGACCGGCCTGTTCATCCTTTCGCTCTTTGCCCTGTTCATGATCGGCGAAGTTCGCCAGACCGTTGCCGACCGGATGAAAGGCCCGCTCCGCCAGATTGCCGACGGTCTTCGCTATGTGCGCGCCAACCGGCTGGTGCTCGGCGCGATCAGCCTCGATCTCTTTGCCGTGCTCCTCGGAAGCGCGGTCGCGCTCCTGCCGATCTTCGCGGCCGACATCTTCGGCGGCGGGCCCGACCTTTTCGGTCATCTCCGCGCCGCCCCTGCGGTCGGCGCCACACTCGTCGCCATTCTCTTCGCGATCCGCCCGCTCAAGACCGACGTCGGGTCGAAGATGCTTCTGGCCGTCGGCATCTTCGGCCTCGCAACGATCGGTTTCGGCCTGTCGCGCTCGGTGCCGCTCACTTTCCTCTTCCTCATCATCATCGGCGGCGCGGACATGTTCTCGGTCTATGTCCGCCAGTCGCTGATCCAGCTATATACCCCCGACGAGATGCGGGGCCGGGTCGGCGCGGTATCGACTCTCTCCATCTCGGCGTCCAACGAGCTGGGCGATGCCGAAAGTGGCCTGATCGCCAGTCTCGTCGGGCCGACGATGGCGGCGGTGATCGGCGGCGTGGGAGCGGTGACGGTAGTCGTCATCTGGGCCTGGAAATTCCCCGAACTCCGACGCGCCAAGAGCTTCGACCCGCCGGGCCATGACAAGAAGGAGGCATTGCCATGATCGTCGACAACATCCTCGAAACCATCGGCAATACGCCTCACATCCGTATCAATCATCTGTTCGGCGACGCGTCGGTCTGGATCAAGTCGGAGCGCACCAATCCCGGCGGCTCGATCAAGGACCGCATCGCTCTCTCGATGGTCGAGGATGCCGAGCGCACCGGGCGCCTCCGTCCCGGCGGAACGATCGTCGAACCCACCAGCGGCAACACCGGCATTGGCCTTGCCATGGTCGCCGCGGTCAAGGGCTATCGCATCATCCTCGTCATGCCCGACAGCATGTCGGTCGAGCGCCGCCGGTTGATGCTTGCCTATGGTGCCGAATTCGCCCTCACTCCGCGCGAAAAGGGCATGAGAGGCGCGATCGCCCGTGCAGAGGAAATCGTCGCGAACACCGAGGGCGCCTGGATGCCCCAGCAATTCGACAATCCCGCGAATGTCGAAGTGCACGCCCGCACCACCGCGCAGGAAATCCTCGCCGATTTCGCTGACCAGCCGCTCGACGTGCTGATTACGGGCGTGGGCACCGGCGGGCATATCACCGGCACCGCGCGCGTGCTCAAACAGCATTGGCCCCACCTCAAGGCCTTCGCGGTCGAACCCGAACTCTCGCCGGTGATTTCGGGCGGCGATCCTTCACCCCATCCCATTCAGGGCATCGGCGCGGGCTTCATTCCGTCCAACCTCGACAGAAGCGTGATCGACGGAGTTATCACCATCGATGGCGACGATGCCAAGATCATGGCGGTCCGCGCCGCGCGCGAGGAAGGCATGCTGGTCGGCATCTCCTCGGGCGCGACGCTCGCCGCCATCGCCGCCAAGCTGCCCGAACTCGAAAAAGGCGCGCGAATCCTCGGATTCAACTATGACACGGGCGAACGCTATCTCTCGGTGCCGGGCTTCCTTCCCGAGGAATCCTAACGCTCCGTCAACCATAAGTGATAGGCGAGCAGTTAAACCCCTCTGCTAAATCCCTCCAGGAAGGGAATTGCACGTGGGGTCCATGACTAGGGCACGTTTTTCAACGGTTACCAAAGAACGCCGTCGTCGCGCTTCGCTGCGCGATGCATTGCTGTTCGACCTCCACGCGCCGGAGTCGCGCGATGAAGTCATAATTGCCGAGCAGCGTATCGAGCATCTTAACCACATTCCGATCCTGATCGCGCTCGCGCATGCCTTCGCGGCGCTCGCCTTGCTCGTGAATGTCGGGATGAACTGGACGATCCATGCCACGCTGATGGGTGCCATCATCGTCGATCTCGGCGCCTGGCTCCTCATGAAAAAGCGGACGCAGCTGCATATCTCGCCGCACATCATGATGCGCCTTATCACCGTCTATGTGGCGCTTGTCTGGGCGATCTGGGTCTATCTCGGAGCGACCGTCGATGACGGCACCACCGCCGATTCGCACAACCTCCACATTCTGTTCGGCTGCATCGGCGCGATCATGACCGTGACCGCGATCAGTTCGCCCCCCGTTGCGGTGTTCGGCGGACTCGTCGCCATTACCGGCCTCCATGTCTTCATCGACAATCGCGCCCTGACGGCAGGCGCAGCGGTGCTTGCTCTCGGGGCGAGCGGCTATGCGATCGCCAATGCGCGCACCATGATCGCCATTGCCCGCCGCCGCTTCGTCCTCGACGAAAAGGCGCACCAGGCGCTGCGCTTCGTCACCGAATTCGAAAGCACGGGCCGCGGCTGGTTCTGGGAAACCGACGCCGACGGAACGCTCAACTATGTCTCGGGACAGCTCGCCAACGACTTCGGCTGCTCGACCGAGGACCTCCTCGGCCGCCAGTTCACTGACCTTATCTCGGCCGACGACAATGATGACGAACTGCGCGAGGAACGCACCCTTTCCTTCCACCTCAGCGCCAAATTTCCCTTCAGCGACATGGTCGTCAAATCGGCGCTCGAGAATGAGGCCTATTGGTCGATTTCGGGCAACCCTATCTTCGGCGACCGCGGACGTTTCCTCGGCTTCCGAGGCATCGGCAACGACTTGACCGAGCAGCGCCGTTCCGAGCAGGAAATTTCTCGCCTCGCTCGCTTCGACAGCCTCACCAGCCTGCCCAACCGCGCGATGATGCGCCAGACGCTCGACGAAGCGCTGCGCAACGCCGCCCGCCGCCAGAAGGGCTGCGCGCTGTTCCTGATCGACCTTGATCGCTTCAAAAATGTCAACGACACGCTCGGGCATCCGGTGGGCGACTCGCTCCTCCGCCAGGTTGCCGAACGGCTGACATCGGTGATGGGCAATCATGGCCAGGTCGGCCGTCTCGGCGGCGACGAGTTCAAGGCCGTTCTGCCGGGCATCGTAGAGACTGGTCTCCTCGAATCGCTCGCCAAGACGATGATCGAGCAGGTCTCGCGTCCCTATGACGTGGACGGCCACCATGTGACGATCGGCGCATCGATCGGCATCGCTATCGGCGACCCGGGCCGAAGCTGCGGCGACAGCCTCACGCGCAACGCCGACCTCGCGCTCTATGCCGCCAAGGCCGCGGGCCGCGGACAGCATTGCTTCTTCGAACCCTCGATGCACAGCGAGGCCTCGGATCGCCAGATCCTCGAAAACGAATTGCGCGGAGCGATCGATCGCGAGGAATTGTCGATGGTCTATCAGCCCATCGTCCGCGCCGCCGGCGAAGATGTCTGCGGCTTCGAATCGATGATCCGCTGGGAGCATCCCAGCCGGGGCTTCATCTCGCCCGAAAAATTCATACCCATCGCCGAAGAGTGCGGCCTCATCGGCAAGATCGGCGCTTGGGTTCTCGACCAGGCGATCGCCGAAGCGGCGACATGGCCCGACGAAATCCGCATCGCGATCAACCTTTCACCGATCCAGTTCAACGACCCCAAGATCGTCGAAATCGTCGCAGGAACCCTGCAGAAGCATCGCCTCCGCGCCGAACGTCTCGAACTGGAAATCACCGAAGGCGTGTTCCTCGCCGACAGCTCGGCAACCGATGAAACCTTCGCCCGCCTCAAGGCACTCGGGGTCCGGCTCGCGCTCGACGATTTCGGAACGGGCTATTCCTCGCTCGGCTATTTGAAGAAAGCGCCCTTCGACAAGATCAAGATCGACCAGAGCTTCGTGCGCGGGGCCTCGATCACGGGCAGCCGCAACGGCGCAATCATCAAGGCGATCGTGACGCTCGCCGAAAGCCTTGGCATGGATACCACCGCCGAAGGCGTCGAGACCTTCGACGATCTCGCGCTCATCCGCGATCTCGGCTGCAGCCAGATCCAGGGCTATATCTTCGGAAAACCCGCACCCGCCGAAAAGGCGCGCGAACTGGCCGAAAGCGCGACGGTCGAGCCCGATGGCTACAGCTCGCAGCGCGAACCGCGCCAGCGCCTGATGCGCCGCGCGATCATGTCCTCCGGCGGCCAACCGACCGAAGTGCGCCTTCGCAACATTTCGCTGATGGGCGCGCTGGTCGAAGGCGAAGTCGAGGTGCGCCCGGGCCAGTCGGTCACGCTCGACATCGTCGGCGTCGGACCGGTGGTCGGCGAAGTGCGCTGGGCGACGCAGGAACGTTTCGGAATGAAGTTCGACGGCGTCTTCGACATGGCGCGGCTCGCGCCCAAGAAGCAGCGGAACAAGGACGCCATGTCGGTCGCCCCTTCCTGGCACGCCAATTACCAGGCAGAAGTGGCCGAAGGCGAATAGCCCCCGGCCACCGTCATACCCCCGCTCAAAAAGCGTCCACTGCCAATTCCATCACCGTATCGGCACCCGCCTCGACCTTGCGGCGCAGCGCCGAGGCCTCGGGCAGCCAGCGCTCGGCATAATAGCGGGCCGTCACCAGCTTGGCCTGGTGAAAGTCGACATCCTCGCCCGGCTCGGTCTTGAGACCGTCGCTCACCGCCGCCATCTTCATCCACATCCAGCCCAGCGTGACGAGGCCCATAAGGTCCATATAGGCATAGGCGCCCGCCCCGGCATGGTTGGGGTTCTGCGGCGCGTTCTGCGCCAGCCACATGGTCGCGCCCTGCAAATGACCGACCGCTTTTTCGAGCGGCTCGGCAACACCGCCCGGATCGCCTGCCGCCTTGGCAGCAGCAATATCCTCGGCCAGCACCTCGAAGAAAGCCCGCACGGCGCGCCCGCCATTCTGGCCGAGCTTGCGCCCGACAAGATCCATCGCCTGCACGCCATTGGTGCCTTCGTAGATCTGGGCGATGCGCGCATCGCGGACGAACTGCTCCATCCCCCACTCGCGGATATAGCCATGCCCGCCGAATACCTGCTGTGCCTGCACCGCGGTCTCGAATCCCTTGTCGGTCAGATAGCCCTTGATGACGGGAGTCAGCAGCGAAATGAGGTCGTCCGCCTTCTCGCGCTGCGCCTCGTCCTGGGCCTTGCGCGACAGGTCGACCTGCAAGGCACCCCAGAGGATGAGCGCACGCGCCGCCTGGTTGAAGGCGCGCGCATCCATCAACATCCGGCGCACGTCGGGATGGACGAAGAGGGTGTCGGCCTTGGCATCGGAATCGCGCATCGACGGGTCGAGCGCGCGACCCTGACGGCGATCCTTCGCATAGGCGACGGCGTTCTGATAGGCGACCTCACCCTGCGCGAGCCCCTGAAGCCCGACGCCGAGGCGCGCGGCATTCATCATGATGAACATGGCGGCGAGGCCCTTTTCCTTCTCGCCGATGAGATAGCCCGTCGCCCCGTCATAATTCATGACGCAGGTCGAATTGGCATGGATGCCCATCTTTTCCTCGATCGACCCGCAGCTCACGGCATTGCGTTCGCCCAGCGACCCGTCCTCGTTGACAAGGAATTTGGGCACGATGAACAGCGAGATGCCTTTCACATTGTCGGGGCTGTCGGGCATCTTGGCGAGAACGAGATGGATGATGTTCTCCGACAGGTCATGCTCGCCAGAGGAGATGAAGATCTTGGTCCCGCTGATCTTGTAGGTGCCATCATCCTGCGGCACCGCCTTGGTCTTGAGGAGCCCGAGATCGGTCCCGCAATGCGGCTCGGTCAGGTTCATCGTGCCGGTCCAGGTCCCGGCGATCATCTTGGGCAGATAGGTCTGCTTCTGCTCGTCCGATCCCTTGACGATGATCGAGGCGATCGCGCCTGCGGTAAGGCCATGATACATCTCGAAGCTCTGGTTCGCCGACAGCACATATTCGCTGATCGCGGTGGCGAGAATCTGGGGCAGCCCCTGCCCGCCATATTCGACCGGAGCCGACAACGTGGTCCAGCCCCCGTCGCAGAACTGCTTATAGGCTTCCTTGAAACCCTTGGGCGTGGTCACCGAACCATCCTCGTGCCGCGTGCAGCCCTCCTCGTCGCCCGACCGGTTGAGCGGCGCCAGCACTTCGGCCGCGAACTTGCCGCCTTCGGAAAGGATCGCCTCGACGATGTCGGGAGTCGCATTCTCGAACCCCGGCAGGTTGGAATAATTCTGCAGCCCGACGATATGGTCGAGGACATATTTGGTGTCGGTGACGGGCGCTTCGTAAAGAGGCATGACTATTCCTTGTTTTCCTGCTGGAGCAGGCTGACGAAGCCCTCCAGCTCTTCGATGGTCGCGTCGATGTCTAGCCGTTGGCGGCGAAGCGCATCGATCCGTTCCTGGCACTTCTCGAGCGTGACGAGGCGCTGCGTCTGACGCGCATCGCCCAAGTCATAAAGGTCGAGGAGTTCGCCGATTTCCGAGAGGCTGAAGCCCACGCGCTTACCGCGCAGGATCCACGCCACGCGCGCCCGGTCACGCTCCGAATAGAGCCGCTGGGTGCCATTGCGTCGCGGGGTGATGAGATTCTCGTCTTCGTAGAAACGAAGCGCCCGGGCGGTGATGCCGAATTCCTCGCACATCTGCCCGATGGTGTAGCTTTTCGATTCAGCAAGCATGCGCTCGCCTTACTTTACGTTTCCGTAAAGGTCAATCAGTCGGGGCAGATGGGATCGCCGCCGCCGTCCTTGAGAATGGCCCGATTTTCTCCGGCACTGCGTAGCAGCGGGCTCGGCAGGCTCGCGCTGCCCGCGCAATAATAATCGCACGCATCGGCGCCCGATCCGATCACCAGTCCCTCGCCGTCCATGGAGATGGGGACGGTGCAGTTCGCATCACCGCGCGGCCGGAACGACAGCCCCGTCTCGCCTTGCTCGATGGCGCCCTGCGCCATGCAATTGCTGCCATCGGCGGCATGGATCACGTAAGCGGCCTCCTCGCCCGCTTTGCACAGCCCCGACCGCTCATCGGCCATCCACAAGCCATCGGGCAGGCTGGCCGCCGTTTCGGAAGGCTGGGATTGCTCGGTCGCCGAACAGGCAGACAGAAGCAAGGCGAGCATGGGGGCAGCGACTTTCATGGGGCCAGCCTTGCACGAGGCGGCACCCCTTCTCAATTCCCCTTGCGCTCCTAACCGATTGGGGTGGCGAGAGAAGGCCCACGCCACTATAGGGGCCGGGCGCGCCACCGACCCGACAGGATTCGCCATGCTGACGACCCATCCCTTCGACGACGACAAGCTCAAGGAAGAGTGCGGCGTCTTCGGCGTCTGGGGCGCCGAACAGGCCTCGAGCCTCGTTGCGCTCGGCCTGCACGCCCTCCAGCATCGCGGCCAGGAAGCGGCGGGCGTCGTCAGCTTCGACGGGACCAATTATCACCAGTATCGGGCGATGGGCCATGTCGGCGGCACCTTCGACAAGCCCAAGGTGATCCGCAAGCTCGCCGGACCCGCGGGCATCGGCCATGTGCGCTATTCGACCACCGGCGAAACCGCGCTCCGCAACGTCCAGCCGCTCTACGCCGACTTGGCAATGGGCGGCTTCGCACTCGCTCACAATGGCAACCTCTCCAATGCCATGACGCTGCGTAGCGAACTCAACCGCCGTGGCTCGATCTTCCAATCGACCAGCGACACCGAGGTCATTATCCATCTCGTCGCGACCAGCCAGAAGGAAAAGCCGGTCGACCGGCTCACCGATGCGCTCCGCCACGTCGAGGGCGCCTATTCGCTCGTCTGCCTGATGCCCGAAGGACTGGTGGCCTGCCGCGATCCGCTCGGCATCCGCCCGCTCGTGATGGGCAAGCTGGGCGAAGCCACCATCTTCGCCTCCGAAAGCGTAGCCTTCGACGTCATCGGCGCGACTTTCATCCGCGAAGTCGATCCGGGCGAGATGATCGTCGTCAACGACGAGGGGCTACGCAGCTTCCGCCCGTTCGAACCTGCCCGGCCCCGCCCCTGCATTTTCGAACATGTCTATTTCTCGCGCCCCGACAGCATCATCGAGGGCACCTCGGTCTATGAGACCCGCAAGGCGATCGGTGCCGAACTGGCGCGCGAAGCGCCCTGCAATGCTGACTTCGTCGTGCCCATCCCCGATAGCGGCGTGCCCGCCGCCATCGGTTTCAGCCAGGCCGCGCACATCCCCTTCGAACTGGGCATCATCCGCTCTCATTATGTCGGCCGCACCTTCATCCAACCGACGCAGGACGTCCGCCACCTCGGCGTGAAGCTCAAGCATAATGCCAATTCGGCGCTCATCGCGGGCAAGTCGGTCGTGCTGGTGGATGACAGCGTGGTGCGCGGCACCACTTCGCTCCGCCTCGTCCAGATGATGCGCGATGCCGGCGCACGCGAAGTGCATATGCGCATCGCTTCGCCCCCCACCCGCCATAGCTGCTTCTACGGCGTCGATACGCCCAAGCGGTCCAAGCTCATCGCCGCGCAGATGGGGATCGAGGGCATGCGCGACTATATCAAGGCAGACAGCCTCGCCTTCATCACGCTCGACGGCCTCTATCGCGCGCTCGGCGACGAACGCGACAGCCAGGCCCCGCAGCGCTGCGACGCCTGCTTCTCGGGCGACTATCCCACCCATCTGACCGATTTCGAGAATGAGCCGCCCGAGCAGCTCAGCCTCGTCTCCAACACATAGGATTTTCCATGACGACCGATCGTCCTTTCGAGGGCAAGCTGGCGCTTGTTACCGGGGCTAGCCGCGGAATCGGCGCCGCCACCGCCGAAGCATTGGCCGCACGCGGCGCTCATGTCGTCATGGTGGCGCGCACCGCGGGCGAGATGGAATCCGTCGAGGAACGCATCCATGCCGCAGGCGGAAGCGCCACGCTCGCTCCGCTCGACCTTCTCGCCGATGGCGCGATCGGCAAGCTCGCCCATGCGATTTCGCAGCGTTGGGAGGCGCTCGACATCATGGTGCTCAACGCTGCCACGCTCGGCTCGCTTGGCCCTGTCGAACATATCGACGGGAAGGAATTCGCCCGGCTGATCAGCCTCAACCTCCTCGCCAACCAGGCCCTGATCGCTGCCTTCGATCCGATGATGCGCCGGTCCGAACGCGCCGAACTGGTCGGGCTCACTTCCTCGGTGGGGGCCGAACCGCGCGCCTTCTGGGGAGCCTATGGCGCCTCCAAGGCGGCTCTCGACACGCTGCTCGGCGCCTATGCCGACGAACATGCCAATGCCGGCAAGATCCGCGTGCATATCGTCGATCCGGGTGCCACCCGCACCAAGATGCGCGCCCGCGCCTTTCCGGGCGAGAATCCCGACACTCTCAAGGGACCCGAAACGGTGGCTGACGCGATCTGCGAACGCATCCAGTCCGATTGCCCGACCGGCGAACGGATGCGGGTCGAAGGCTAGGCCTTCACCATCGTGACCTGTGCGACATCGATTCCGCCCCCGCGGAATCCGCCTTCGCAATACATCAGATAATATCGCCACAAATCGTGGAAGGCGCTGCTGAACTCCTCGAGCTCGCCGCGCCCGACCGCCGCGTCATAACGCTCGCGCCAGATCGCCAAGGTCCGGGCATAGTCGAGCCCGAAGCCATCGCGATCTTCCCAACTCAAGCCGCGCTCGCGCGCCAGCGCGGAGAAGCGCGGCTCGTCGAGCAGCATGCCGCCCGGGAAGATATAGGCTTGGATGAAATCCGCGCTCTTGCGATAATCCTCGAACAGTCGGTGATCGATCGAGATATATTGAAGCGCCGCACGCCCGCCGGGCCGCAGGTTGGAAGCGATGGCATCGAGATAGGCCGGCCACCACCTTTCCCCGACCGCTTCGACCATTTCGACCGACGCTACGGCGTCGAATTGCTCGGAAATCTCCCGATAATCCTGAAGTCTGATCTCGACCCGATCAGACAATTGCTCTGCGGCAATCTTTTCTTCCGCATAACTTTTCTGCTCTGTAGACAAGGTCAATCCGGTGACCTCTGCCCCCCGTTTCGCGGCCTCGATCGCCAGCGAACCCCAGCCGCAACCCACTTCCAAGAGCCGCGTGCCTGGCCGGATGTCGAGCCGGTCGAGAAGCAGGCCGACCTTGCGACGCTGCGCCTGCTCCAGATCGTCGCCCTCTGCAAAACGGGCCGCCGAATAGCTCATGCTCGGGTCGAGCCAGGCCGAGTAGAAATCATTGCCGAGGTCATAATGCGCCGCGATATTCTCGCGCGCCTGCAAAAGGCCATTGTCGCGCAACCGGTGTGCCGCCGCGTTGATCCAACGCGTGGGGCCCTTGGCGCGCGCGACATCGCCAAGGCTGACCGCGTTGGCCATGAACAGTTCGAACAGCGACACCGGATCGGGCGAGGCCCATTCGCCCGCCGCCCAGGCCTTGTACCAACCCACCGACCCGGTCAGCGCTAGCCGCACCAGCGCGGTCCAGCTCTTGAGATGCACCACAGCCACCGGTCCCGGCGCATTGAAGCCGACGCGGCGGCGGCTCCCGTCGGGAAGCGTCGCATCGATCCCGCCCCGCGCCAGCCGCTGGTCGAGCTGTTTCACGATCCCCGTGAACATGGGCGCAAGCAGCCGTCCCGCGACCGTGCCGCCGGATGCGAAGTGCCGTCCTGCGCGAACCAGATGATCCCCTCTGCTTGCCATCAGCTACTCGACTTCATTTCCCCATAGACCGCCAGCGCACGCTGCCGCGCTTCCTTATGTCCGATCCGCTTTGCGGGATAGCCCTCGGGACAACATCCCGCCGCATGCGGGTCGTGGATGGCACTGTCCGGCAGGTCGGCCAGTTCGGGCACCCATTGCCGGATATAGTCGGCCGCATCGAATTTTTCGGATTGGCCGAGCGGCGCCATGATGCGCGGAAACATGTTGCTGTCCACGCCCGTCCCCGCGACCCATTGCCAGTTGGTGCTGTTCGATCCGTAATCGGCATCGACCAGCGTATCCCAGAACCATTGCTCACCCTCGCGCCAGTCGATCAGCAGGTGCTTGATGAGAAAGCTCGCGACGATCATCCGCACTCGGTTGTGGATCCAGCCGATCGCCCAAAGCTGCCGCATCCCCGCATCGACGATCGGGTATCCGGTCCGCCCCTCCTTCCACGCCTCGAAATCCTCGCGCGCCGAGGACGAGCGGAAGTCGCGCCATTCTAACTGCGCGAACTGGTCGCGATAACCCTTCTCGCCATAGTCCGGGAACTGGCAGATGATGTTCTGCGCAAAATCGCGCCACCCCAATTCCTTGAGGAAGACCGCGACCGAACCGCCCGCGTTCATCACGCGGTGATAGACGGTGGCAGGCGATATCTCTCCGAAATGCAGGTGCGGCGACAGGCTCGACGTGCCTTCCTCGGAAGGAAGATTGCGCTGCCCGTCATAGGCCGAGGCATTGTCCTCGAACGCCGCCAACCGGCGCCGCGCTCCCTCTTCTCCGGGAACCCAATAGCCTTCCATCTCCTTGGCCCAATTGGGGCTGGTAGGAAGCAGCTCCCAATCCGCCAGCACCTCGCTTTCTGGCCAGCTGTCGGGAGCGTCGATCTTTTGCGGCCTTCGCTGCGGTTCGGCAGGCGGCATCCGTTCGCGCAGCGACCGCCAGAAGGGGGTGAAGATCTTGTAAGGATCGCCGCTTCCCGTCGTCACCGCGCCCGGCGGTTCGAGATAATTGCCGTCATGCAGGCAAAGCTCGACCTGCCCGGCCAGCCTTTCCTCGCACTTTTTCCACCAGGGCTCGTAATGATGCAGCGCATGAACCTTGCGCGCGCCCGTTTCCTCGGCCAGCCGCGCGATCACTTCGTCGGCCCGACCGCGCCGCAGAATGAGCCGCGATCCCTTTTCCTCGAGACTGTCCGCAAGGCTCGTCAGGCTGTGATGCAACCACCAACGCGAGGCAGCGCCCATCTTCCGGTCGCCTGGGCTTTCATCGTCCAGGACGTAAATCGGGATGACCGGCCCCTCGCTCACGGCTTCGCGAAGCGCTGCCTGGTCCGACAATCTTAGATCGCGGCGAAACCAGCAGATGATCGGCCTGTCAGCCAGTGGGTGCGTCCTCCAGGGGAACCATGAAACGATCTCCCACCAATGCCCCATTGAACCGCTGGTCGGCAAGATAGGCCCGCCCTTCGCGCTCGATCACGATCGGCATGCGCGACCAGAAAAGATAGGCGCGCACGTCAGGCCGCTCGCGCGCCGCCGCCAGCCGCGGATCGCCCAGCCCCGTATCCTTGGGCTTGCCGACCAGCCGTGGCCCCTTGAACAAGGCATAGCTTCCGCTGCCATAGACGCCGCCCCCGCGCCACAGCATCTTCCGCTCCCAGAATTTGAACGGAACGGGGCTGGCGACGACAAGGCCCGGTTCGACTGCCCATTGGCGCGAAACGATCTTTTTCGCCTGCTGCTCGGCGCTGCCGGTGATCAGTCCGTTGGCGAAGATATAGCCGCAGATCAGGAAGAATGCGGTCCATGCCGGCGCAGTGGCCAGCCGCCGTCCCCGCTTTTGCCAACGCCAGCTCGTGAACACCCCGAGGGCAAGCAGCCCCCAGACCCACAGGTCGATGATGAACAGGGTATCGCCCGCGAACCAGCGGCTCGAAAAGGGCTCGAGAAAGCGGATGCCATAGCTGTTGAGCCAGTCGAGTGCCGGATGGCTCAGCGTGCCGATATAGGCGCAAAGAAGCAGCCAGCCCGCGCGCACCTCGCCCTTGGCGGGTCGCCAGCGGTTCCAGACAAGCATAATGACCGTCAAGATCGCGGGCAGCACCAACATCGCCAGCGGCCCATGGGTAATGCCGCGCCGCACCGCGAGGCTCTCGATCCCGCTCAAGGTCGCAAAGGCGTCGAGGTCGGGAAGGTTCGCCGCAATGATCAGCGTCGGCATCGCCAGCGGGGTCCGCTTGCGCAGGCCCATATGGCCCAACAGGGCGCCTGCCAGGCTATGCGTGAGATTGTCCATAAGGCGGTAGGACGCCTCAGACTTCGCGCGGTTCCTTGGTGACCTGCCAGCTCTGCCCCTTGGCGACCAGCGCCTGGAGGTCGGCATTTTTGCCTTCGGCCACGCTGCGGTTCTGCTCGACAACTGCGGAATCGAAGGTCGGCGCGGGATCTTCGTAGAGAATCCCCAGCGCCACCGGGAAGATGTCCGCAGGCATTTCGGCCAGCATCAGCGCCATCGACCGGTTCTTCGGATCGTGGACCAGCACTTCCTCGCTGTCCCCGCTCACCACCTTGAGCGCGTTGGTCGACGCGTCATAGGCAATGCCCTTCTCCCCGTCGGCAAAGAGCATCTTTTCCCCGGCCTCGAGCCAGAGCTGCTTTTCCGATGCCACCTTGCGATCGGTGAAGGGAGCGAAAACCTCGTCATTATAGACGATGCAGTTCTGGTAGATCTCGATGAAGGCCGCGCCGCGATGGGCATGGCCCGCCTTCAGGACATCGGTGAGCTTCTTGTTCACGTCGATACCGCGCGCGATGAACCGCGCTCCGGCACCCAGCGCGAAGGCCGCGGGCAACGCAGGCCGGTCGACCGAACCGAAAGGCGTCGACGGGCTGCGGGTGCCGATCCGGCTGGTGGGCGAATATTGCCCCTTGGTGAGGCCGTAGATCTCGTTGTTGAACAAGAGCAGTTGGCAATCGAGGTTACGGCGCAAGAGATGCATCGTGTGATTGCCGCCGATGCTCAAGGCATCGCCGTCGCCCGTGATGATCCAGACATCGAGTTCGGGATTGGCCAGCTTTACGCCCGTCGCGATCGCCGCCGCGCGGCCATGGATGGTGTGGAAGCCGTAGGAAGCCATGTAATAGGGAAAGCGGCTCGAACAGCCGATGCCCGAAATGAACACCGTCTTCTCGAGGCTTTCGGCAAGCTCGGGCATGGTCCGCTGAACGGCCTTGAGCACGGCATAGTCGCCGCAGCCCGGACACCAGCGCACTTCCTGGTCGCTGGCCCAGTCCTTCGCGGTCAATTTGGTCACTTCGTTCATGCCATGCCTCCAGCCAGCCACCATATGAGGAAGAGGACGATCGCCAACAAGGCCAAGAGCGGCCAGATGTTCAACTGTTTCATGACAGCGCCTCCACGATCGCCTTTTCAAGCTCGGCGATGCGGAACGGCTGGCCCGACACCTTGTTGAGCGGCTGGGCATCGACGAGGAACTGGTCGCGCAGCATGGTCTTGAGTTGGCCCATGTTCATCTCGGGCACGATGATGCGATCGTAGGACCGCAGGAGATCGCCGAGATTCTTCGGGAAAGGCCAGATGTGGCGGATATGGATATGCGCCACGTCCATGCCCTGCTTGCGCGCGCGGCGAACGGCCTGGTGAATGGGCCCGAAGGTCGAACCCCAGCCGACGATCGCCAGTTTCCCGCCATTTTCACCGAGACACACGTCCTGGTCGGGGATGCTGTCGGCGACATTGGCGATCTTCTCGGCGCGCTGCGCGGTCATCAGCGAATGGGCCTTGGGCGAATAGTCGATGTCGCCCGTTTCGGGCGCCTTCTCGATGCCCCCGATGCGATGCTCGAGGCCGGGCGTCCCGGGCTTGATCCAGGGGCGCGCGCCATCTTCGTTGCGCGCATAGGGCTTCACCGTGAAATCGCCTTCGGGCGCAGTCGCGAACTCGACGGGGAATTCGGCATATTCACCCATGTCCGGCACCTTCCAGGGCTCGGCGGCATTGGCGATATAGCCATCGGTCAGCAGCATCACCGGCGTCATGTAGCGGGTCGCGATCCGGCACGCCTCGATCGCGCAGTCGAAGGCGTCGGCGGGCGAAGCCGCGGCGATCACCGGCAAGGGGGCATCGCCATTGCGGCCATACACCGCCTGGTAAAGATCGGACTGCTCGGTCTTGGTCGGAAGGCCGGTCGACGGCCCGCCGCGCTGCGAATTGACGATCACCAGCGGCAGTTCGGTCATCACCGCCAACCCGATTGCTTCGGTCTTGAGCGCGATCCCCGGCCCCGACGAAGAGGTCACGCCAAGGCTACCCGCATAGCTGGCACCCAGCGCCGCGCAGATCGCCGCGATCTCGTCCTCGGCCTGGAAGGTGGTGATCCCGAATTCCTTGAGCCGCGACAGGTGATGGAGAAGCGGGCTCGCGGGCGTGATCGGATAGCTGCCGAAGAACATCGGAAGCCCCGCCAGCCGCGCCCCCGCGACCAAGCCGACCGCCAGCGATTCCGCGCCGGTGACGGTGCGGTAAAGCCCGGGCTCCGCCGGAGCGGGCGCGATATGCTGCTGCTTCACATGCCCACCGATTTCGGCGGTCTCGCCATAGGCATGGCCTGCGTTGAGGGCCGCGATATTCGCTTCGGCGATCTCGGGCTTCTTGGCGAACTTGGTCTTGAGCCAGTCGATGATCGGCTGGCGGTCGCGGTCGAACATCCACAGGGCAAGGCCCAGCGTCCACATATTCTTCGACCGGAGCGCTTCCTTGTTGGAAAGCCCGAAATCCTTGACCGCCTCGAGCGTGCGCGCCGAGATGTCGAACGCCAGCAATTGCCAGCGCGCCAGGCTCCCGTCCTCGAGCGGATTGACCTCATACCCCGCCTTGGCGAGGTTGCGCTTCGAAAACTCGCCGCTGTCGGCAATGATGAGGCCGCCTTCGCGCAGCGCCTCGACATTCACCTTGAGCGCCGCCGGGTTCATCGCGACGAGCACGTCGGGCTGGTCGCCTGCGGTCTCGATCGCCGCCGACCCGAAATTGATCTGGAAAGCCGACACGCCGAAGGTCGTCCCCTGCGGCGCACGGATTTCGGCCGGAAAGTCGGGGAAAGTCGCCAGGTCGTTCCCGGCCAGCGCGGTCGACAAAGTGAACTGCCCGCCCGTCAGCTGCATCCCGTCACCGGAGTCGCCGGCAAAGCGCACGACCACCGCTTCGCTCTGGGCGAGATCCTCGTCTCCATGCAATGTGTGGGTGGCTGCAACCATCGCGACCATTTCCTTAACTGCTCAATCTTATCTAGTGGCTGCCCTTAGAGCCGTGAAGGGCGCTTCGCTACCCCCGAAAATTACGCTAGGGCGCAGCCATGAACAGCGACAAGCCATATCGTTTCGGTGCGGGCATCATGCTCCTCAACCGCGACCGCCTCGCCTGGGTGGGCCAGCGCATCGATAATCCGGGCCCCGCATGGCAGATGCCGCAGGGCGGAATCGACCCCGGCGAAGACAGCTGGCAGGGCGCTCTGCGCGAACTGGAAGAGGAAACCGGCATCGCTCCCTCGCTCGTCCAGCGCGTCGAGAAAGCCCCCATGCTCGACCTCGTCTACGACATCCCCGAAGGGCTGCGCGAAAACCTCTGGGGCGGCCGTTATGCCGGACAGAGGCAGCACTGGTTCCTCGCCGGATTCGAAGGCCGCGACAGCGATGTGAACATCGCCACCGACCATCCGGAATTTTCGGCCTGGCAATGGGTTTCGCCGCGCCAGCTTCCCGACCTCATCGTCCCCTTCAAGCGCGACATGTACCGCGCGATCATCGAGGGATTCGCGCGCTGGCTTTAGCCGCATTGCCGCGCTAGGAGGCCGGGCCATGGGCGAGATGAACAAGAGGGAACGCGCCGCGGTCGAACGGGCACAGTCCGGCCAGGCCGAGATGCTGGCCAGCGTCGAACGTTGGGCGGCGATCAATTCGGGTTCGCGCAATCTCGACGGGCTCGCCGCGATGGGCAGCGAACTTGCCGACGCCTTCTCGGCGCTGCCGGGCGATGTGCGCATGGTCGATCCCGCGCCCGTCACCGCGGTCGACGAGCAGGGCCGCGAATATGAACTGCCCCATGGAAGGCATCTCCATCTCTCGGTCCGCCCCGACGCGCCGGTGCAGCTCATCTTCACCGGCCATATGGACACGGTCTTTCCCGTCGATCACCCCTTCCAGCAACTGCACTGGATCGATCAGGACAAGGTCCTCGGAGGTCCCGGCGTCGCCGACATGAAAGGCGGCATCGCGGTGATGCTCGCCGCTCTCCGGGCGATCGAGGCCGATCCCGACTGCGCCGCCAACTTCGGATATGACGTTCTCATCAATAGCGACGAGGAGGTCGGCAGCCTGTCGAGCGCCGCTCTCATCGCTTCGCTCGCCAGCGGCAAGAAAGCGGGCCTCACCTACGAACCTTCGGCCCTGCCCGACGGCACGCTGGCGGGAGCGCGCGGCGGAAGCGGCAATTTCAGCTTCACCATCCATGGCAAGTCGGCTCATGCGGGGCGCAATCCGCGCGACGGCCGCAATGCGCTGGTCGCCGCGGCCGATCTTGCGCTGCGCCTCAAGGCCGGGATGGACGACACGCTGTCGGTCAATCCCGCGAAGATCGACGGCGGCAGTCCTAACAATGTCGTCCCTGACCTCGCGATCCTGCGCGTCAACCTGCGCCCCGTATCGACCGAAGACCAGGCACGGGCCGAACGGCTCCTCGAGGAAAGCGCCGCCGCGGTCGCCCGCGAACATGAGGTGCGGATCGAGCGGCATGGCGGCTTTGCCCGGCCGCCCAAGCCGATGACGCCTCCGATGGAGAAGCTGTTCCATCTGGTGCAGGAGGCAGGCCGCGACCTCGGGCAGGAAATCGGCTGGCGCGCCACGGGCGGCGTCTGCGACGGCAACAACATTGCCGCGAAGAATGTGCCGGTCGTCGACACGATGGGCGTGCGCGGCGGCTCGATCCACTCCCCCGACGAATTCATGATCGTCGACAGCCTCGCCGAACGGGCGGCGCTGTCGGCGCTGACCATTTTGAGGATTGTCCATTCATGACCCACCGGATCCGCGCCGCGAGGCCCGACGATCTCGATGCGCTCTACGACCTTGCCAAGCTGACGGGCGGCGGTTTCACCAACCTGCCTGCCGAGCGCGAAACGCTGGCGAAAAAGCTCGAATCCTCCTCGGCGGGCTTCGCGCGCGACGGCGACGAGCAGTCGGGCGATCTCTACATCTTCATGCTCGAGGAATACGCGACGGGCCGAATCCGCGGCACCTGCCAGGTCTTCGGCGAGGTCGGCACCACCCAGCCCTTCTACAGTTATCGCATCACCACGCTCACCCAGCACAGCAAGGAGCTGGAGCGCACCTTCCGCAACCAGCTCCTCAACCTGGTCACCGATCTCGAAGGGTCGAGCGAAGTGGGCGGGCTTTTCCTCCATCCCCACGAACGGGCGGGCGGGCTCGGCCTTCTCCTCGCGCGCTCGCGCTATCTGTTCATCAAGCAGCATCGCGCACGGTTCGGCGATCGCACGCTGGCCGAATTGCGCGGCGTGATGGACGAAGCGGGGCATTCGCCTTTCTGGGATGCGCTGGCGGGCCGCTTCTTCGGCATGTCCTTCCCCGAAGCCGATGAATTCAATGCCGTTCATGGCACCCAGTTCATCGCCGACCTGATGCCCTCGACGCCGATCTACATCAACATGCTGCCCGAAAGCGCCCGCGCGGTGATCGGACAGCCCCATCCCTCGGGCCGCGCCGCGCTGCGCATGCTCGAAAAGGAAGGCTTTGCCTGGGACGGCTATGTCGACATTTTCGATGGCGGCCCCACCGTTATCGCCAAGACCGACCGCATCAAGTCGGTGCGCGATGCGAATGAAATCGCCTTCGCCGGCACGGGCGAAGAAGAGGGCGACGTGGAAATGCTCGTCGCCACCGGCAAACTCGAGGATTTCCGCTGCTGCTATGCCCATGCGCACAAGGATGCCGACGGCGGCCTCCGCCTCGATCCGCAGGCGGCAAAGATGCTCGAGGTGAAGGAAGGCGACATGCTTCTCGCGGTGAACCGCCGATGACCATCCGTGAAATCAATTTCGACGGGCTGATCGGCCCCAGCCACAATTATGCGGGCCTCAGCCTCGGCAATCTGGCTTCCACCCGGCACGCCGGCAACATCTCGCGCCCCCGCGCTGCCGCGCTGCAGGGCATCGAGAAGATGCGCGCCAACATCGGGCTCGGCCTCGTCCAGGGCGTTTTCATGCCGCTGCCCCGTCCAAATAATGACTGGCTCGCAGCGCTCGGCGCCGATTTCCACCTGTGCAACCATGCGCTCGCCGCCAATGCCATGTCGGCTTCCTCGATGTGGGCGGCCAATGCGGCGACCGTGTCGCCCGCGCCCGATACCGGCGATGGCCGCTGCCATCTCACCGTTGCCAATCTCAAGACCATGGCGCACCGCAGCCATGAATGGCCCGATACGCTTCGTCAGCTCAGGCTCGCTTTCGCCGACGGGTCGGCTTTTGCTGTGCATGACCCGGTGCCGCCCGCTTTCGGCGATGAAGGCGCCGCCAACTTCATGCGCCTCACTGAAGAGCATGGGCAATCGGGACTTGAGATTTTCGTCTATGGCGTCTCGGGCGGACCCTATCCCGCTCGCCAGCATATCGAGGCGAGCCGGGCGATTGCCCGCCTCCACGGCCTGTCGCCGGACCGGACGCTCTATATCCAGCAGTCCGAGGAAGCGATCGCCGCCGGCGCCTTCCACAATGACGTGGTCGCCGTTGCAAACGAACGCGTGCTGTTTGCCCATGAAAAGGCCTTCGCCGACCGCGACGGCTCGGTCGAGGCGATCCGCGAACGCTTCCCCTCGCTCGAATATGTCGAGGTGTCGGGTGCCGACGTTCCGCTCGACGACGCGATCCGTTCCTATCTGTTCAACGCGCAATTGGTCACGCCGCCCGACGGCGAAATGACTCTCGTCGTGCCCGAGGAATGCCGCGAGACCGAAAGCGTCTGGACCTGGCTCCAGGCGCATCTCGCCAGCAACGGGCCGATCCGCCGCGTCGAGGTGGTGGACGTGCGCCAGTCGATGGCCAATGGCGGCGGTCCCGCCTGCCTGCGCTTGCGCGTGGCCTGCGACCCCGCCCGGGTCGATCCGCGCTTTCTGGTGGACCCCGACAAGCTCGATCGCATGGCGGAAGTCGTCAAAGCCTATTGGCCCGAGGAAATCGACGGTCGCGAATTGCAGAGCGAGACGCTCGTCCGCGCCGTCAGGGATGCGCGCAACGCGATTCTCGAATTGATGGAATTGGGCGAACTTTCGTCGAATTAATTAACAGTTTACCATTCGCATAAAGACATTTTTGGCGGAACACCGTGCTTGGCACGGCGTTTGCTTAACCAATGTCGATGGTAAAGAAGCTTGCCCGCCTGTTCGTCATCAAGACGCGCTTCGAGGCCTATGCCGTGACCTATGCGATCGCGCTGGGGGCCATTTCGCGCGGGCAAGTCTATCTCCAGCAATATCCCGGATCGGGCGGGCTTCTGCTCTTTGCCTGCTGTCTGGCCCTGCCCTTCATTGCGGGCGCGAAGCTGCTCGACGCGGTGCGTGCCCGGCCTGAAAAGCCTGCCGTGGCTGCCGGCCCCTATTTGCCGCAGACGAGACTGCGCAAGCGGGCGCATCGTCCGCGCCGCCATCGGCGCATCAGCGATATTCGACGTAAGGCGTCCCAGCTGCCAAGCGCAACGTCACGGCGCTGACTTCGCAGAGATTGACCCCCGACCATGTGAGGGCACTGCCATTGGCGCCCGAGGCGCGAATGTCGAAAGCGCAATCGGGATCATTAAAGGCAATGGCCGAACTCGCCCCGACGGTCGGCGCCGCTCCCAACGGACGCCATTCCTCGCTTCCGGTCCGGCGGATCGAGAGGTTGCCCAGCGCCTGCCCCGTTCCGTTGACCAGCGTGAAATCGCTGGCCTGTGCCAGGGCTGGTGAAGGCATTGGCAGGGTCGCAAGGGCAAGAGCGGCAAGAAGCGTTCGCATGATGCCAATCTAATGGCTGGGCGGGGCGAAACAAGACGGGTCCGATTTCTTTACGGTCTCTCAACCATTTGTCGTCAGTCTCCGTCTGTTTTTACGAATCGACAGGTGAGTGAGGACGAGTATGCGAACCGAATCCGATCATCGCTTCTATCTGCGCCGCGCCGCACAGGAACGGCTCATGGCCATCCGGGCCATTACGCCGCAAGCGCGCTCCCGACATGAGGCATTGGCCGCACGCTTCGCGCGGCGGGCCGAACAGGCCCAGGCCGTCTCCATCTGACCCACCAAGGAAAAAGGGCCGCAGCGAACGGATCGCGCGGCCCTTTCCTATTAGTGGCGCGCCCGGAAGGATTCGAACCTCCGACCACCTGATTCGTAGTCAGGTACTCTATCCAGCTGAGCTACGGGCGCTTGGTCTTGCGGGGCATTAGTGGCCTCTTAGGCGCCTTGCAACCCCATAATGTCCGCGATCCGCAAAGTGATTGCCGCAACATCTTGCTGCACCTAGAAGAGTGGCCGTGAAACGCCCTGCCCTTCCCCTCTTTCTGGCTGCCGGTCTTGCGGCCTGTGGCCCCGCGATCGACGCGCCTTCGCTCGACTATCGTCCGGCCGAAGCGATCGATCCACGGCTTCCGGTCGAATCCGAACCCGCGGGCCCCGGCGAAGTCACCCTCGCCCGCGAAATCGAACAGCTCATTGCCCGCGCCCGCGAAGGCGAAGCCGCGTTCGATGCCTTTGCGCCCCAGGCCCGGTCCCTTGTCGCCTCGGCAGGCGCGCCGGGCAGCGAAAGCTGGACCGCAGCACAAAAAATGCTCTCGCGTCTCGATGCCGCCCGTGCACCGACGATCCGGGCGCTCGCCGACCTCGACCAGCTGGCGACCGGGCGGGTGGCGCGCGAAGCATGGGTGGCACCCGCCAACCGCGCCGCCATCGCCGAAGCCGCTGCGCGCGTTGCCGAGATCGATGCCCGCCAATCCGCGCTGATCGACCGTCTTACCGGGCAGCTGACGCCATGACCCGGGGCCGCTCGGCGGCCCACTCGTCCTTGGTGATCACCCACTGCCGCGCCGGACCGTAAAGCGGGCTGTACTTGAGGTCGTGAAAGGCGAGTTCCTCCCGTTCGCGCATGCCAAGGCGCAGCATCAGCCCCCAGCTGCCCTCGTTGCCGCTGACCGTCACCGCGGTGATTTCGTCATAGCCGAAACGGTCGAAGCCCAGGTCGAGGCAGGCGATCGCCGCTTCCTTGGCATAGCCCTTGCCCCAGGCTTCCTCGCGGAAGCGCCAGCCGATCTCGGGCATCCCCATGTTGGGGGCGCCTTCGTAGTTGATTTTCTTCAACCCGCAGAAGCCGAGCAGCATGCCGTCGCTCTGCCGTTCGACCAGCCAGAAGCAATGGCCATAGTCGCGCTGGTAGGTCTGGAGGCGGGCGAAGCCTTCGTGCCAGCTTTCGAAGGGTTGCGGGCCGCCGAGCCATTTCATCACGGCGGGGGTGTTCATCACTTCCCAGAAGCGGCGGCTGTCTTCTTCGCGCCAGGTCTTGAGGAGGAGGCGGTCGGTTACTGCAACGGTTTGCTGGTCGGTCATGATCGGGGGGTCCGGCGGGCGATGAAATATAGGAAAGTTCCTATTGCCACGAAAGCGGCGAGGGCCTGCCATTGGCCGGCGTTGGTCTGGAAGGTCGCCCAGATGCTGAGCGCCAGCGCGATGGGCGCGGCGAGGAGCGTGAGGGCGTCGAACATTGGGAGGCCCGCGGCCTTGCGGAGGCGCGGAAGCGAGAGGATCGAGGCGATATAGGCGATGAGGCGCGCCAGCGTGGAGATGATCGCGAGCGCGAGGAAGCTGCTGTTCAAGGCGAAGAGGATCGCGCCCGCGCCGAAGAAGGCAATCGAATTGGCGGGGGTTCCCCAGCGCGAGACCTGTCCGAACCATGCGGGGAGGAGACCATCGTCGGCGAGCGCGGGGGGCATGCGGCTGGCCGAGGTATGGCCCGCGGTGAGATTGGCGAGCACCGACAAGACGATGGTCGCGGCGATGAGCCATGCCCCGGCATCGCCGCCCAACAGGCCCGCGAGCGTGGTGAGCGGGGCATCGGGGCCGCTGCCCGCGATGGGCGAATGGCTATAGACCCATTGCAGCCCGAAATAGATCATCGTCACCAGCGCCAGCCCGAGGAGCAAAGCGCGCGGCATGGCGCGGCGCGGATCGCGCGTCTCGCCCGCCGGGATGGTGGCATTTTCAAAGCCCACGAAAGCGTAGAGCGCGGCCAGTGCAATGCCTTCCACGGCGCTGAACTGGGGCAGCGCGACGGGACCGGGCGTGCTTGCCGCGGCCAAGCCGAAGAGGATCAGCAGGATGAGCGGCAGCAGCTTCAAGAAGGTCATCGCGCCGAGGATCGTGACCACGCGGCGGATGCCGAAGATGTTGACGAGCGTGAGCCCGCCCAGCACCGCGACGATGAGCGCGGTGCGCGCGACGCCTTCGCCCAGCACGGGCCAGAGAGCCGCCGCATAGGCAGCAAGCACGAGCACGTTGGCGCCCTGGCTGATGAGGCGCGCCGAAAAGAAGAGCCAGCCGATCTGGAAGCCCGCGAAACGGCCATAGGCATCGGTGACGAAGCGTTGCGGCCCGCCCGACCGGTCAGTGAGGCGAGTCAATTGCGCGAAGCAGAGCACGATCGTCATGACGAGCATGCCGCCCAACAGCAGCAGCCAAGGCGCGAAGGCGCCGACCGCGACATGGAGAATCTCGGGAAGCCCGAAGATGCCCGCGCCGATGAGGCCGTTGACGACAAGGAAAAGGACGCCGAGCGTCCCCATGTCGCGGCGATAATGGCCGGGGCTTTTCGTCATCCGAGGCGGCGCGCCATTTCGAGCGCATGATAGGACAATATGCCCGTCGCGCCCGCGCGCTTGAAGGCAGTGAGCGCCTCCATCAGCATGGCATCGCGATCCCCCGCGCCTGCCGCCGCCGCTTCCTCGATCATCGCATATTCGCCGCTGGTCATATAGGCGAAGACCGGAATGTCGAAGGCATCGACCGTCCGTGCGACGACGTCGAGATAGAGAAGGCCGGGTTTGACCATCACGAAGTCGGCGCCTTCGTCCATGTCGAGTTCGACCTCGGCCAGCGCCTCGCCGCCATTGGCGGGATTCATCTGATAGCCCTTCTTATCGCCTTTGAGCCGGTCGCTCGAGCCGACCGCTTCGCGGAAGGGGCCATAGAGCGAAGAAGCATATTTGGCCGAATAGGCCATGATCGCGACATTGGGATGGCCCGCCTCTTCGAGCGCGTCGCGGATCGCGCCGATGCGCCCGTCCATCATGTCCGAAGGCGCGACGATGTCGGCGCCCGCCTCGGCCTGCACCACCGCCTGCCGTGCGAGCAGTTCGACCGTGCGGTCATTGTCGACGCTGCCATCCTCGGCGAGCACGCCGTCATGGCCGTGCGGCGTATAGGGATCGAGCGCGACATCGGTCATCACCCCGATATCCGGCACCTTGTCCTTCACCGCGCGCACCGCTCGGCAGATGAGATTATCGGGGTCGAGCGCCTCTTCCTCATGGCGCTTGTCCTCGGGGGTGTTGGGGAAGAGCGCGATGCAGGGAATGCCCGCTTCTTTGGCTTGGCGCACCTTCTCGACCAGCCGGTCGATCGAATAGCGATGCACCCCGCGCAACGCAGAAATGGGCTGTTCCTCCCCTTCCCCTTCGCAGACGAACAACGGCCAGATGAAATCGGACGGATGGAGGCGGTGCTCGGTGAGCATGGCGCGCATCCAGGACGCGGAACGGCGACGGCGCATGCGCAGGGCGGGATAATGGCTCATGGACCATGCCTTTAGCGCCATACAGGCGCGGAAAGAAAGGCGGGTAAAGGCGTTGGCAGCAAATGACGGCCAACCCTTCCCGTGACGCGATCCTCGTCGTCAATGCCATGAGCCGCCGCGGCGCCGAGCAATATGAGGAAGCACGCCGCCTGCTCGAGGAGGCGGGCGTCCGGCTGATCGAGAGCCATGCGGTCGAGAATGGCGACGACCTGCGGCCCACCGTTCGCAAGGCGGTCAAGAAGGCCGGCATGGTGATCGTCGGCGGCGGGGACGGCACCATCTCGAGCTTCATCGGCGAATTCGAGGGCGAGGACTGCGTGCTGGCGGTGCTGCCGATGGGTACGGCCAACAGCTTTGCCCGCAGCCTCGGCCTGCCGCTCGAGCTGGAGGACGTCGCCAGGGTCATCGCCAAGGGCGAGAGCCGGGCGATCGATATCGGCAGCATCAATGGCGAGACCTTTGCCAATGTCGCCGCGATCGGCCTGTCGCCGCTGATCGCCGATACCATTCCCGATGCATTGAAGCGCTGGCTGGGCATCTTCGGTTATATCGTCTGGGCGATCCGCATCGCCTTTTCCTTTTCCGCCTTCCGCCTGACGATCGAAAGCGAGGGCAGCCGCACCGTCACCCATGCCAGCGAAGTGCGCATCGCCAATGGCAGCTTCCATGGCGGGGTCGAACTGGTCGAGGAAGCCGAGATGGACGATGCGCGGATCACCGTCGATGCGGTCACGGGAAAGAGCATGTGGCGCCTCGCGCTCAATTGGATCCTCGTTCTCCTCCACCTCAAGTCGCAGAAGCGCACGATGATCGAAGTCGAAGCTCCCGAATTCTGGATCGAGACCGATCCGCCGCGCGACATCTCGATCGACGGCGAAATCCGTGCCTCGACCCCCGCCAAGGTCGAGGTGGTGCCGCAAGCGGTCCGGGTAGTGGTTCCCGCCTAGCCCAGCCGGTCAAGCGCGGCGCGCAGCCGCTCGGCCTCGGCGCTGCGTTCGGCATGGTCGGCACGCGCCTTTTCGACCGCTTCGGGCTTGGCCCGTTCGACGAAATTGGGATTGTTCAAACGCCCCGCGAGGCTTTTGACTTCCTTGTCGGCGGCTTCGACCGCCTTCTTGAGGCGTGCGCGTTCGGCATCGAGGTCGATTGCATCGGCGAGCGGCACGGCAAAACCCTGCCCCGCCGCGACGATCTGCGCCGAGCCGGGCGCGGGAGCGTCCACCGGATCGCCGAACCCGGCCTTGGCCATGCGGTCGAGCGATGCGCCGACATCGGGCGCGCTGCCTTCGAGCGGGTGAAGCGTCAAGCGGCTCGACCAGTGGATGTTGAGTTCGGCGCGGAGCGCGCGGACCTCGGACACCATGGCGATCGCACTCTCGATGCTTTTCTTGGCCTCTGCGTCGACCTTCGCCTCGGGCTGGGGCCATTGGGCGGTAATCAGCGGATAATCGTCGCGGCTGCCCGCGCCCATCGCCTGCCACAATTCCTCGGTGAGGAAGGGCATGAAGGGATGAAGCATCACGAGGATCTGGTCGAAGGTCCAGGCCGCGACCGCGCGGGTTTCCTCGTCCATCTCGCCTTTGATGAGTTCGAGATACCAGTCGCAGAAAGTGCCCCAGGTGAAATGGTAGATGGCGTCGGCCATGCCGTCGAAGCGCAGTTCGTCAAATGCCTTTTCGAGGCGCGCGAGCGTTTCGACCACCTCGCCGATGATCCAGCGGTTGACCGCCTTTTCTGCCTTGGGCGCGGCGATGCTGTCCGATGCGCCGATGCCATTGCCCTGCAGGAAGCGCGCGGCATTCCAGATCTTGGTCGCGAAGTTGCGATAGCCCTCGACCCGTTTTTCATCGAGCTTGATGTCGCGGCCCTGGCTTTCCATCGCGGTGAGCGTGAAGCGCAGCGCATCGGCGCCATATCGGTCGATGAGGCCCAGGGGATCGACGGTATTGCCCTTGGACTTGGACATCTTGGCGCCATGCTTGTCGCGCACCAGCCCGTGGAGATAGAGCTTCTTCCACGGTTTCTCGCCCATGAATTCGAAGCCCTGCATCGCCATGCGGGCATCCCAGAAGAAGATTATGTCGAAGCCCGAGACGAGCACGTCATTGGGGTAATGGCGCTCCAGTTCGCGCGTCTGTTCGGGCCAGCCGAGCGTCGCGAAGGGCCAGAGCGCCGAGGAGAACCAGGTATCGAGCACGTCCTCGTCGCGGCGCAGCGTCAAGCCCTCGCCTGCCTTGGCCTGAGCTTCCTCTTCGGTCTCGGCGACATAGGCATTGCCTTCATCGTCATACCATGCGGGGATGCGATGGCCCCACCAGAGCTGGCGCGAGACGCACCAGGGCTGGATATTTTCGAGCCAGTTGTACCAGGTCTTTTTCCAGGTCTCGGGGACCACCGCGATGTCGCCCGAGCGCACCGCTTCGAGCGCGGGCTTGGCGAGCGTGGCGGCATCGACATACCATTGGTCGGTGAGCCAGGGTTCGATCACCACCCCCGAACGGTCGCCATAGGGCGTGGCGATCTGCCGGTCCTCGACGCGGATCAAGGCGCCTTCGGCTTCGAGCATCTCGACCACGCGCTTGCGCGCTTCGAAGCGGTCGAGGCCGATGAGCGCCTCGGGAACGAGGCCGTCGGCGGTCTGGCAGACCTCGGCGCGGGCATTGAGCATGTTGAGCATGTCGGCGGGGGCGATGCCGGCGCGCTTGCCCACCTCGAAATCGTTGAAGTCGTGGCCGGGGGTAATCTTCACCGCGCCCGAGCCCAATTCGGGATCGGCATGTTCGTCTGTGATGATCGGGACTTCGCGCCCGGTGAGCGGCAAGCGCACCATCTTGCCCACCATGTCGCGATAGCGCTCGTCCTCGGGATGGACCGCGACCGCCATGTCGGCGAGCATGGTTTCGGGGCGCGTGGTGGCGACATGGATCTCGCCCGAGCCGTCGGCGAGCGGATAGCGCAGATGCCAGAAATGGCCGGGCATTTCGGCGGTCTCGACCTCGAGGTCGGAAATCGCGCTCTGGAACTTGGGATCCCAGTTCACCAGCCGCTTGTCGCGGTAGAGAAGGCCGCGGTCGTAGAGATCGACGAACACCTTGCGGACCGCGCGCGAGAAGCCCTCGTCCATCGTAAAGCGTTCATTTTCCCAGTCGCAGCTCGCGCCGAGGCGGCGGAGCTGGCGGGTGATGGTGCCGCCGCTTTCCTCTTTCCACTGCCAGACCTTGTCGAGGAAGGCCTCGCGGCCGAGGTCAGTGCGCTTGACGCCTTGCTGGTCGAGCTGGCGTTCGACGACCATCTGGGTGGCGATGCCCGCATGGTCCATGCCGACCACCCAGAGTGCGTCCTTGCCCTCGAGCCGCGCCTTGCGGATGAGGATGTCCTGCAGCGTATTGTCGAGCGCATGGCCGATGTGCAGCGAGCCCGTCACGTTGGGCGGCGGGATGACGATCGTGAAGGGCTCGGCCTCGGGTCGGTCGGGGCGGAAGAGGCCGCCCTTTTCCCAATGCTGATACCATTTGGCCTCGATGGGGCCGGGTTCGAAAGTCTTCGCTAGCTCGGTCATGGAGCGCGCCTACAGGGGGGAAGCGGAGGCTTCAAGCGCGCTATTCATCCTTCGCCGTCCAACGGTCCATCCAGTCGAACACTTCCTGATGCCAGCGGACCGAGTTGCGGCCGTTGAGCACCCAGTGGTTCTCGTCGGGGAAGACGAGGAGCTTGGACGGGATGCCGCGGCGTTGCAGCGCGGTGAAGGCGCCGAGGCCCTGCGAATAGGGAACGCGATAGTCCTTGAGGCCGAGCACGACCATCATCGGGGTCTGCCACTGGTCGACATGGTTGACCGGGTTCCATTTCTCATAGCTCTCGGGATTGAGGAAATAGGGGCCGCCGAAGTCATGCTCGGGGAACCAGAGCTCCTCGGTCGAATAATAGAAGGAGCGCGTGTCGAAGAGGCCGTTGTGGTTGATGAGGCAGTTGAAGCGCTCGGGCCATTTGCCGGCGATCCAGTTCATCATGTAGCCGCCGTAGCTGGCGCCCAGCGCGCAGATACGGTCGCCGGCGAGCTGATCGTCCATCTCGAGGGCGTGGGCGAGGCCGAGCTTCAGGTCTTCGAGGGGCTTGCCGCCCCAGTCCTGGTTGATGCTGTCGGTGAAGTCCTGGCCGTAGCCGGTCGAGCCGTGGAAATCGATCGAGACCACGCCATAGCCGGGGGCGGAGAGCATGCGGCTGTTCCAGCGGCTCGACCAGAGGTTGCCGAAGCTGCCCTGCGGGCCGCCGTGGACGACGAAGGCGACGGGAAGTTTGCCTTCATGGTCGGCGGGCTTGAGGCGGTAGCCCCAGACGGTGTCGCCGTCGGCGCCCTTGAAGGTGAAGGTCTCGACCTCGATCGGGTCGAGCTCGTCGAGGAGCGCCTTGTTGACATGGGTGCGCTGTTCGATGCGGCCGGCGCTGTAGAGGTAGAGGTCGCTCGGCGCTTCGAGGCTGTTCATCGTGAAGAGGATGCGGCCGTCGGGGAGCGCGACGGGGCTGCTGGCATTGCCCTTGCCGGTGAGGCGGGTGCGCTGTCCGGTCGCGACGTCGATGCGGTAGAGCGGATGTTCGAGCGTTTCGCCGACGCCGACGATGAGGGCGCGGCTGTCGGGGGTCCATTCGAGCGAGCCGACGCTGGCGTCCCAGTCGGCGGTCAGCGCGCGGACATTGCCGCTCTTGAGGTCGCGCAGGTGGACGACGAGGCGATCGCTTTCGTAGCCCGGGCGGGCCATCGCGACATAGGCCAGGGTCTGCCCGTCGGGAGAAACCGCGGGAAGATTGTCATGCGCCTTGTTGGTGGCGGTGAGATTGTAGGGTGCCATCGAGCCGTCGATGGGGGCGTAATAGATGTCGAGATTGGTCGAGGTGGGTTCGGTCCGGCCACCCGCGCGCTGGGCGAAGAAGACCGCTTCGCCGCCGGGCGCGATGTCGATTTCCTCGATCCCGCCGAAGGGACGCGAGGGGGTGTTGCCATCGAGGCCGCGATCGAGCGGCTTACCGCCGACCATCTTCCCATTCTCGATGCGATAGCCGAACAGGCGCGATTTCATGCCCGGTTCGACCCAGCTGTCCCAGTGGCGGACGAAGATCTCGTCATATTCCATCACGCCGTCGCCCTTTTCGGGCGCGGGGACGTTGGCGCATTCGAAGTCGGCGCACTTGATGTCACGGGTGGCGACGAGGACCACGCTGGAGACATTGGGCGCCAGCACGAAATCGTCGATCGAGCCGCCTTCCAGTGCCGAGACCTGCACCGCAGGCTCGCCGGGCATCATGCGATAGACCTGGTCGGTTCCCGAATGGGCGCTGACGAACCAGACCGCGCCATCGCCGCCGAAGCGCGCGCCGCGGGGCTTGTAATGGTCTAGTTCGGAAGCCTCGACGGTCGCGCCGGTTTCGAGGCTGTGGAGGAGATGGCTGGTTTCGCGCCCCGCGAGATCTTCCTTGGCCGAGGAGAGGCTGAACAGTGCGACGGCCCCGTCGGGCGAGACCGAGGGCGCGCCCATGCGCTTCATCTTCACCAGATCCTCGGGCGTCATTTCCCGGGCGGCGGCGGGCGATACGAGAAAGGTCGTGGCGGCGAGCGCGGTGAGCGCGATGAGCTTTTTCATGCCCGCTGACTAGCAGGGAGTAAGGGCGTGGAAAAGATTAGAGCTTGCGCCCCGTGATGCGGCTGATTTCGCGGCGGACATGTTCATCGACAATGCCCGGCAATTTCTCGTCGAGCCAGGCTTTGAGCACCGGGCGAAGCATCTCGCGGATCATGTCCTCGAGCGGATTTCCCGCCGCGGCCTCGGGCCGCTCGGCAGCGATGCCCGCGAGTTGATCAAGCCGGGCGCGGCTGGTGCCCGCGGCTTCCTCGGCAAGGAGAACCTCGTCCTCGTCTCCCGCGGCGGGCGGCGGTGCGGACGAGGCTTCGGCCCCCTCAGCTTCGGCTTCGGGGGGCTGTTCCATGCTGCTGTCGAGTTCGAGCACCTCGTCATCCTCACCGGGGCCCGGCGGGGCGGACTGGCGGAACTCCTTTTCCTCGGCGATCACTTTCTTGATCGAGGCGAGGATGTCTTCCATCGAAGGCTGGCCTGGTGCGCTCATGCGCTTTCTATTGCTTATTGATCGCCTTGTGTCACGCCCTGCGTGATGGCGGGCGGAGGCGGCACGGGCTCTTCCTGGGGCTGCACGGTACGAGTCGAATCGATCGGGTGACGCCCCTCGCCCGCCCAGTCGTTCCAGTCATTGGCGATGCGGCGGTAATTGCCGAGCGGGTCGTAGAGCGCGCCGGCATCGAGATTGAGGTCGGCGGCCTCGGCCTGCCCCATCACGTTCAGAAGGCGGAATCCCGCGACATAGGCGTCGCGCTGCGCGGTGACGAGCGCGACGCGGCTGTTGAGAAATTCCTGTTCGGCGTTGAGCACGTCGAGGATCGAGCGGCTGCCGATGCTGTTTTCGAGCCGGGCGCCTTCCAATGCCAGGGCATTGGCCTGCACCGCGACCTCGTTTGCCTCGATCGCCTGCACCGCGGCCTCATAGGCAGCGAAAGCCGAGCGCGTCTCGGCGACGACGAAACGTTCGGTGGCGATGATCTGTTCGAGTGCCTGCCCTTCCAATGCGCGGGCGCGGCGCACCCGTGCCGAGGGCAAGCCGCCCTGGTAGAAGGGCACCCGCGCCGACAGGCCCGCGCTGGTCGCGGTGGCGCTGCGCGGATTGCTTGCCTGCGTGAAGGGATTGAAGCCGACATCGCCCGCGAGCGTGTTGAGATATTGCCCCGAGGCAAAGGCGCTGAGCGTGGGCCAGCGCGAACCGCGCGTCGAACGCACGTCATAGCCCGCCGCCTCGGCCTGGCGGGTCGCGGCGAGAAGATCGGGATTATCGACGAGCGCGATGCGCACGGCTTCGTCGGCGCTGTCGGGGAGCGGGGGAAGCGGCGGCGGCGGGGCAAGATCGTCCGGCATGTCGCCGATCACGCGGCGGTAATTCTCGACCGAGGCGGCAAGGCGGCTCTGGGCGGCGAGCAGGCTCGATTGGGCAAGCTGGAGGCGCGCTTCGGACTGGGCAACGTCGGTGCGCGTCAAATCGCCGATCTCGAACCGGTCGCTGGTCGCCTGCAGATTGGTCGAGAGTACCTCGACCTGGTTGCGGTTAAGTTCGACCGTCGCGCGGTCGCGGATCACGTCCATATAAGCGGCCACCGCTTCGACGAAGAGGTCGCCTTCGACCGCGCGCAGCGTCGCGCGGCCCGCGCGCACCCGCTCCTTGGCGGCCTTGATGTCGTTGCGCACCGTGCCGCCCTGGAAAAGCGGCAGGTTGAGATCGACGCTGCTGTTGAAGAAGGGTCCGAGGCTCTGGCGCGTAAGCGAGCCCGTCTGGCTGAGCGTGCGCGTGAGGCTGGCACTGCCGGTGACGGTGGGACGGCCGCCCGCGCGGGCGATCGCCACGCCCGCGTCGGTGGCCTGCAGCGCCTCGCGCTGGGCATTGAGGGTGGGATTGGTCGCGTAGGTCTTTGCCAGCGCTTCCTGGAGAGTGTCGGCCGAGGCAGGGGTCGCTGCCGCGGCCAGGAGGGCCAGCGCCATCGTCATTCTCGTGGACATGATTCTCCCTCCCGTCACGCGGACATCAAAACACAAATTGCGGTTTTCGAGCGAATTGTTCGATCAACGGCAGTTGTGCGTCTGCGAAATCGTCAAGCTTGACCCGGCCATCGACCCGCCCCCCGGCAGCGAGCCGAGTGACGCCGCGATCGAAGCGGCCGGTGGCAAGGCGACCACCATCGGCAAGCTGGCCGCAGATGGCATCGGTCAGTTCCTCGACCGCGCCGAGAATGAGGATGCGGTCATAGGGACCGGCATCGGCATGCCCCTCGGCAGGGTTGCCGGTCCGGTAGGTGGCGCCTTCGGGAGTGGGGCCGGAAAGCTTCTTTTCGTCGAGCGCGACGACCTTGAGGCCCATGTGCGCGAGCAGCGCGGCGGCATAGGCAGCGCCCGGTCCGATCGCCAGCGCCGACATGCCCGGGCGGGCATCGAGCGACTGGATGAGGCTGGCGAGAGCCGCGGCGGCCGGCATCGAACGGCCATCGCCGAGCGGGACCGAGCGGTCGCGATAGGCCAGCGCGCGGACATTTTCGGGGAGATATTCCTCGCGCGGGACCGAGAGGAAGGCATCGAGCACTCGCCGGTCGGACACGCCCTGCGGGCGCAGCTGGCTGTCGATCATCGCCTTTCGCAATGCCATGGACATGACAATCATTCCCTTTTCTCGTAGCTGTTGTATGACACTAATACAGTTGGCTTTCAACCGTCTCTATCGGCCCTTGGTGGCAAGGCCAAGCGCGGATCACCGCATTTTGTCGAAACAAGTGCGTTGACAAGCGGGGGCGGGCTAGACCAAACGGCCCCATTCCACCTCCGAGGCCCGATGGCGGAGTGGTTACGCAGAGGACTGCAAAGCCGGGCACATCCCCAGATTTCCGCGATAGTTTGCAGTTTTTGCCGTGAGGCTTGGAAATTTCTCTCCAGAGGAAAGAGCTCCAAACTGCTAACTTTTGTGCGTTCCTATGAGCAACGATTGAGGCGTAAGAACATCAGGGTCGCAAGCCCCGTTGCCGATATTTGTACAACAGATTTGTTACTCATCGATTTGCGGTTTTGGATCGCCAGCGGGCCCAAAGGAGCCCCCCATTTTCGCGACCTCAAGCATTTCGTTTTCTAGGTAGATCGGATCGGAGATCGGTAGCATTGGGCGAGGTTCATCATCCTCGCTATACCATGTGCGGGCTTTTCCCCCCGTCTTTCGAGATTGTTTTTCAAATATGTCACGATAGCGATACGGAGAAATGCCAAGAAATGGCAGAAATGATAGCTTATTTTCGCTTAACTTTTCGATCTCAATTTCATGCGAATGAAGCTCTTTAGCACGGCTCTTTGGATAAGGCTCCATGTACACGACACGTTTTATACCCACCGCGAGAATGTGTTTCGTGCAGCCATGGCAAGGAAATGTAGTCACGTAGAGGATCGACCCCTTCAGCGGCTTCCCGAGACGCGCTGCGTCGCAAATTGCAACCATTTCGGCATGCACGACACGGCCATATTCAGTTAGAGCAGTTATCAGAGAATCTTTAAGGCATCCGATATGCTGAGCGTCTTTCTCTACCCGTCCCAATAACTCGTCGACGAAGTCTTCGGACCAAACTGCGTCTTTAATAGCCGCAGAGAGAAGCCCCCCATCTTCTAGCTTTTCAAGAAGGTCCCGGATTACGTCTTTTTTCAAACTGTCGTTGGGATCAAAGCCTAGACGAACATCGCGATAATCAGGCTCTTCGCCATACCAATATGTTCCGCCAAAGGCTTTCGGAACCTCGTTACATCCTTGGCAAATAAGATCCCCATCTTGTGTGAATGCAGCAGCACCCACTTGCCTAGAAAGATCGGTCGAGCGCAGTGATGCTGCTTTAGCCGCATACATACCATATTCCGATTTTGTCGGCCCAACATCAACGCGCCCAAAAAAGGCGTTAAAAAAGCGCTCAATGCCGGTTTTCATCTGATCGCGATTGATGCCGTCTACAAACACGTCCGCATGGTGAAAAGTATCACGGAGATGCTGAGCGTGCTTGCTTAACCCTTCGTCGTGATCGCGTTCAATCAGTGCAGCGGTTTTTCGTTCTAAATCAGGACGCTTGGTTGACACTGGCAATGTCGATCGGCCCTTCTCAAGAACCCGGGCACGACGGTGTTCTTCGCTTCCGTAACCAGACACCAGTACAAAAAGCTTCCCGTATATTTTCCTAAGCAGCTCTACTTCCTGAGGACGTTTCAACTGACGGATAATGTATGCCGTTGAAGGCAGCACCTGCGGGTCTTCTTCCTCAGTGGGCTCACCTTCACCTTGAGTAGCCGAATTTTGACCTTTCGTGGCATTTTGAGCTCTCCGCACCTGGGCAATTCCTTGGACAGCCACGCGCATGAGAAAAGCGGGGTCGTCTGCCACTTCGCAAAGCTTGTTTGCGTAATCCATTTTGTAATTCATTTGCGAAAAATAGTCTTTTTTCGCCTTCTTCACTCCGGGCGCCTCATATTTCTCCATCAATTGAGTTACACGAATGGGATGAGAGTCATATCCAACCGATTTGAGTGCACGAGTGATCTCGTCGGTCATCGCATCAATGTCGATCCCGATCGGACCCGCTATCCCAATTACTAGCTCGGGATGTGTCTTCGCTTTCGGCTCGTTCGCCATTCGAAACTCCTATTAGTCGGCCCGTTGCAAAAGCGCGCGCTTCATGCTTATCGTGACATATCGAAGCAAAAGGGGGACCGTGCTGTGAACAATCACACTGCTGATTCAAATACTTATGAACGCAGGCTAGCCGAGACCGCTGATCGGATGGCTCGTCGTATGGGCGTGTCTTTCCAGAAAAATGAGCGCTGGACTGAAGTCGTACGGAACTCTGATCCGGAGATGCTAAGACTGAAGTAGCTGGAAAGCCGCAGAGTTGATTCTCGGTGAGAATCACTCAAGACTTCGAGAGGAACGGCTTGCAGATGAGAAGGGCGTTTCAAACGCCTCGAATCACGCACCAAACTTGCACCCTCCGCTTACATTAATCGATGACAGTATAGCCGCGCACTAAAAGGGATCAATAAAACCTTTTGGCGCATACCATCGAAAGGTTCTGCCGGGCACTTTGTTGCGGACTTCTTAAATCGCGCAACCTCTTGCGTCGTGAATTTCGCGTCGCTATCAGCCACTCAAATCACAACGAAATACCACTCAAACTGCAAACTCTTATCGAAGAAGACTGCAAACTCGGGTTATGGCATATGCAATGATCCGCAGTTTCCTGCCGATGAGGCCCGATGGCGGAGTGGTTACGCAGAGGACTGCAAATCCTTGCACGCCGGTTCGATTCCGGCTCGGGCCTCCACTCTCCTATCGACATCTGCTTGACGCCCGCACGTCCGCCTTTCACGGTGGCGCGATGTCGCATGTCGAAATCGTCGCGGTCGGGCCGCAGGATGTGGCCGTCCTGGCCGCCATCGGGAGACGGACGTTCATCGAGACGTTCGAAAGCGGGAACGATCCCGAGGATTTTGCCGACTATCTGGAGAAGGCCTTTGCCGAGGCGCAGCTCCTCGGCGAGATCGGGGCGGTGGGGTCGCATTTCTTCTTCGCCCGCGTCGACGGCGAAGTGGCGGGCTATCTCAAGCTGAACATGGACGAGGCGCAGACCGAGAAGGTGGCGGGCCGGACGCTCGAGATCGAGCGGATCTATGTCGATGGCGCCTTCCAGGGCGCGGGCGTGGGCAAGGCGCTGTTCGATTTTGCGCTCGGCATTGCCCGCGACGAGGGGATTGAGGCGATCTGGCTGGGCGTGTGGGAAGATAATCCCAAGGCGATCCGATTTTACGAGCGGCAGGGATTCGAGCCCTTTGGTGTCCACAGCTTCACCATCGGGAAGGATGTGCAGCGGGACATCATGATGCGGCTGGAGTTGGAGAGGCCGTCAGCGCCGCATTGATGCCTGCGTGTGGCTGCGCTAGGCGCGCGGCCATGTTTCGGCTTGCTTCTCTTTACGGTGCCTGCTTCGCGCTTGCGGCCTGTTCGACTGGCGGGGTTGTCGATTGCGAAGCCGCCCGGCCCGTGGCGAGTGAGGGCTGGGCGCGCGAAAGCCTCACCGCGCAGGCGATGGGCGCGGCCTATTTCCGCCTCTCCAACCAAGGCGACTGTCCGGCGGTGCTGACGGGGGCATCCTCTCCCCTCGCCGCATCGGTGGGCCTGCACGAAAGCCGCGAGGAAAATGGCGTGGCGCGGATGCGGCCTGTCGAGCGGGTCGAGATCGCTCCCGGGCGAAACATCGACTTTGCGCCGGGCGGGCTGCACCTCATGCTGTCCGGCCTCGAGCGGTCTCTTGCGGCAGGAGAGCAGCTGCCGGTCATGCTGTCCTTCGAGGACGGGCCGGACCTTGAACTGACCATATCCATCGAAGAAGCGGGAGCCCGTTGATGAGCCTTTCGACCGTTCGCATGATCCTTTGGGCGCTGGTGGCCGCGGTGGCGGTCGGCGCGGGCCTCATGTGGATCAACCAGCCCGAGCCGACCGAAAGCGCGATGGATTTCCAGTCGAGCATCGGCGGGGAATATGAGCTGGTGGCAAGCGATGGCGAGCCGTTCCGCAGCGCTTCGCTCGAGGGGCGGCCGCACGCGGTATTCTTCGGCTTTACCCATTGTCCCGATGTCTGTCCGACGACGCTGGCGCGGCTGGCGAAGCTGCGGCGCGAAGTGGGCGAGGATGCTTTCGACATCCTTTTCATCACGGTCGATCCCGAGCGCGACGGGCCTTCCGAAGTGGGCGAATATGCGAGGCTGTTCGATACGCCGGTGATCGGGCTGACCGGGAGCGAGGCGCAGATCGGGGCGGTCAAGAAGCAGTTCGCGGTGCATAGCGAGAAAGTACCCGACGGCGAAGGCGGCTATAGCGTCGATCATAGCGCGGCGGTGTTCCTGATGGACAGCGAGGGGCGCTTCATCGGGACGCTGACGAGCGAGGAGGGGCGCGAAGCGGCGCTCGCCAAGCTGGAGCGGTTGGCCAGCAGCTGACCAGGCCGAGGGCAAAAAAATCGTCGCCCGGGTGTGGACAAGCGGGAGGGGGATTCCTACCTGCCCCGCCGCTGGCGCATTCCCGCGCCCGATTATCGTAGAGTAAAGGGAATTTTTCCGTGAAAATGATTGTTAGTGCGGCCGCGCTTGCCGCAGCATTTGTTGCGACCCCCGCCGTGGCGCAGGACGCCGCTTCGTTCGAAGGTGCGCGCGTCGGCGCGACGCTCGGCCTCGCCGATGACGACCTCTTCGGCACCGAGGAATTCACCTATGGCGCCGAAGTCGGCTATGACTTCGCCGCGGGCGACAAGGCCATCGTCGGCTTCACCGCCGAACTGCAGAAGAGCGACGATATCGATCGCGAACTGGCGATCTCGGCCCGTGCCGGCGTTCCGGTTGGATCGAGCGCGCTGCTTTACGGCACCGTCGGCTACACCAACCTCGAAGTCCTCGACATCAAGCTCGACGGCGTGAAGTTCGGCGTGGGCGGCGAGATCAAGCTCGGCACCAATGGCTATGCCAAGCTCGAACAGCGCTATGCCGACTATGAACTGGACGTTCATTACTGGCAGACGCTGATCGGTGCGGGCTTCCGCTTCTAAGCGGGATTTCCGATCCGAGAAGGAAAAGGGGCCGCCCTCAAGCGGGCGACCCCTTTTTCATTGGGCGGCACGGACGCGCTTCAGCAGTTCTTCGAGCGCGGCGAGCGATTCGGGTTCATCGAAGCTCGGCGCGTGGCCGACGTCGGGGATGGTCGCGAGCTTCGCCCTGGGCAGTTCCTTCAGCATGCGCTGGGCCATTTCCTCGGTGAAGAGGTCGCTGAGTTCGCCGCGCAGGATCGTCACGGGGATCTCGGCGAGGCCGCCGAGGAGATGCCAGGCATCCATGCTCGCTTCGCTCGATTTCAAAACATTGTCGGCGATGCGGGGGTCATAGTCGAACTGCACCCCGCCCTTTACCTCGCGCATGAGGCGGCGGGCGAAGACTTCCCATTGGGCAAGGTCCCAGCGGGGATAGATGTCGCCGATGCGTTCCTTGAGCGCGGCGGCGGCGACCGCATAGCTTTCGTAGATCGGCTGTTTGCCGACATAGCCGCGGATCCGTTCGATGCCCGGTTCGTGCAGTTCGGGCGCGATGTCGTTGATGAGCGCGCCCGCGATCCGTTCGCCGTCGGTGGCGCTCAAGAGCATGGTGACGATGCCGCCGAGCGAAGTGCCGACGAAGACCGCGTCGGCAAGGCCGAGCTGGTCGAGGAGCTTCAATATGTCGGCGGCATAGGTGGGCGGGTCGTAGCGTTCGGGATCGGGATCCCAGCCCGACAGGCCGCGACCGCGAAACTCCACCGCGATCACGCGCCATTCGCCCGCGAAGCGGTCGGCGACGGGTTCGAAATCGCGGGCGTTGCGCGTCAGGCCGGGCATGCAGATGATCGGCGGGCCGTCCATCGGGCCGGCATAGTCGCGATAATGCAATTTGATCGCGCCGTCGGCGCTGTTCCAATATCGATCCTTATAGTCGGCCACTATCGCTTTCCTCTCGCCTCCCCTATCGCGGGGCGATGGCGCAATCGCAACCCTATCGTCCCGACCCGCGCATCCTGACGCTGGGCGATGCCTTCTACGATCGGGTCGAGGCCGCCGATTTTCCCAAGGTCGAGGAGCGTTTCTTCAACCACCGCCATGCCGCCACGCTGGGCCTTGGTGACCTCTCTGAAGCGGAGCGGGCGGCGCATTTCGGCCGTTTCGCGCCGCTTCCCGACAATCTCCAGACCCCGCTCGCGCTGCGCTATCACGGGCACCAGTTCCGCCATTACAATCCCGATCTCGGCGACGGGCGCGGCTTTCTCTTTGCCCAGCTGCGCGGGCCCGACGGGCGGCTGCTGGACCTTGGCACCAAGGGAAGCGGGCAGACGCCGTGGAGCCGCCGGGGCGACGGGCGGCTGACCCTGAAGGGCGGGGTGCGCGAAATTCTTGCTACCGAGATGCTCGAGGCCCTGGGGGTCAACACCTCCAAGACCTTCGCCCTCTATGAGACGGGGGAGGAATTGTGGCGCGGCGACGAGCCCTCGCCTACCCGGTCGAGCGTTCTGACGCGGTTGTCGCACGGCCATATCCGCATCGGCAATTTCCAGCGGCAGGCCTTTCTGGAGGATCGCGCCGCATTGGAGGCGCTGACCGATTATTGCCTCGAACATCTTTATGGCGAGCCGCCGCAGGGGACGGCGGGCGAGCGGGCCGAGCGACTGTTCGACCTCGTCGCGAGCGCGACCGCGGGGCTGGCCGCGAGCTATATGGCGGCAGGCTTCGTCCATGGCGTTCTCAACAGCGACAATATCGCGATCACCGGCGAGAGTTTCGATTATGGGCCATGGCGTTTCACGCCCACCTGGGACGAGAAATTCACCGCTGCCTATTTCGATGAAACGGGGCTCTACAGTTTCGGTCGCCAGCCCGAGGCCATCCATTGGGACCTTGCGCAACTGGGAGGCTGCCTGTCGCTCATCGCCGAGGCGGCACCGCTCGAAGCGATCCTCGGCGACTGGTCGCGGCGGTTCGACCTGGCGCTGATCGAGGCGATGCTGGGGCGGCTCGGCGTGGCACGAACTACCGAGAAGGAAGACCGCGAGCTGGCGCAGTGGATGGTTGCCGCGCTGGGGCAGAAAAGCGTGACCATCGACCGTTTCTATTTCGACTGGCGCGGCGGCCGCGACCCCGGCTCCGAAGGTGCCTATGGCGACGAGGCCTTTCGCCGGATCGCCGCCTTGCTGGAGGGACGGCAAGGCGAGCGCAGCCATGCCTATTGGTCCGATCCCCAGCCGTGCAGCATGCATATCGAGGAAGTCGAGGCGATCTGGGACGCGATCGCCGAGAGCGACGACTGGTCGCTTCTCGACGCCAAGATCGCGGCGGTGCGACGGATGGGCGAGGCCATGGTAAAAGCGCCTTGACCATGCGGTTCGGAACTGCGAGGCCCACGCTGCGATGACGCTGATTTCAACTGAACCGGCAACGGGCGAGCAAATCTGGACCGGCGAGATCGGCGATGCCGCCGAGGAAGTGGCGATCGCCCGCAAGAGCTGGGCCGAATGGGCCGCCCACAGCTTCACCTATCGCGCCGAGACGCTGCGCCGCTTTGCCAATGTGGTGCGCGCAAAGGAACAGGAATTCGCCGACCTCATCGCGCGCGAGGCGGGCAAGCCTTTCTGGGAAGCCAAGACCGAAGTCGGCGCGGTGGTGGGCAAGGTCGATATCTCGATCAAGGCCTATTCCGAGCGCACTCCCAACCGCACCTCCGAAGCCGCGATGGGGAGCAAGGTGGCAGTGCGCCACAAGCCGCACGGCGTGCTCGCGGTGCTGGGCCCTTACAATTTCCCCGCGCACCTGCCCAACGGCCATATCGTGCCCGCGCTGCTGGCGGGCAATGCGGTGGTGTTCAAGCCATCCGAGAAGACCCCGGCGAGCGGGGCCTTCCTCGTCGACTGTTTCCATGAAGCGGGGGTGCCCGAAGGGGTTCTCCGCCTGCTGATCGGCGGGCCCGACGAAGGCAAGGCGCTGGCATCGCATCCGGGCATCGACGGATTGCTGTTCACCGGTTCGGCCAAGGTCGGCAAGATCCTTCATCGCCAGTTCGCCGACACGCCGCAGAAGCTGCTGGCGATCGAGGCGGGGGGCAACAATCCGCTGGTCGCCTGGGACATGAAGGACATTCATGCCGCCGCCGCGATCATCACCCAGTCGGCCTTCCTGTCGGCGGGACAGCGCTGCACCTGCGCGCGTCGCCTCATCGTTCCCGAGGAAGGGCATGAACAGCTCCTCGAGGAAACGCTCAAACTGGTCGATCGCATCATGGTCGACCATCCCCATGCCGATCCCCAGCCCTTCATGGGGCCGCTGATCGACAATGAGGCGGCCGACATGGTGCAGGATCAATATATGAACCTGATGATGAAGGGCGGCACCCCCATCCGCAGGCTCGACCGTCCTTACGAGGAACGGCCCTATCTCACCCCTGCGATCATCGACGTTACCAATGTAAAGAACCGCCCCGACGAGGAAATCTTCGGGCCGGTGCTGCAGCTGATCCGGGTGCGCGATTTCGACGAAGCGATCGACGAGGCCAATCGCACGCGCTTCGGGCTGGCAGCGAGCGTCCTGACGCGCACGCCCGAATATTATGACAAGTTCTGGGCCAATGTGCGCGCGGGCGTGATCAACTGGAACAAGCCGACCAATGGCGCGCCGTCGACCGCGCCCTTCGGCGGGGTGGGCATTTCGGGCAACCATCGCCCGAGCGCTTTCTATGCCGCCGACTATTGCGCCTATCCGGTGACCAGCGTCGAAAGCGAATTGTGCCGCGCCAATATCGGGCAGGGCCTTCGCGATCCCAACATGCTCGAGGATTGACGGTCGATCACGCTCCGCCGTTCATGAGCAGGACGGCGCATAGCTGTATTCCAAGTCCGATCGCAGGCGCCTGCCACCATTTGCTCGTTTCCATGCCCTTATTGCTGGTCGCAAAATAGGTGGCCACGAATGGCGTCAACATGATGACCCACGCGCCGACATGGACTAGCCACGGAAGGTCCGGGCTACGAAAACCAAAGTAAACGTTGAAAAATATAAGCGCCAGGAAAGCGGTGGCTAAGAGGCCGGCAATTCCAGATAGCCTATGTGCCCATTGCCATTTCCCTAACCTTGGTGCCGCCACTACCCCCGCGGCTCCGGAGCGTAGCTGTCGTCGAGCGGTGCGTCCGAGAAGCGGGTGATGTTGGCGTCGAACTTCATCTTCACCCGGCCGGTCGAGCCGTGGCGCTGTTTGGCGACGATCAGTTCGGCCATCTGGTAGACGCGCTCCATGTCGCGCTGCCATTGTTCATGCGCTTCCCAGACCTTGACGTCGTCGCCTTCGATCGGGCGCTTGGGTTCGCGCGAATTGACGTAATATTCCTCGCGATAGACGAACAGCACGATATCGGCGTCCTGTTCGATCGAGCCGGATTCGCGAAGGTCGGAAAGCATCGGCTTTTTATCTTCGCGCTGCTCGACCGCACGGCTGAGCTGCGAGAGCGCCAGCACCGGCACGTCGAGTTCCTTGGCGAGCTGTTTCAAACCGCGCGAGATTTCGGAGATTTCCTGCACGCGATTGTCGCCCGCCGAGCCCTTGCCCGAGCCCTGGAGCAGCTGGAGATAGTCGACCACGACCATGCCGATGCCCTTCTGCCGCTTGAGGCGGCGGGCGCGAGTGCGGAGCGCGGCGATGGTGAGGCCCGGCGTATCGTCGATATAGAGCGGGAGCGTCGACAATTCCCCGGCGGCGCGGGCGAGGCTCTGGAATTCCTGCTTGGAAATCTTGCCCATGCGGAGATTTTCCGAGCTGATTCCCGACTGTTCGGCGAGGATACGCGTGGCCAGCTGGTCCGCCGACATTTCCAGGCTGAAGAAAGCGACCGGAGCGCCGACGCTTTTCGCCGGATCGATGCCGTCGGCATGGTCCTGCACCCAGCGCTGCGCCGCGTTGAAGGCGAAGTTGGTGGCGAGCGAGGTCTTGCCCATGCCGGGACGCCCCGCGAGGATGGTGAGGTCGGACTTGTGCAAGCCGCCGATCTTGGCGTTGACGCCTTCGATGCCGGTGGTGATGCCCGACAGATGCCCGCCCGAATTGAGGGCGCGTTCGGCCATCTCGACCGCGAGCTTGGTAGCTTCGCCGAAGCTTTTGGCCTTGCCTTCGGCGCCGCCTTCCTCGGCGACGCGATAAAGCGCGCTTTCGGCTTCCTCGACCTGCTGGAGCGGGGAGATGTCCTCGGAGGTGTCGAGCGCGCCTTCGACCATGTCACGGCCGACATCGACCAATGCGCGCAGGAGCGCGAGATCATAGACCTGGTTGGCGAAATCGCGCGCGCCGATGACGCTCGCCCCCGAGCCGGTGAGAGTGGCGAGATAGCCGGTGCCGCCGACTTCCTTCATCGCCTCGTCGGCCTCGAACAGCGGTTTGAGGGTCACCGGATTGGCGACCATGTTGCGATCGTTCATCTTGAGGATCGCGTCGTAGATGCGGCCGTGCAACGGTTCGAAGAAATGTTCGGCGCGCAGCTTCATCTGCACGTCCTCGACCAGGCGGTTGTCGATCATCAGCGCGCCCAGAAGCGCGGCTTCCGCCTCGATATTCTGTGGGAGATGCTGCGTCGCGTCGGGGCCCCCGCCCTCGCCAATCTGAATCACTTCGGCCATGGGACGATCTTCTATAGCAAAAGCGCGGGCCGTGCGTGCCGATTTAAAATTTTTCGTGGACGCGCTGTGGATAAGTCGAAGGATTGCGTGGACAGTTTTTAGGCGGCACACCAAGCGCCATGAGCATTCTTTCCGACAAGTGGATTCGCGAGCAGTCCAAGCAGCACGGCATGATCGAACCGTTCGTCGAGGCGCAGCGGCGCGAAGGCAATATCAGCTACGGCCTGTCGAGCTATGGCTATGACGCGCGGGTCGCAGACGAGTTCAAGATCTTCACCAATATCGATTCCGCGGTGGTCGATCCCAAGAATTTCGCGTCGAACAGCTTTGTCGACAAGCAGACCGATTGCTGCATCATCCCGCCCAACAGCTTTGCGCTGGCTCGGACGGTCGAATATTTCCGCGTGCCCGAGGACGTGCTGGTGATCTGCCTTGGCAAATCGACCTATGCGCGGTGCGGGATCATCGTCAATGTCACGCCGCTCGAACCCGGCTGGGAGGGACATGTGACGCTGGAGTTTTCGAACACCACGCCGCTTCCTGCCAAGATTTACGCCAACGAGGGTGCGTGCCAGTTCCTCTTTCTCAAGGGGAACGAGCGGTGCGAGACGAGCTACAAGGACCGGGCGGGCAAATATATGGGGCAGCGCGGGGTCACGCTGCCAAGGCTCTAGGGCAAAAGAAAAGGCTCCGGAAAACCGGAGCCCAACGCCTTACTTTTCGAGGCTTTTCCCGTCAGCTTTCGTCGACGACTTCGGCGCCCGGGCCGTTCTTTAAGATCGATTCGATCGCATTCTTCGCGCTGGACTTGGAGCTGTAGCCTTCGGTCCAGAAAATCTTCTCGCTGTTATAGTTGAACGAAACGCGGAACTCCCCGCGCTTGTCCTTGCTGATCACGAACTTGTGCGGCATCCATTTCCTCCCCGTTGATGTTGATGGTGGCACCCTGTCAGCCGCATTCCCGACCGTCAACCGGCGGGGCCCACTTCAGCCCTTGCGCTTTGGCCGCTTGCCGGGATGGGGCTTGCGCCCGCCGCGGCGGCGGTCGCCGCGCTTGCGCGGAGCATCCTGGCTGTCGCCGCCATAGCTGCCTTCGGGAAGTTCGAAGCGAAGCGCGCCCGAGGCGGGGTCGGCTTCGACGAGCTTGAGTTCGAGGCGTTGGCCGGCGCGATATTCCTCGCCGCTGTCCTCGCCGATCAGCGCCTGGCGCTTTTCGTCGTATCGGAAATATTCGCGGCCCAACGTCTTGGCGAGGACGAGGCCGTCGCCGCCCAGTTCCTCGACCGTGGCGAAGAAGCCGAAGGGCTGCACGCCGGTGATGCGGGCGCGGACGATCTGGCCGACCTGGTCGGCGAGATAGGCAGCGACATAACGGTCGACGGTCTCGCGCTCGGCCTCCATCGCGCGCCGTTCGAGCATCGAAATCAACTCGCCGATGCGGCCGAATTCCTCGGCTTCGCCCTTGGGCAGTCCGCCTTCGCCCAGCTTGAACACCGTGACGAGCGAGCGGTGGACGAGAAGGTCGGCATAGCGGCGGATGGGCGAAGTGAAATGGGCGTAGGAACCGAGCGCCAGGCCGAAATGGCCGAGCGGTTCGGGGCCGTAGCGGGCCTGCATCTGGCTGCGCAGGATCTGTTCGGTGATCTCGGTGCGATTGTCATGGTCGGGCCCGATCCGTTCGAGGATGCGGTTGAAGGTCTGCGGCTTCACCACCTGGCCAAGCGCGAACTCGACATCGAAAGTCTTGAGATAATCCTTGAGCGTCAGCAGCTTGTCGCGGTCGGGCACTTCGTGGATGCGATACATCACCGGCGCCTTCTTGCGTTCGAGCGCCTTGGCGGCGGCGACGTTGGCGGCGATCATGAAATCCTCGACCAGCCGGTGGGCATCGAGCCGTTCGCGCGGAGCGACCGACATGATGCGGCCCTTTTCGTCGAGTTCGACCCGCCGTTCGGGCAGGTCGAGGTCCAGGGGTTCGCGCGAGTTGCGCGCGGCAAGCAGGACCTTCCAGCATTGCCACAGCGGTTTCAGCGCCTTTTCGACGAGGTCGGGGTCGACGCGGCCTTTCTCGCCGTCGATCGCGGCCTGCGCATCCTCATAGGCAATGTTGGCGGCGATCCGCACCTTGGCGCGGGTAAAGCGCCACGCCTTGATATTGCCGCCGCTGTCGAGGGTGAGATGGGCGACCATCGCGGCACGGTCCTCGCCTTCCTTCAGGGAGCAGATGCCCGCCGAGAGATGCTCGGGAAGCATGGGGACGACCTGGTCGGGGAAATAGACGCTGTTGGCGCGTTTGCGCGCTTCCTTGTCGAGTTCGCTGCCGGGGCGGACATAGTAACTGACATCGGCGATGGCGATGATCGCCTTGTGGCCGCCCGGATTGCCTTCATCCTCGTCGGGTTCGGCCCAGATGGCATCGTCATGGTCGCGCGCATCGACGGGATCGATCGCGACGATCGGCAGATGGGTGAGGTCTTCGCGCTCCGAGCCGAGCGGCTGTTTTGCGACCTTTTCGGCTTCCTTGAGCACGGCCTCGGGAAATTCGTGGCGGATGCCATATTTGTGGATGGCGATCATCGAGAAGCTCTTGGGCGCGAAGGGATCGCCGAGCACCGCATCGACATTGGCGACATTGCGCTTTTCCTTGCCCGCCGGTTCGGCGAGCACCAGGTCCCCGACCTCGGCATCGCCCAGGTCCGACAGTTCGAAATGGGTGCGCTGCTTCTTGTCGATGGGAGCAAGGAAGTGGCGTTTGCCTTCCTTGCGCACCACGCCCATCAGCATCTCGGCCGAGCGGGCGAGCTTCTTCATCACATGAGCGACATGGCCCTTCCCCGCCTCTTCGGTGCGAGCCAGGATGCGGTCGTTGACCGCGAGCGCGCTGCGCTTGCCCTTCTGCTGAACGCGCAGGCGCGGCTTGGGACTTTCGGCCTGCCAGTTTTCGGGTTCGGCCCAGACCTGCCCGTCATCGACCGACACCACTCGAAGCACGGTGACGCGTGGCACGCCGCCCATCTTGTGAAAGGCGCGGCCCGGCGAATGGTCGATCAACCCTTCGTCGGCCATGTCGCGCAGCATCCGTTTCAGGGCGATCTTGTCATTGCCGCGAATGCCGAAGGCGCGCGCGATCTCGCGCTTGCCCGCGGGCTGGTCGCTCGATTCGATGAATTCCAGGATCTGCTTGGGGGTCGGAAGCCCCTTCGATTGGCGTGTCATGTCCTGCCAATGCGGGAGGGGGCGCCATGGTTCAATCGCGGCGCCAAAAATGCCCTCCCCTCAGAACCGCTCAATCGTCCTCTCCGCTTTCCTCGATGGGGCGGAAATCGCCGCCCGGCACTGCCGCGACCACGGGGCTGGCATGATGGCCCTTCGAGACCGCCGCCACCCCGAAGATCCAGTCGTCGACGCGAATGCCGTCGAGGGTCGCCGAGCATTGCCCGTCGGTGCAGGCAGTCGCGGCAATGTGGCCATGCTTTTCCCAATTGGCGGCATCGGTGCGGCGCATCCAGACCTGGTAATGATCGGCCGAAGGGACCGCGTTCCATTTGACCTCGGTATCGGTCGAGACCGCGCCGCTCGCCTTCACGCCCGAGGGCGGGGGCGGCGCGCTGGCCAGCGCGGCGAGCGCGGCGACATTGAGGCGCGTGACCTTGGCGAGATAGGGGAAATCCATCTCGGCCGCGACATCACCGTAGAAAGTGCCGTCCTCGGTGCGCAGGTCCTGGTGCTGATGGTCATAATCCTCGACCGCGACGGTGAAGCGCACCGCCGGAAAGCCCTTTTCGAGCATCCGGATATGGTCGCCTCCCCGCCCCCAGCGGTCGGTGCGCCAGATCTGCCGCACGTCGAGCCCGAGCTGCGGCAGCCGCTCGGCGAGCGCATCGAGATAGCGCGAGAGGTTGCGGCTGGGCGCGTCATTTTCGCCCCCGAGGCGATGCTGCATCGCGCCGAGGCGTTCGTCATAGCCCTGGCGGCGCGGGCCTTCGGAGAAAAGGCGGACAACGTCCGGTTCGCAATGGCCGTCCGAGCCGCAGCTGTTGCCGATGATGTCATTGTTGAGATTGGCAATCACGTTCCAGCCTTCCGCGGCGGCATGGTCGGCAAGGATGCGTCCCCCGAACAGCCCCTGCTCCTCGCCCGACAGCGCGGCATAGACGATGGTCGCGGGAAACTGCCTTTTCGAGAGAATGCGCGCGGCCTCGATCACCGCGACGGTGCCCGAGCCATCGTCATTGGCGCCCGGTGCGTCCGAAGTGAAATCGAGCGGATCGGTGACGCGGCTGTCGATATGGCCGGTGATGATGACCACGTCGTCGGGCCGCTCGGTGCCGCGCTGGATCGCGACCGCGTTGCAGACCCGCGTGGGCGTAGGGATGCGGTCGCCGGTGACGGTGTCGCACACCCTCTCGACTGTGAGGCCGTCATGGCGCATCTCATCCATCGCCCAGCTGACCGCCGCGCCGATACCCCGTTCGGGATCGTCCTGTGATGACAAAGTGTGGCGGGTGCCGAAGGCGACCAGCCGGTCGATGTCGGCGCGCAGCCGCGCTTCGTCCACCTCGAAGGCGGCTTCGAGGAGAGCCTTGTCGCGGGCTTCGTGCATCATCTGGTGGCCGGCTTCCTGCGCCTTCGCGGGCGCATGCTGATGCGCTTCCTGCGGGTGCGCGATAGCGGCGGTGGAAGTGGCAAGGGCGAGAGCGAGAACAGTCAGACGCATGGCAATCTCCTTTGGGCCTGCATCAACTGGCATTTGTGCCAAGCTTTGGCTAGGGCAAGCCGCAAAACCAGTCAGGCACGAGGAAAATCATGCGTAGCATCGACCATTTCATCAACGGCAGTCACGTATCGGCAAGCGGCCGCACCCACCAGGTGTGGAACCCGTCGGAAGGCAAGCAGCAGGCCGAAGTCGGCCTCGGCGACGCCGCGCTTCTCCAGCAGGCGATCGACGCCGCCAAGGCCGCCCAGCCCGAATGGGCCGCGACCAACCCCCAGAAGCGCGCCCGCGTCTTCTTCAAGTTCAAGGAACTGGTCGAAGCCCATATGGACGAACTGGCCGAGATGCTGTCTTCCGAGCATGGCAAGGTGATCGCCGACAGCCGTGGCGACGTGCAGCGCGGCCTCGACGTGATCGAATTCTGCTGCGGCATTCCGCATCTTCTGAAGGGCGAATATACGCAGGGCGCGGGCCCCGGCATCGATGTCTATTCGATGCGCCAGCCGCTTGGCATCGGCGCGGGCATCACCCCGTTCAATTTCCCCGCGATGATCCCGATGTGGATGTTCGGCCCCGCCATCGCGGTCGGCAATGCCTTCATCCTCAAGCCCTCCGAGCGCGATCCCTCGGTTCCGCTGCGACTTGCCGAACTGATGAAGGAAGCGGGTCTTCCCGACGGCATCCTCAACGTCGTGCATGGCGACAAGGAAATGGTCGATGCCATTCTCGACCATGAGGACATCAAGGGCGTGAGCTTCGTCGGCTCCTCCGCGATCGCCGAATATATCTATTCGAAGGGCACCGCCAACGGGAAGCGCGTGCAGGCCTTCGGCGGCGCCAAGAACCATGGCATCGTCCTTCCAGACGCCGATCTCGACCAGGTGGTCAACGATCTCACGGGCGCGGCCTTCGGGTCGGCGGGCGAGCGCTGCATGGCGCTTCCGGTCGTGGTCCCGGTGGGCGAGGACACCGCGGCGCGGCTTCGCGACAAGCTCGTCCCCGCGATCGAAAGCCTCAAGGTCGGCGTCTCGACCGACCCCGACGCCCATTACGGCCCCGTCGTGACCAGCGAGCATAAGGAGAAGGTCGAGGGCTGGATCGCCAAATGCGCCGAGGAAGGCGGCGAGATCGTCGTCGACGGGCGCGGGCTGACGCTGCAGGGCACCGACGGCTGGTTCGTGGGGCCGACCCTCATCGACCATGTGAAGCCCGATTTCGAAAGCTACAAGGAAGAGATTTTCGGCCCCGTCCTCCAGATGGTGCGCGCCGACAGCTTCGATGAAGCGGTGCGCCTGCCGAGCGACCATCAATATGGCAATGGCGTCGCCATCTTCACCCGCAACGGCCACGCCGCCCGTGAATTCGCGGCGCGGGTCAATGTCGGGATGGTCGGGGTCAATGTGCCCATTCCGGTGCCGGTGAGCTATCACACCTTCGGCGGCTGGAAACGCTCGGGCTTTGGCGATGTCAACCAGCATGGCCCGGAGGGCGTGCGCTTCTGGACCAAGATCAAGACGGTGACCCAGCGCTGGCCCGACGGCAGCGCGCAAGGCGATCACAAGGAAGCCTTCGTCATCCCGACGATGGGGTAAGAGGGTGGACGCCCAAGTCATTCTGAAGCGGTTCGAGCGGCCCGACGAGGTGCGCGAATTTCCCAAGGGGCGGTTCGAAATCGTCCGGCTGGGCGGGATGACGATCGGGCGGGCTACCTATGAGCCCGGATGGCATTGGGCCAAGGATGTGGGCAAGGCGATGGGCGAGCCCTTCTGCCGCGTCGAGCATGTCGGGCTGGTGGTGTCGGGCTGCGCGACTGCCGAGATGGAGGGCGGGAAAAGCGTGGAGATGCGCGAAGGCGATCTTTTCCACGTTCCCGCCCATCCGCACGACAGCCGCGTCCTGGGCGAGGAGCCTTATGTCTCGCTCCATTTCCTCGGCGCCGACGATTATGCCGAGAGCGAGGGCTGAATTGGAGCGCACCTCCGGTACCTCGCCTTATGAAGCGCTCTACGGTTTCTCGCGCGCGGTGCGCGTGGGGGACCGGATCCTCGTCGCGGGGACGGGGCCGGTCGAGACGGACGGAAGCTCCACACCGGGCGATGCGGCGGCGCAGGCGCGGCGATGCTTTGCCATCGCGGTGCAGGCGATCGAGGAATTGGGCGGCGCGGCGAGCGATGTGGTACGCACCCGCATGTTCATCACCGATGCCGCCGATGGCGATGCGGTGGGCAAGGTCCATGCCGAGTTTTTCGGCCACGTTCGGCCCGCCGCCACCATGGTCGTCGTGAAGCAGCTATTACGCGACGAATGGCGGGTCGAAATCGAGGCCGAGGCGTTGGTCGGCAATGGTTAGACAGTCCTATCTACTCCCCCTGTTCCTTCTGTTCGGCGCCTGTTCGAGCGAAAGCGAGGTTGCGCCGCCTCCCGTCGATTCGGTCGGGGAAGGGGCGCAGGCCGATGCGGTGATGGCCGACGAGATCCCGCGCGAACTGCGCGGCACCTGGGGCATGACGCCCGGCGATTGTGACGACAGCCGCGGCGATGCCAAGGGCCGGATGGAAGTCGAGGCCGACCGGCTCGTCTTCTACGAATCCACCGCGATGCTCGACGAGATCAGCGAGGCCGAGCCGCATCGCCTCATCGCCATTTTCGAATTCGAGGGCGAGGGGCAGAAGTGGAGCCGCAAGATCGCGCTCGAAGTCGAGGAGGACGGGCAGAGCCTCGTTCGCCGCGATCTCGATGACCAGCAATTGACCGGGTCGCTCAGCTACAATCGCTGCACCGCCTGATGCGGCCCTGGCACCTTGCGGTGATGGCCTTGCTCGTTTCCGCGTGCGAGCGGGAAGAGGCGCAGGCGGTGCCGGGCGAGGCGGTCGAGGCGGCGGCGGCGCATGACCTTTCGGACCGTTCGGCGCTGGCGCGGCATGAAGGGCTTTACGGAGCGAGCCATGCCGATTGCGATCCCGACAATCTCTACATGGACGAATATGTCGAGCTTTTCGACCAGGGCTTTGCCTATCGCGGCGAATTGTCGACGCTGGCCGAAATCATGGGCGGCGGGCGGTTCCGTTTCACCAATTCCGAAGGCGTTTCTGAGGTTGTTGAAGTCGATGGCGAGGAGCTGGTGCGCAGCCCCGATGATCGGGCGCGGCGCACGGTCTATCTGCGCTGCCGCTAACCACCCCCTTCCCCAACCCCGAATTGCGGTGCTAGGGGCCGCGCCATGACCCAGTTCGACCTTACAGACGATCAGCGCCAGATCTTCGAAATGGCGCAGAAATTCACCGCCGACGCGATCACGCCCCATGCCGGCAAATGGGACGAGGAGCATATCTTTCCCAAGGACGTGATCCGGCAGGCCGCCGAGCTCGGCTTCGGCTCCATCTACGTGTCCGAGGAATCGGGCGGGATCGGGCTCGGGCGGCTCGAGGCGGCGCTGATCATGGAAGCGATGGCCTATGGCTGCCCGTCGACCAGCGCCTTCATCTCGATCCACAACATGGCGAGCTGGATGATCGACCGGTTCGGCGACCAGGAGCTGAAGGACAAATATCTGCCCTCGCTGATCACGATGGAGCGGATGGCGAGCTATTGCCTCACCGAGCCTTCGTCGGGGTCGGATGCGGCGGCGCTCAAGACCAAGGCGGTTCGCGACGGCGACCATTATGTCGTGTCGGGGTCCAAGGCCTTCATTTCGGGCGCGGGCGAGAATGAGGTCTATGTGGTAATGACCCGCACCGGCGAGGAGGGTCCCAAGGGGATCAGCGCGCTGGTCATCGAGAAGGACATGGAAGGCGTGAGCTTCGGCGCCAACGAGAAGAAGCTCGGCTGGCATTCGCAGCCCACGCGGCAGGTCAATTTCGATGAGGTGCGGGTTCCGGTCTCTAACCGCATCGGCGGCGAGGGCGAGGGTTTCCGTATCGCGATGATGGGCCTCGATGGCGGTCGTCTCAACATCGGTGCCTGTTCGCTGGGCGGGGCGCAGCGCTGCCTCGACGAAGCGATCGCCTATACCAGGGATCGCAAGCAGTTCGGCAAGTCGATCGCCGATTTCCAGAATACCCAGTTCATGCTGGCCGACATGGAAACCGAATTGCAGGCCGCCCGCGTGCTTCTCTATGCCGCGGCGGTCAAGGTGACCGAGAATGCGCCCGACAAGACCAAGTTCGCGGCGATGGCCAAGCGGCTCGCGACCGACACCGGTTCCTCGGTGGTCGACCGGGCGCTGCAGCTGCACGGCGGCTATGGCTATCTGCAGGACTATCCCATCGAGCGGTTCTGGCGCGACCTTCGCGTCCATTCGATCCTCGAGGGCACCAACCAGATCATGCGGCTGATCGTCAGCCGCGAAATGCTGCGCCAGTAGGGACCGAGATGAGCGAGAATGTGCTGATCCTGCGGGAAGGCCGACTGGGCCGGATCCGCCTCAATCGCCCCAAGGCGATCCATGCCCTCACCCTCGACATGTGCGAAGCGATGAGCGCGGCACTGCTCGAATGGCGGAGCGATCCCGATATCGACGCGGTCATCATCGACCATGCCGAGGGGCGCGGTTTCTGCGCGGGCGGCGATGTCGTTCTCCTTTACAAGTCGGGCAAGGAAGACGGGCGCGCGGCGGCCGAATTCTTCCATGCCGAATATCGGCTCAACCATCTCCTTTTCACCTATCCCAAGCCCGTTGCCGCCTTCATGGACGGCATCACCATGGGCGGGGGCGTGGGCATCTCGCTGCCCTGCACCTATCGGGTCGCCACCGAGAATACGCGGCTGGCGATGCCCGAGACGGGGATCGGGCTTTTCCCCGATGTCGGCGGCGGGCGCTACCTGTCGCGCCTTCCGGGCCATGTCGGCGAATTCATGGCGCTGACGGGTGCGCGGATGGACGGGGCCGAATGCTATGACCTCGGTCTTGCCACCCATTATGTCGAGAGCAGCGAACTCGAAGCGCTCAAGGAGCGGATCGCCTCGGCGCCCGAACGGCTGCAGGGAATGCTGGGCGCGGCATCGGCGACCCCGCCCGAAGCGCGCATCGCCGAAAGCATGCCGCGCATCGCCAAGCATTTCCAGCATGCGACCTTCGAGGACATCATCGCCAGCCTGGAAGCGGGCGAAAGCGACTGGGCCGAGAATGAACTGGCGACGCTTCGCGCCAAGAGCCCGCTATCGTGCAAGGTCTCGCTGCGGCTGGTGCGCGAAGGCGCCGGACGCGAGGATTTCGCCGAGGAAATGCAGGCCGAATATGCGCTGGCGACCAAGGTGGTGCGCACGCATGATTTCATCGAGGGCGTGCGCGCGCTGCTCATCGACAAGGACAATGCGCCGCAATGGGATCCGCCCACGCCCGAAGCGGTCAGCGACGAATTGGTCGATGCACTCTTCGCTCCCCTCACCGCATCCGAACGTTGGACCCCTTTCCCGGAGAGCTAAGCCATGAGCCAGTATGAAACGATCCTCGTCGAGAAACAGTCCGATGGCGTGACGCTGGTCACGCTCAACCGGCCCAAGGCGCTCAATGCCCTCAACAGCCAGGTCCTTGGCGAACTGATCGAGGCCTTTGCCGATTATGACGGCGACGACAGCCAGCGCTGCCTTGTCCTCACCGGTTCGGAAAAGGCCTTTGCCGCAGGCGCCGACATCAAGGAAATGCAGGACCAGGGATTTGCCGACATGTACAAGGCGAATTTCTTCGGCGGCTGGGAAAAGGTCACCGCGACGCGCAAGCCGTGGATCGCGGCGGTGGCGGGCTATGCGCTGGGTGGCGGCTGCGAAGTCGCGATGATGGCCGATTTCATCATCGCCGCCGACAGCGCCAAGTTCGGCCAGCCCGAAATCAAGCTGGGCGTGACGCCCGGAATGGGCGGATCGCAGCGCCTCACCCATGCGGTCGGCAAGGCCAAGGCGATGCACATGTGCCTCACCGGCGAGATGATGGGCGCCGAAGAAGCGCTGTCGAGCGGGCTGGTGGCCAAGGTCGTGCCTGCCGACAAACTGCTCGACGAAGCGATGGCCACCGCGCGGACGATCGCGGGAATGGCGCCGCTGGCAGCGATGGCCAACAAGGAAATGGTCAATGCCGCCTATGAAATGACGCTGGCCGAAGGCATCAAGTTCGAGCGGCGGCTGTTCCACGGCCTGTTCGGCACCGAGGACCAGTCCGAGGGCATGAAGGCCTTTGTCGAGAAGCGGCCGGGGAACTGGAAGGGCAAATGAGCCTCCGCGCGCTCGGTAACCCGCACCTTCCGCCGCGCCCGACGCGGCGGCTGGGGGTCGAGAGCGCGCATGGCTATCGGCTCAAATGCCATTCGATCGAGGCGCCGGGCGAGACATTCGATCCCGGCCGCTTCGCGGGATGGCAGGACGCCATCGCCCCTGCCCTGCCCCAGCCGCCGAGCGATGCGCGCCGCCCGGGCGTCGGCTTCGTCATTTTCCACCAGGCCCCGGTGGGCGACTATCTGGTGTGCGGCCGGTGGGACAATCATAACGAGTTGAAGCTCGTCACCTGGGTTGCGCCCGCAGGGAGCGCGAAGTTCGCGCCTGCCAACGAGCGGCAGTCGATCTGCGTCTGGGACATGGACGTGATCATCGACGAGCGCGACGCCTTCGTCGCCGCGACGGGCGCCGACGGTCTGGACATCGAAGCCTATCTCGGTCAGCCCGCTGGCCAGGAAACATCAGGAGAGTAAGCATGGCGAAGATCGCCTTCATCGGACTTGGGAACATGGGTGGCGGGATGGCCGCCAATCTCGCCAAGGCGGGACATGAGGTCCTGGCCTTCGACCTTTCGGAAGAGGCGATGGCCAAGGCGCGCGACAAGGGCTGCACCCCTGCCAGCGACGCCGCGAGCGCGGTCAAGGGCGCCGAAGCCGTGGTGACCATGCTGCCGGCGGGCAAGCATGTCGCCGCCGTCTACGCCGAGAGCGTCATTCCCCATGCCGACAAGTCGGCGATCCTCATTGACTGTTCGACCATCGACGTCGCCACCGCGCGCGACGTCGAGGCCAAGGCCGCCGAGGCGGGACTGACGATGGTCGATGCGCCCGTTTCGGGCGGGATCGCCGCCGCCGATGCGGGCACGCTGACCTTCATGGTGGGCGGAAGCGAAGACGGCTTCGGGCGCGCCCAGCCCATTCTCGACAAGATGGGCAAGGCGGTCATCCATGCCGGGGGTCCCGGCGCGGGGCAGGCCGCCAAGATCTGCAACAACATGCTGCTCGGCGCGACCATGGTGGCGACCTGCGAAGCCTTTGCGCTGGCCGAGAAACTGGGGCTCGACCTCCAGACCTTCTACGACATTTCCTCCAAGGCCTCGGGGCAGAGCTGGTCGATGACCAGCTATTGCCCGGTGCCGGGCGTCGGTCCCGAAACGCCTGCCGACCGCGACTATGAAGGCGGCTTTGCCGCGGCGCTGATGCTCAAGGACCTGAAGCTCGCGATGGAAGCCGCCGACAATAACGAGGCCTATACCCCGATGGGGGCGCATGCGGAGGAACTCTATAGCCGCTTCGTCGACCGTGGCGGCGCGGGCAAGGATTTCTCGGCGATCATCAAGATGCTTGACGACAGCTGGAAGGCACCGGGCGAGAATGGCGAGGCTTGATCGCCCCGCCATCGACCCCACATCAGGCCCATGCTGATCCAGACCGAAGCCACGCCCAATCCGGCGACCCGCAAATTCCTTCCCGGACGCACGGTGATGGAGGCCGGCGGACGCGATTTTCCGACCCCCGAAAGCGCCGAGGCCAGCCCACTTGCCGAAGCGCTGTTCGCGACGGGCATGGTCGATGGCGTCTATTTCGGGCGCGATTTCGTGTCGGTCAGCGCCGCGCCGACGGTCGAATGGACGCAGCTCGAGCCTGAAGTGCTCCAGATCCTGCTTGACCATTTCGTCACCGAGGCGCCGCTGTTCAAGCCGGGCAGCGCCGCCGATATCCATGTCGCGCCGAGCGAGGAAATGGCCTTCGAGGACGATCCTGCCGATGCCGACATCATCGACCAGATCAAGGACCTCATCGAGACGCGCGTCCGGCCCGCAGTGGCGCAGGATGGCGGCGACATCGTCTATCGCGGCTACAAGGACGGCGTGCTTTATCTTGCCATGCAGGGGGCCTGTTCGGGCTGCCCTTCCTCGACCATCACGCTCAAGCGCGGGATCGAGGGGCTGGTGAAACATTATGTCCCCGAGGTGACGAGCGTCGAAGCGATCTGACAGCCGCCCGAGGCTTGCGCTTTTCCGCCATTTATGTCCCATTGTCGTACGGCCTTCGGAGGGCCTTTAGGGAGTCTCGTCGATGATCCTGGCGATCGACACGTCCACCGCCGCCTGCAGCGTCGCGCTTTTCGGTGCGAACGAGCGGCTGATGGCGCGCGAGCAGGAAGTGATCGGGCGGGGCCATGCCGAGCGGCTGGTGCCGATGATCGAGAAATTGCTCGACGGGAGGCAGCCTGACGCCATCCTGGTCGGCGTGGGGCCCGGGAGCTTCACCGGCATCCGCGTCGGCATTGCCGCAGCGCAGGGCCTTGCGATCGGCTGGAACATCCCCCTGGACGGCATGTCGTCGCTGGCGCTGATTGCCGCGAGTGCGGGCGAGGAGCCCGGCGCACGCGCCGCAGTGGTGCCCGGCGGGCATGGCGAATTGTTCGTGCAGGAATTCGATGGCCCCGACCTTACTCAGCTCGGCCCGCACCGGAGCCTTGCGCCCGAGGCGGCGGCGGAAGAAATCGGCGCGCCGCTGCTGCTCGGCCCGGGGGCGGCGACGCTGATCGCGGCGCGGGGGAGCGGCGAAGCGCGCGAGGGCTGGCCCGATGCGGGCTGCGCGCTCGACCTGCCCGAGGACCTGCGCAAGCTGGCGCCCAAGCCGCTTTACGGGCGCCCGCCCGACGCCAAGCCCAAGGCAGCGGTGTGATGGCGACGGCGCGGCCCCAGGACCATGTCATGCTGCTGCGCGGCGAATTCGACGATCTCGACGATGTCATGGCGGTGATGGACCGCGCCTTCGATCCGCACCATGGCGAGGCCTGGTCGCGCTCGCAATGCGCGGGCATCCTGCCGATGAGCGGGGTGTCGCTGGTGCTTGCCAAGACGGGCGGACGGACGCTCGGCTTCAGCCTGCATCGCACCATCAGCGACGAAGCCGAACTGCTTCTGCTCGCGGTCGATCCCGAGGCGCAGGGCAAGGGCGTGGGGAAGATGCTGCTCGACCAGTTCGAGGATTCCTCTGGCGAGCAGGGTGCGTCGCGCCTTCACCTCGAGGTGCGCGACGGCAACCGGGCGACCGCCTTCTACGAAGCCGCGGGGTTCAAGCTGGCGGGGCGCAGGCGCCGTTACTATCGCGGCAATGAAGGCGAGCGGATCGACGCCCTTACGTATGTAAAAACGATCTAGACTTTCGGACTCATCAAGCCGTTTCACTTGTGCTATTCGGATGGGGGCAGTAATGCGCCGCCAGTGTAGACGCGTTCACTCCAATGCTCGGAAAGATCAAAAATGTCGGACGAACAAGTCATTGATGACACGCTCATCACTTTAACTGCGGACATCGTTGCCGCGCATGTCAGCAACAATATGGTCGCGGTGAATGACTTGCCGCAGCTTATCGACAATGTGCATTCCTCATTGTCGAAACATTATGAGAGCTCGCAGAAGGCCGAAGAAAAGCTCGAGCCCGCGGTGTCGGTGCGCGCGTCGATCAAGCCCGACTATATCGTCTGTCTCGAGGACGGCAAAAAGCTCAAGATGCTCAAGCGCCACCTCATGACCCATTACAATATGACGCCCGACGAATATCGGCAGAAATGGGGGCTTTCCCCCGATTATCCGATGGTCGCTCCCAATTATGCCGAACAGCGCCGGCAATTGGCCAAGAAGATCGGGCTGGGCACCAAGGCCAAGCGTGGCAAGCGCAAGAAATAGCGCCGTGCTTTTTACGAAAATGGCGGCGTGCGGCGGAAAAGCGCGGCGCGCCCCTTTTCAACTTGCCGATGCGTCGATATCTCATTGCCCATGAGCCGTACCATCGATGTCGAAGCCCTGTGCGCCGAGAAGGGCCTGCGAATAACCGAGCAGCGCCGCATCATTGCCAAGGTGCTGGGCGAGAGCGAGGACCATCCCGACGTGGAGGCGCTGCATCGCCGCGCCTCGCGGGTCGACCCCAATATCTCGATCGCCACCGTCTACCGGACGGTGCGCCTGTTCGAGGAAGCGGGGATTCTCGAGCGGCATGAATTCGGCGACGGGCGTTCGCGCTACGAAGCGGCGTCCGATGCGCACCATGACCATCTCATCAATGTCGAAACCGGCGAAGTCGTCGAATTCGTCGACGAGGAGCTGGAGGAATTGCAGCGCAGGATCGCCGAACGGCTGGGCTATCGCCTCGTGGACCACCGCATGGAATTGTATGGCGTCGCGGTGGAACGCGACAGCTAGCTTGCCGCTCCTTGTCCTTCGGGTCATCCTTCTGGCCCTCGCGCTGGCGCTTCTTGCCCTTCCCCACCTGATTGTTCGCACGCTGTTCGGGAGCGGCGCGGTGGCGCGCCTCTTTCTCCATGTCGCGGGGTGGATCATGGGGCTTCGCGTGCGGCGCGTGGGGCCGCTTCCGCCGCGCCGGAGCCTGTTGCTCGCCAATCACCAGTCCTGGCTCGACATATTGGTGCTGGGCAGCGCGACGGGATGCGCTTTCGTGTCCAAGGCCGAAGTGAAGGACCATTGGCTCACCGGCTGGCTCGCCGACCAGCGCGACACGCTTTACATCGAGCGCGACGACCGGCGCGGAGTGGCGCGGCAGGTCCATGCCATCGCCGAGCGGTTCGACCATGACCTTCCGCTCGCCATCTTTCCCGAGGGAACCACCAATGACGGGCTTCACGTCCTGCCCTTTCGCCCCTCGCTGCTTGCCGCCGCCACGCCCTTGCCCGCCGATGCGGTGGTGATGCCCGTCGCGCTCGATTATCGCGAGGACCGGGCGTTCGTGGGATGGACCGCGCCCGAGCGGGGGATCGACAATGCGGTTCGCATCCTGTCGCGCTGGCGCCCCATCCATGTCGACGTGATCATGCTGCCGCCGCTTCCTGCCGCTGACCGCAAGACCATGGCCGGCGAAGGGCGGCAACGGATCGTCGTGGCGCTGGGCGCTTCATCCGAGCGGCAAAGCAGCCTATAGGCGCCCCATGACCGACCCCAAGAACTTTCGAATCAAGAGCTTCGGCTGCCAGATGAACGTCTATGACGGCGAGCGGATGGCCGAGCTCCTGGCTGCCAAGGGCATGAAGCAGGCCGCCGATGGCGAGGATGCGGACCTTGTCGTCCTCAACACCTGCCATATCCGCGAAAAGGCCGCCGAAAAGGCCTATTCGGATATCGGCCGCCTCAAGCGCGAGGATGGCAGCCGGCCGATGGTCGCGCTGGCCGGATGCGTGGCGCAGGCCGAGGGCGAGGTCGCCCAGCAGCGCAGCAAGGCAATCGACATCGTGGTCGGGCCGCAGGCCTATCATCGCCTGCCCGAACTGGTCGGCGAAGCCGCCTCGGGCAAGCGCCCGGTCGATACCGACATGCCCGCCATTTCCAAGTTCGATGCCATGCCCGCGCGCACCCGCGTGGGGCCGTCGGCTTTCCTCACGGTCGCCGAGGGCTGCGACAAATTCTGCACCTATTGCGTCGTTCCCTATACGCGGGGCGCCGAGATCAGCCGCCCCTGGAGCGATATCGTCGCCGAGGCCCAGTCGCTGACCGAGCGGGGCGCACGCGAAATCACGCTTCTGGGGCAGAATGTCTCGGCATGGCGCGGCGAGGACGAGAAGGGCCGCGAGGGCGGCCTCGAACTGCTGATCCGCCGTCTTGCCAGGATCGATGGTCTCGAGCGGATCCGCTACACCACCTCGCATCCCGCCGACATGGACGAGGGTCTCATTGCCGCGCATGGCGAGGTCGAGAAATTGATGCCCTATCTGCATCTTCCGGTGCAGGCAGGCAGCGACCGCATCCTCAAGGCGATGAACCGCCATCACACCGCCGAAAGCTATCTGAAGCTCATCGAGCGGTTCCGCGCGGCGCGTCCCGACCTTGCCATTTCGGGCGATTTCATCGTCGGCTTTCCCGGCGAAACCGATGCCGAGTTCGAAGAAACGCTCGCCATCGTCGATGCGGTCGGTTACGCTTCGGCCTATTCGTTCAAATATTCGCCGCGCCCGGGCACTCCGGCGGCTGAAATGGAGGACCAGGTCTCGACCCACGTCATGGATGAACGGCTCCAGCGCCTGCAGGCGCGTCTTGCCGAACATAGCCTCGCCTTCAACCGGTCAAAGATCGGCCAGATATTCCCCATCCTCATCGATCGGCGGGGCAAGAAGCCCGGCCAGATGATCGGCAAGTCGCCCTGGCTCCAGTCGGTCTTCGTCGAAAGCGATGCCGCGATCGGGGACATGGTCGAGGTGACGATCGAACAGGCCCTTCCCAACAGCCTGGGCGGCCGCTTGAGAGAGATGGTGGACGCCTGATGGCAAAACGCGAAGCGACGATCGAGGATCGCGCCCGGCTGGAGCTGGAATTCGACCAGCCCTATCTTCTTGGACCTTTGTTCGGCGAATTCGACCGCCACCTCGTGATCATCGAGGACCGTCTTCGCGTGAAGGTATCGGCGCGGGGCAACCGCGTTCTCATCCAGGGCGATCCCGATGACACCGCGCGGGCGCGCGAAGTGCTCATCGGCCTCTACAAGCGGCTCGACCAGGGACAGGATGTCGATGCCGAGACCGTCGAGGCGGTGATCGGCATGGCCAACCAGCCGCAACTGGACGGCATCGTCGGCGAGGAAGTCGCCGATCCGCCCAAGGTGATGATCCGCACCCGCAAGAAGACGATCGTCCCCCGTTCGGCGACCCAGACGACCTATATGAAGGCGCTGGCGAAGAAGGACATGATCTTCGCATTGGGTCCGGCCGGGACGGGCAAGACCTATCTGGCGGTCGCGCAGGCGGTGAGCCAGCTGATCACCGGAAGCGTCGAGCGGCTCATCCTGTCGCGTCCCGCGGTCGAGGCGGGCGAGCGGCTGGGCTTCCTGCCGGGCGACATGAAGGAAAAGGTCGATCCCTATCTCAGGCCGCTTTACGACGCGCTCTACGACATGCTGCCCGCCGAACAGGTCGAGCGGCGCATTGCCAGCGGCGAAATCGAGATCGCGCCCATCGCCTTCATGCGCGGACGCACCCTCAATGATGCCTTCATCATCCTCGACGAAGCGCAGAACACCACGCCCGCGCAGATGAAGATGTTCCTCACCCGTTTCGGGATGCGCAGCCGCATGGTCATCTGCGGCGACCCCAAGCAGGTCGACCTTCCCGAGCCCGGCATGTCGGGACTGGCCGATGCGGTCGGCAAGCTGGAGAATGTCGATGGCATCGCCACGGTGCGCTTCACCGCCGCCGATGTCGTGCGGCACCCGCTGGTCGGACGCATCGTCGAAGCCTATGAAGGCAAGCCATGACCATCGAACTGGCGCTCGACACCGACCCGGAATGGGACTCTAGCGGCGGCCCCTGGGCCGATATCGCCCGACGCGCGGTCGTCGCCGCGCTTCGCGAGAGCGAATATGAAGCGATCATCACTTCCCCGCGCGAAGTCGAATTGTCGATCCGCCTGTCGAGCGACGAGGAAGTGCGCGCCTTGAACGCGCAATGGCGGAACAAGGACCGCCCCACCAACGTATTGAGCTTTCCGATGATCGACCGCGAGCAATTGGCCGACGCGGCAGACGAAGGGCCGATGCTGCTCCTTGGAGACATGATCCTGGCTTTCGAGACCTGCAAACGCGAGGCCGCCGAGAAGGGCGTGACCTTTACCGAGCATGCGACCCATTTGATGGTCCATGGAATGCTGCACCTCATGGGCCATGACCATATGGACGAGGAGGAGGCCGCCGACATGGAAGCGCGTGAAGTGAAGGCGCTCGAGCGGCTCGATATTGCCAATCCCTATACGCTGACGGCGGAGGCGCACTGATGGCCAGCCGCCCCGAGGAAGGATCGCGATTGTGGCGCGGGATGCGCGCCCTTTTCTTCGGCGACGATGCCGAGCCCTCGCTGCGTGATCAGATCGAGGAAGCGATCGACGAGGCCGATGCCGAGCCCGCGCGCGTGGGCGACCTCAGCCCGCACGAGCGGCAGATGCTGCGCAACCTTCTCCATTTCGGGGACCGCACCGCGGGCGATATCTGCGTCCCGCGCGGCGAGATCATCGCGGTGTCGCGCGACATGGATTTCGACGCGCTGGTCGAGGCCTTTGCCGAGGCCGAGCACAGCCGCCTTCCGGTGACCGGCGAGGGCCTCGACGATATCGTGGGCATGATCCATATCAAAGACCTGTTTCACGCCAAGGTGAACGACCTTCCCCATGACATCGGCGCGCTGATGCGCTCGCCGCTCTTCATTCCCGAATCGATGGGGGTGATCGACATTCTGGGGCGGATGCGCTCGGAGCGGGTTCATCTTGCCATCGTGGTCGATGAATTCGGCGGCACCGAGGGCGTGGTCACCATCGAGGACGTGGTCGAGGAAATCGTCGGCGAAATCGAGGACGAGCATGACGAAAGCGACGAGCCGCAGCTGATCATGCTTACCGACGGCATGTGGGATGCCGATGCGCGGATCGAGATGGACGAGATCATCGCCAAGGTCAGCCCCGAGCTGGCCTGGGAAGAGGATGATGTCGATACCATCGGCGGACTGGCCTTCCTGCTTGCCGAGCGAATCCTCGCGCCGGGCGAAAGCGTCTGCCACCCGTCGGGCTGGACGCTCGAATGCCTCGAAGCCGAGCCCAAGCGGATGACCCGCCTGCGGCTCCACGCCCCCGAAGTCGTGATGGAAAGCGACGCGGATTGAACCGGTTGGACGCGTGGCTTGACGGCAGGAAGGGCTGGCTGACGGCATTCGTTGCCGGGATCGTTTCGGCCACTGCCTTCGCTCCCATCGGCCTGTGGCCGCTGGGGCCGCTGGCCTTCGTGATCCTCTTGCTCGGGATCGAGCGGGCTTCGGGGTGGAAGCGCGCGATGATCCTTGGCTGGTGGTTCGGGCTGGGACAGTTCCTGCTCGGCCTCAACTGGATCGCGACAGCCTTTACCTATCAGGATGCGATGCCGGCCGGGCTGGGCTGGGTCGGGGTGCTGCTCCTCTCGCTCTACCTTGCGGTCTATCCGGCGCTGGCGGCGCTGGCGGCGCGCTCGATCGGGCGCGAACGGCCCTTCGCGCTGGTGGCGGCGCTGGCGGGAAGCTGGGCGATCGGCGAGATGCTGCGCGGCTTCATGTTCACCGGTTTTGCCTGGAACCCGATGGGGGTGGCGCTGGTCGAGACGCCCTGGCGGATGGCGAGCGCCTGGATCGGGACCTATGGCCTGAGCGCGCTCGCGGTAGTGCTGGGCGGGATCGTCTATCTCTCGATCAAGCGGGAATTTCTGCCGGCCTTCCTGGGCGTGGCTCTCGCGGGCGTGCTGCTCCTGTTGCCGCCGAGTAAGGCCCTCCCCTCGCCCACCGTGCCGATGACGGTGGTGCAGCCCAATATCGACCAGGCCGACAAATGGCGTCCCGGCTTCGATGCGGTGGCGGCGGAACGGCTGCTGGCCTTGTCCAATGCGGGCCGCGACGAGGGGCCGCGCCTCATTCTCTGGCCCGAAGCGGCGGTGGTCGATCCCTTGACCGACGAGCGGCGTTTCGCGGCGGGAGCGACGGCCTATGAACGGTCGCGGGCCGCGCGGGCGCTCGACGAGGACGATATCCTCATCACCGGTGGGCTGGCGGTGCAGTCGCCCGACGGGATAAGCGTGGGCGGAGCGACCAACAGCGTGTTCGTGATCGAACCCGGCGGGAAGGTGAGCGGGCGCTATGACAAGGCGCATCTCGTTCCCTATGGCGAATATCTGCCGATGCGGTCGATTCTCGAGCCGCTGGGGCTGTCGCGGCTCGCGCCCGGAGCGTTCGATTTCTCGGCGGGGCCGGGGCCGCGCAATCTCGAGGTCAAGGGCGTGGGGCCGGTCGGGATGCAGGTCTGCTACGAGATCATCTTTCCGGGCGCCGTGGTCGATCCCGGTGAGCGGCCGCGCTTCATCTTCAACCCGTCGAACGATGCCTGGTTCGGCCGCTTCGGCCCGCCGCAGCATCTCGCGCAGGCGCGGCTTCGTGCCGCCGAGGAAGGCCTGCCGCTGGTGCGCGCGACGCCGACCGGCATCAGCGCGGTGATCGATGCCGATGGCCGGCTGCTCGACAGCCTCGGATGGCGCGAGCAAGGCGTGATCGACGCCAACCTGCCCGCGATGCGGGCGCCGACGCTCTTTTCGCGGTTCGGCAACCTTCTCTCGCTTGCCCTCGCGCTCATTCTGTGCGGTCTAGGCGTTGCCCTCGGGCGGCGGCCCCGTTAGACCCTTTTTCCGAACGCCCCGGTCGGGGCATCCGACATCCGCAAAGGTTCGATCCAACGCCATGCGCAAATCCTATCTTTTCACTTCGGAAAGCGTTTCCGAGGGCCATCCCGACAAGGTTGCCGACCAGATCAGCGACGCGATCGTCGACCTCTTCCTGTCCAAGGATCCCGAAGCGCGCGTTGCCTGTGAAACGCTGGTGACCACGCAAAAAGTCGTGCTGGCCGGGGAAATCCGCGGCAATGGCATCATGGACCGCGACGGCAATTGGGCCGAGGGGGTGCGCGAGGAAATCGAGGCGGCGGTGCGTGCCACCGTCAAGCGGATCGGCTACGAGCAGGATGGCTTTCACTGGCAGACGCTCGATTTCGCCAACCATCTCCATCCCCAGTCGGCGCATATCGCGCAGGGCGTCGATGCGAGCGGCAACAAGGACGAAGGCGCGGGCGACCAGGGCATCATGTTCGGATTTGCCTGCGACGAGACGCCAGACCTCATGCCCGCGGCGATCGATTACAGCCACAAGATCCTCCAGGCGATGGCCGATGACCGCCATGACGGTAACGCGCCTTTCCTCGAGCCCGATGCCAAGAGCCAGGTGACCCTGCGCTTCGAGGACGGACGCCCCGTGGAAGCGACCGCGGTGGTGGTCTCCACCCAGCATGCGCCTGGCTATGACGAAGGCGAGAAGCGCGACGAACTGCATAGCTATGTGAAGTCGGTGGTCGCCAAGGTGCTGCCCGAGGGGATGCTGACCGAAAAGACCGTGTTCCACATCAATCCCACCGGCACCTTCGTGATCGGCGGGCCGGACGGCGATGCCGGCATCACCGGACGCAAGATCATCGTCGACACCTATGGCGGCGCGGCGCCCCATGGTGGCGGGGCCTTTTCGGGCAAGGACCCGACCAAGGTCGACCGTTCGGCGGCCTATATCGCGCGCTATCTTGCCAAGAATATCGTCGCGGCGGGGCTGGCCAAGCGCTGCACCATCCAGTTGGCCTACGCCATCGGCGTATCGCAGCCCCTCTCGCTCTATGTGGATACGCATGGCAGCGGGACGGTGCCCGACGATGCCATCGAGGCCGCGATCTTCTCGATCGAGCGGCTGGGCGGGCTGACGCCGCGCGCGATCCGCACCGTGCTCAACCTCAATCGCCCGATCTACGAGAAAAGCGCGGCCTATGGCCATTTCGGGCGCGAAGCCGAAGGCGATCATTTCCCCTGGGAAAAGACCGACCTTGTCGAGGATCTGCGCGAAGCGCTCGAAGGCTAAGGGCTTTTGCGGTCAGGCGTCGGCGGGTGCAGCAAGCACCCGGTCGCGACCGGCCGCCTTGGCGCGATAGACCGCGCGGTCGGCGGCGCGCATGGTGATTTCCAGATCGTCATCGGGATCATGCTCGCGGAAGCCCACACTCGCGGTGGGCTGATAGTCGTCGAGCGGAGCAGGCAGGCGGATCGAGCGGATCGCGAGGCGTGCGCGCTCGCTCATCAGCGCGAGATTGCCCGCATGTTCCCGGTCGACCAGCAGCAGGAATTCCTCCCCGCCCACTCGGCACACGGTGGCATGATCGCGAAATTCGCGCGAGAGGCACTTGCCCACCGCGCTGAGCAGAAGGTCTCCGCAGGCATGGCCGTAGCGGTCGTTGACCTGTTTGAAATGGTCGAGGTCGATGGCGATCACTCCGCCTACCGGTTTCTTGCCGCGCGCCGAAAATTCCATCGCCAGTTCCATCGCCCGCCGGTTGCCCACGCCCGTCAGTTGGTCGGTGCGCGATTCGATTGCCTTGGAGCTGATCAGATCCTTGCCGACCGCGAGCAGGAGGAGGATTGCGGCGGCGAGGCCAAGTACCGCGCTGCTGACGTGCGAGAGCACGACATATTCGTCGTCGATCAGGCGGTTGCTGAGGCTGGCGAGCGTGATCGGATCGACGATCGGCAGGATCGCGCGGAGAAAATAGACCGCCGCCGAAGCGAAGACGGTGAAATAGATGGCGCGGTCGATCCTGCTTTTCACGCGGCTGGGCCAGAGCGTGCGGAGCGCCAGCCAGATGATGGTGAAGCCCGCGAGATGCACCACCACCGGGCGATAGGAGAAGGAAGGCGTCCAGGGCGAGCCGGGCAGCAGGATCAGCGCTGCCATTCCGGCGACCAGGGGCACGGCGAGCGAGAGGTTGCGGCCGTGACGCACCGCGAAGGCCTGCAGCATGCAGGACAGGCTGGTGAAATGGCAGAGGATGGCGAAATAGCCGAGCGGGACATTGTCCACCGCGCGCAGCATGTCGGAAACCATCGCGACCGAAGCGAAGAGAAAGCCTGCCGATGCCCAGCGCGTTGCCCGGATCGACCGTTCGGTGAAGGCGACGATGGCGAGTGCGATCGCGAAGGCGAGGAATGTCGCCGGCATCGTCAGGAAGACGACCATCGTCGTCATGACGCGATCATATTGACGGGGGCGCCCGACGGGGCGCCCGGATACGCATCACTTGGCATTACTGTACCGCTTTCAATTCGAGAGTGGCGGCATTGCCGACCGCCGCCACGACCTTGTTCCGCCCGTCGGACTTGCCGCGATAGACTGCCCGGTCGGCGGCATTCATTGTTTCGGCGATGCTGTTGCCTTCGTCGCGCCGCTGGAAACCCACGCAGGCCGTCGTCGCCGTTCCTTCGAGCGGGCCACCGAGGCTGATTGAGGCGATGGCCTTGCCCGCGGTGGTCGAGAGCGCCTCGGTAGCGTCGGCATGGGCTTCATCGACGAGCAGGATGAATTCCTCGCCGCCGATGCGGCACAGGCGACCGAAGCGGCCGAGCACGCTGTCGAGGGTCTGCGCGACCTCGATCAGTAAGGTATCGCCCGCGGCATGGCCGAAACGGTCGTTGACTTCCTTGAAGCGGTCGAGGTCGAGCGCGATCACCGCGCCGCAGCGCCATTCGCCCCGTTCGTCGGCTTCGATCGCGCTGGTGAGCGCGCGGCGGTTTCCGATGCCGGTGAGCGCATCGGTCTCGCTTTCGCGAGCTTCGCGCATCAGTGCATCGACGCCCACCGCGACGAGGAGCACGATTCCCACCGAAAAACCGATCACCGCGGTCGTGATGTGGAAGATGATGTCGTAAATATTCTGGAAGAGCGGGGTATATTCGTCGGCTGCCGAAGGTTCGCCCGCGTAGAGGCCCGCGCGGACGAGATAGGAAAGGAAGGAAAAGGCGACCGCGAAATAGATCATCCGGTCGATGGTCGAGGAGCGCGCCCATTGTACCGATTGCGCGAGGAACGGCAGGAGGATGCCGCTCGCGATGACCTGGACCATCACGACGCGCAGTTCGGGCCATTGATCGAGCGGACTGAACGGCGCGTAGATGACCGCTCCACCGAGGGCGACCGCGATCGAAAGACGGGGCAGCCCTGCGCCATGACGTTCGACGAAGGCCTTGAGCATCAGCACCAGCACTAGGAAGTGCGAAACGAGGATGATGTAGCGAAGAAGCGTGTCGTCGGGCGAGCGCAGGGCATCGCCCGTCACCCCGAGCGCCGCCACGAAGAAGGCCGCCGCGCCCCAGCGCGCCGCGACCAGTTCGCGGTCCGCCATGGCAACCGCTGCCAATGCCGCCCCGAACAGGACGAACATCATCGGCACCAGGAAGAAAAAGGCTGCAACCTGTTCCATAGACTACATTAACTCTGAACCCCCTAACCTATATTAATAGCCAAATTGGGGGGGCGAGCAATGAGGAGATGCTTGCAGTGTGCGAGTGCGACTTTTATGCGACGCTGCCATGAACCAGCAGAAACAGGGCGACCCCACGACCTTGAACCGCCTTTATGGCCGTTCGAGCGGACACCGGCTGCGCAAGGCCCAGCAGGAACTGGTCGACCATCTGCTGCCCCAGATCAGCGTTCCCGAGGAAGGCGAGATCAGCGCCGAGCGACTGTTCGGCGAGGATCGGCCGCTACATTTCGAGATCGGTTTCGGCGGGGGCGAGCACCTCGCCTATCGCGCCGACTTGCTTCCCGATCATGGTTTTATCGGGTGCGAACCTTTCCTCAATGGCACCGCGCAGGCGCTGACCCATATCCGCAAGGGGCTGCTTGCCAATGTGCGGTTGCATATGGGCGATGCGCTGGGCGTACTCAAACGGGTGCCCGACGGTGCCTTGAGCTTCGTCTATCTGCTCCACCCCGACCCCTGGCCCAAGAATCGCCATGCCAAGCGGCGGATGATGAATGACGGGCCGCTCGACCTGATCGCGGCCAAGCTCAAGCCCGGGGGCGAATTCCGCATGGCGACTGATCATCCGGTCTATCTCGAATGGGCGCTGATGGTGATGCAGCGCGAGCGCCATCGCGACCATTTCGAATGGCTGATCGAGGGACCCGATGGCTTCCTTGAAAAGCCCGGCGGGTGGATCGACACGCGCTATGCCGCCAAGGCCCGGCGCGAGGGACGGCGGCCCTATTATCTTCGCTATCGGCGGCGCTAGCGGCCCTGCCCGCGCGGCGAGAGGTGCGAATTAATCGCCGGCCGCCCCTTCCGGAGGGGCCGGACAGCCACTATTTGCTCCCCCATGACCATTTGCGACGACGTTCTCGAAGCGATCGGCAATACGCCGCTCATCAAGCTCAAGCGGGCCTCGGAGGAAACCGGCTGCACCATCCTGGGCAAAGCCGAATTCATGAACCCGGGCCAGTCGGTGAAGGACCGGGCGGCCAAATATCTGGTCATGGACGCGATCGCCGAAGGCAAGCTCGAGCGTGGCGGCACGATCGTCGATGGCACGGCGGGCAATACCGGCATCGGCCTGACGATGGTGGGCAATGCCCTGGGGATGGAAACGGTGATCGTCATTCCCGAGACGCAGACGCAGGAAAAGAAGGACACGCTCCGCAACCTTGGCGCGCAGCTGGTCGAAGTGCCCGCGGTGCCGTTCAAGAATCCCAACAATTATGTGAAGATCGCGGGGCGGATCGCCGCGGAACTGGCGCAGACCCGTCCGGGCGGCGCGCTGTTCGCCGACCAGTTCGACAATCGTTCGAACCGGCGCGCCCATGTCGAAACCACCGGTCCCGAGATTTTCGAGCAGACCGGGGGCAAGGTCGACGGCTTCATCTGCGCGGTCGGCACCGGCGGCACGCTGGCAGGGACCGCCGAAGCGCTGCGATCGCGCAGCGACAAGGTGATGATCGGCATCGCCGACCCCTATGGCGCGGCGCTCTACAGCTATTACACGAGCGGCGAACTCGCTTCCGAAGGCAATTCGATCAGCGAAGGCATCGGCCAGGGGCGCATCACGGGCAATCTCGAAGGGCTCGAGGTGGACCTTGCCTATCGCATTCCCGACCAGGAAGCGCTCGACGTCAATTTCCGGCTGCTCGAGGAAGAAGGGCTGAACCTCGGCCTGTCCTCGGGCATCAATGTCGCGGGCGCGATCCGCATGGCGCGCGAGATGGGTCCGGGCCATGTCATCGTCACGATGCTCTGCGATCCCGGCACGCGCTACCAGTCGCGGCTCTTCAACCCCCAATTCCTTCGCGAGAAAGGCCTGGAGGTTCCCGACTTCCTGCTGCGCGAAAGCGAGATTTCCATTCCCTATCTTCCCACTGAATGAAAAGAGGACAGACATGACCTTATCGATCGGATCGACCGCCCCTGATTTCACCGCCGACACGACGCAGGGAAAGATCAATTTCCACGAGTGGATCGGCGATGGCTGGGCCATCCTTTTCTCGCACCCCAAGGCCTTTACGCCGGTGTGCACCACCGAACTTGGCTATATGGCGGGGCTGAAGGACGAGTTCGCCAAGCGCAACACCAAGATCATCGGCCTGTCGGTCGATAGCACCAAGGACAATGCCGACTGGCTGCCCGATATCGAAGAAGTGTCGGGCAACAAGGTCGATTATCCGGTGATCGGCGACAGCGACCTCAATGTCGCCAAGCTCTACAACATGCTGCCCGCCGACGAGTCGGGAACGGCGGAAGGCCGCACCGCGGCGAACAATGCCACCGTGCGCACCGTCTATATCATCGGGCCCGACAAGAAGATCCGCGCCATGCTGCTCTACCCGATGAGCACGGGGCGCAATTTCGACGAGGTGCTTCGCCTTCTCGACAGCGTCCAGCTGACCGAGAACCAGGGCGTTGCGACGCCGGTCAACTGGCAGCAGGGCGATGACTGCATCATCCCGCCGAGCGTTTCGGACGAGGAAGCCAAGGCCAAATATCCGGGCGGCTGGGACACCAAGAAGCCCTATCTGCGGGTCATTCCGCAGCCCGAGACAGCGAACTGATTTTCGCTTTCGAGGAAAGAGTTGAAGGCGGCGTCGGAAGGTCCGGCGCCGCCTTTTTCGTATCAGCGGGCGGGCGTGAGCTTGAGGAGCGTGCCGTCGGAATCGCCGCGCTCGTCCTCGAGGAGGTAGATCGCGCCATCGGGGCCCTGGACGACCTCGCGGATGCGCGCGCCCATATCATAGTCGGTGTGGCCGACGACACGGTCGCCTTCGATGTCGACATGACTGAGCGACTGGCCCGACAGGCCGGGCACGATCGCATCAGCTTTCCACTCTGCGAAGAGATCGCCCGAATAGATGAGCAGGCTCGCCGGGCTGATCGCGGGCACCCAATATTGTTTGGGCGCTTCGAATTCGGGACGGGTATCATGGTCGGGGATCGAGCGGCCGTCATAATGATCGCCTTCCGACACGATCGGCCAGCCATAGTTCTTTCTAGGTTCGATGAGGTTGAGTTCATCGCCGTGGCGCGGGCCCATCTCGATCTGCCAGAGGCGGCCGTCGGGCGCGAAATCGAGGCCGAGAAGGTTGCGATGGCCGATGCTCCAGAACTCCGCGGCGCGCCCGCCGCGGTCGGCCCAGGGATTGCCCGGAGCGGGCTGGCCGTCGAGCGTCAGGCGAAGCACCTTGCCCAGATTGACCGACATGTCCTGCGCGGGATCCAATTTCTGCCGGTCGCCCGAAGTGAGGAAGAGATGATTGCCGTCGGGCGAGAAAGCGATGCGGTGCGAATAATGGCCGCGGCCCGTGACCTTGTCCTGCCGCCAGATGACTTCGAAGCCTTCGAGGCGGCAGCTGTCGGCCTGTTCGCAGACGAGCGTGCCGCGCCCCAGCGCCGCGCCGCGCGTGTCGCCGTCGCCTGCTTCGGCGAAGCTGAGGTAAAGCGTGCCGCCGCTGGTCGCGCCGTCCGGCCAGTCGGGAGCGAAGGCGATGTCGCCAAGGCCGCCCTGCCCGCCATAATCGACCGTGGGAATGCCGCTTTCGACGCTTCCCGTGCGGCCCGTGGCGACATCGATCCATTTGATCGCCCCGCCTTTTTCGGTGACGAACAGCATGCTGGTGCCCGGCATGAATTCGGCGGCCCAGGGTTCGTCGAAGTCGGTCACTTCCTCGACCCTGAAGGGCTTGCCTGCGGCTTCGCTGTCGGTGGCGCTCGCTTCATTGTCGGCCGCTGCCTTGGGGCCGCTGGCGGTGCAGGCGGCCAGTGCCAAGAGGGACGTCATCAGCATCATTCGCATCGCTTTCCTCCACTGTCATTCACATGGCCCAACGAACCGGCGGTGCGATAGTGTCATATCGCCTTGCGCCAATCGGTGTGCGGGACTATATGCCCTCTCGACTCCTCGACATCGTAAAGGTGCTGAGGCCGGTTCCGGGACGGGGGCCGGCACCGATGGGGTTTGGATAATGAAGAGGAACGCTCAACTGGCCGACATTGCCGCCATCACTGCCATCATCGCCCCCATCGTCGAGGACATGGGGTTCAAGCTGGTGCGCGTGAAGATGATCGGCGGCGCGGAAGAGCGGACCTTGCAGATCATGGCCGAGCGGCCCGACACGCGGCAGCTCACCATCGAGGATTGCACCGCGCTCAGCCATGCGATCGATGAGCCTTTGGAAGCTGCCGACCCGATTGCCGAGCCCTACCGGCTCGAGGTTTCGTCGCCCGGCATCGACCGCCCGCTCACCCGGCTTGCCGATTTCAGCGATTGGTCGGGGCATGAAGCGCGCATCACCTTGACCGAGAAGCTCGACGGGCGGCGCAAGTACAAGGGCGTGATCGACGAGGTGGAGGGCGAGACCGTGCTCCTTACCGACGAGCAGGAAAAGTCCCATCGCCTGCCATTTTCGCAAATCGAGGATGCCAAGCTGCTCCTCACCGACCGGTTAATCCAGGAAACGCAGCCGCTCTCCACCGAGGGCGCCGATACGATCAAGGAAGAAGGGTAAGACCATGGCCACCACTCCTTCGGCGGTTACCGCCAACAAGGCCGAACTGCTGGCGATTGCCGACGCCGTTGCGCGTGAGAAGCTGATCGACAAGGCGATCGTCATCGAGGCGATGGAAGACGCGATCCAGCGTGCCGCCCGTGCCCGTTACGGTGCCGAGAACGACATTCGCGCCAAGCTCGACCCCGAAACGGGCGATCTCCGCCTGTGGCGGGTCCTCGAAGTGGTCGAGCAGGTCGACGATCATTTCAAGCAGGTCGACGTCAAGGGCGCGCAGAAGCTGCAGGACGGCGCCAAGGTCGGCGACTTCATCGTCGATCCCCTGCCCCCGATCGAATTCGGGCGCATCGCCGCGCAGGCCGCCAAGCAGGTCATCTTCCAGAAGGTCCGCGACGCCGAGCGCGAGCGCCAGTATGAGGAATTCAAGGACCGCGCGGGCGAAGTCATCACCGGCGTCGTCAAGCGCGTCGAGTTCGGCCATGTCGTGGTCGACCTTGGCCGGGCCGAAGGCGTCATCCGCCGCGACCAGCAGATCCCCCGCGAAATGGTGCGCGTCGGCGACCGCATTCGCTCGCTGATCCTGCGCGTCAGCCGCGAAACCCGCGGCCCGCAGATCTTCCTGTCGCGCGCGCATCCCGATTTCATGCGCAAGCTGTTCGCGCAGGAAGTGCCCGAAATCTACGACGGCATCATCGAGATCAAGGCCGCTGCCCGCGATCCCGGTAGCCGCGCCAAGATCGGCGTCATCTCCTACGACAGCTCGATCGATCCGGTCGGCGCCTGCGTGGGCATGAAGGGCAGCCGCGTGCAGGCCGTCGTGCAGGAATTGCAAGGCGAGAAGATCGACATCATTCCCTGGTCCGAGGACCTTGCGACCTTCGTCGTCAACGCGCTGCAGCCCGCCACGGTGAGCCGCGTGCTCATCGACGAGGAAGAAGGCCGGATCGAGGTCGTGGTTCCCGATGACCAGCTGAGCCTGGCGATCGGCCGTCGCGGCCAGAACGTGCGCCTCGCGAGCCAGCTGACCGACAGCCAGATCGACATCCTCACCGAAGCCGATGCCAGCGAAAAGCGGCAGAAGGAATTCACCGAGCGGACCGAGATGTTCCAGGGCGAACTCGACGTCGACGAGACGCTGTCGCAGCTGCTGGTCGCCGAGGGTTTCACGAGCCTCGAGGAAGTCGCTTATGTCGAGCAGGACGAAATCTCGACCATCGAGGGTCTCGACGAGGAAATCGCCGAGGAACTGCAGAGCCGCGCCAAGGAAGCGCTCGAGCGGCGCGAGGAAGCCGCGCGCGAGAAGCGCCGCGAGCTGGGCGTCGAGGATGCGGTCGCCGAACTGCCGCACATGACCGAAGCCATGGCGGTGACGCTGGGCGAAGCGGGCCTCAAGACGCTCGACGATGTCGCCGACCTCGCCACCGACGAACTCATCCAGAAGAAGCGCGTCGAACCGCGCCGCCGCTCCGACAAGGGCCGCGCCGAGGAAAAGGGCGGCGTCCTGGGCGAATATGGCCTGACCGAAGAGCAGGGCAACGAGATCATCATGGCGGCTCGTGCCCATTGGTTCGAAGACGAGGACGAGGCTCCCGCCCCGGCCGCATCCGAGGAGGACGCTGGCGCGGATGGGGACCAATGAGCATCAACTAGGGAATAGCGAAGGTCCGACCCGGACCTGCGTCCTGACCCGGCAAGTCGCTCCCAAGGAGCGGCTCGTCAGGCTTGCGCTTGGTCCCGATGGGCAAGTGGCCCCCGACGTGCGCGCCAAGGCGCCGGGCCGGGGTGCCTATGTCGGCGTCGGCAAGGCCGCGCTCGAGGCGGCGATCGCCGACGGCAAGCTGAAGGCGGCATTGTCGCGGGCCTACAAGACCGGGCAGGTCCTGATCCCCGAGGATCTGGGCGAGCGGATCGTGGCGGCGCTGCGGCGCAACGCCCTCGACCGGCTCGGCCTCGAGGCGCGGGGCGGCACGCTGGTCAATGGCGGCGAGAAGGTCGAGACCGCCTGCCGGAGCGGCAAGGCGCATCTTCTTCTCCATGCCGCCGATGCCGCCGAGGATGGCCGCAAGAAGCTCGACGCCGCGTGGCGGGTCGGCGGCGGCGAGGCGCATGGCATGGATCGCGGGCTTGTTTTTCCCGAAAATCGCACCACCTTGTCAGGGGCATTGGGGCGGGAGAATGTCGTCCATGTGGCGCTCCTTGACGCCGAGGCAGCGGAACGGGTGCGTCTGGCGCTCGAACGCTGGCAATCTTTTCTTGAACCCGATGCTGGGCTAGACGGCGGCAGTGCCGCCGCGCCCGATGCGTCGATGCACGATGGTAGGAACGAAGGATAGTATGAGCGACGATAAGAAGAAGCTGGGCACGCGTCCGCCGCTGGGTATCAAGCGGACGGTCGAAACCGGCAAGGTGAAGCAAAGCTTCAGCCATGGGCGCTCGAACACCGTCGTGGTCGAGGTCAAGAAGCGGCGCATCCTGAAGCCCGGCGATGCCAAGCCCGAGGCCGAGAAGCAGGAAGAAGCCAAGGCTGCGCCCGAGGAAAAGGCCGCGCCCGCCAAGAAGCCCGCGCCCGAGAAGAAGGCGCCCGCGCGCAAGCTGTCCGAAGCCGAGGAAATCGCGCGCCGCAAGGCCGAGACCGAGCGGATGCAGCGCGAAGCCGAGGAAGAGCGCCTGCGCCTTGCCGAGGAAGCGCGCCGCCGCGAGGAACAGAAGAAAGCCAGCGCGAGCCGCGAGGAAGCCGAGCGCGCCGAAGCCAATCGCCGCGCCGAGGAAGAAGCCGAGCGCAAGGCCAAGGAAGATGCCGAGCGCGCCGCCGAGGAAGCGCGCCGCGAGGCCGAAGAGCAGAAGAAGGCGGCTGCGGCCCCCTCGCCTGCCGCTCCGCGCACTGCCGACGACCGGCGCGCGCCCAAGCCCGCCGCGCCCAAGAAGCCTGACCGCACCAAGGGCCGTCCGGCCCCCGACCGCCGTTCGGGCAAGCTCACCGTCAATCGCGCGCTGCGCGGCGACGAAGGTGGCCGTGCGCGCAGCCTCGCCGCCCTCAAGCGCAAGCGCGAGAAGGAAAAGCGTTCGCAGCAGCATAGCGGCCCGCGCGAGAAGACCGTTCGCGACGTGGTGGTGCCCGACAGCATCACCGTTGCCGAACTGGCCAAGCGCATGGGCGAAAAGGCCGCCGATCTCGTCAAGAGCCTGTTCAACATGGGCATGATGGTGACGGTCAACCAGACCGTCGACCAGGACACCGCCGAACTGCTCGTCAACGAATTCGGCCACAAGGTGCAGCGCGTTTCGGAAAGCGACGTCGATATCGACACCTCCGAGGATGTCGATCCCGAGGACACGCTGAAGTCGCGTCCGCCGGTGGTGACCATCATGGGCCATGTCGATCATGGCAAGACCAGCCTGCTCGACGCCATTCGCGGGGCCGATGTCGCCGCGGGCGAAGCGGGCGGCATCACCCAGCATATCGGCGCCTACCAGGTTACCCCCAAGGGCGGCGATCCGATCACCTTCCTCGACACGCCGGGCCATGAGGCCTTCACCGAGATGCGTGCGCGCGGTGCCAATGTCACCGACATCGTCATCCTGGTGGTGGCGGCCGATGACGGCCTCAAGCCGCAGACGATCGAGGCGATCAACCACACCAAGGCGGCCAATGTCCCGATGATCGTGGCGATCAACAAGATCGACAAGGACGGCGCCAATCCGCAGAAGGTCCGCGAGGAGCTTTTGCAGCATGAAGTCATCGTCGAAGCGATGAGCGGCGACGTGCAGGACGTCGAGGTGTCGGCCAAGAAGAAGACCAACATCGACAAGCTGCTCGAGGCGATCAACCTCCAGGCCGAATTGCTCGAACTGAAGGCCAATCCCGACCGCGCCGCCGATGCGACCGTGGTCGAGGCGAAGCTCGACAAGGGCCGTGGCCCGGTGGCGACCGTGCTGATCCAGCGCGGCACGCTCAAGGTCGGGGACACCTTCGTGGCCGGTCCGGCGGCAGGCAAGGTGCGCGCGCTGGTCGACGACCATGGCCGCCGCGTCAAGGAAGCCGGCCCCTCCTTCCCCGTCGAAGTGCTGGGCCTTTCCGCCCTGCCGAGCGCGGGCGACCCCTTCACCGTGGTCGAGAACGAGGCCCGCGCCCGCGAAGTCGCCGACTATCGCCAGCGCAAGCTCGACGAGCAGCGCACCACGGCCGCTCCGATGAGCCTCGAGAACATGTTCGCCAAGAAGGGCGCGCAGACGATCCAGTTCCCGATGATCATCAAGGCCGACGTGCAAGGCACCGCCGAGGCGATCAATGCCGCGGTGAACAAGATTTCCACCGAGGAAATCGAGGTTCGCGTGCTCCATTCGGGTGTCGGTGCGATCACCGAGAGCGACGTGACGCTGGCGGCTTCGACCGGCGCGCCGATCATCGGCTTCAACGTGCGTCCCAATGCCAAGGCGCGCGAAGTCGCCAATCGCGAGCAGGTCGAGTTCCGCTATTACGACGTCATCTACCACCTCACCGACTGGGTGAAGGAAGCGATGGCGGGCGAACTGGGTCCGGAGATCATCGAGAATGTCCGTGGCCGCGCCGAAGTGAAGCAGGTCTTCCCGGCGGGCAAGAAGGACAAGGCCGCGGGTCTCCTCGTCGTCGAGGGCGTCATCCAGAAGGGCTTCCATGCGCGTCTCACGCGCGACGATGTCATCGTCTCCAAGACGGTGATCGACTCGCTTCGCCGCTTCAAGGACGATGTGAAGGAAGTCGAGGCCGGGACCGAATGCGGTGTCGTCCTTCAGGACACCAACGACATCAAGCCTGGCGACATGCTCGAGGTCTTCGAAGTCGAAGAAAAAGCCCGGACGATCGAATAGACGATGCGCAGCAAGCAACAGGACGGCCCCTCGGTGCGCGTCTTGCGCGTGGGCGAGCAAGTGCGGCACGCGCTGAGCGAGATCCTGTCGCGCGGGGACGTGCATGACGAGACGCTCGCTTCGCACATGGTGTCTGTGACCGAGGTCCGGATGTCGCCGGATCTTCGCCATGCCACTGTCTTCGTCAAGCCGCTGCTCGGCGGGGACGAGGAAGAGGTGCTGAGCGCGCTCAAGCGCAATGTGCGTTACCTGCGCGGCGAAGTGTCGCGGCGGGTGAACACTAAATATGCCGCTGATCTGAAGTTCCGCATCGACGAGAGCTTCGACGAAGGCAGCCATATCGACCAGCTCTTGCGCTCGGCCCATGTCGCGCAGGATTTGGAGCGGGACGAAGAGGAATAGACTCCCGCGCCCCCGCCGCTAGGGTGGCGGGATGGCCAAGCTCTATTTCTATTATGCGGCGATGAATGCCGGCAAATCGACCACGCTGTTGCAGGCGGCGTTCAACTATCGCGAGCGCGGAATGGAGACCATGCTCTGGACCGCCGCGCTCGACGATCGTGTCGGGGCCGGACGCATCGGGTCGCGCATCGGGCTGGAAGCCGAGGCGCATCGCTATCATGACCAATGCGACCTCGAGGCCGCAATCCTTGCCGAGCGCGACAAGCGGGCGCTCGATTGCGTGCTGGTCGACGAAGCGCAATTCCTTTCCGAAGCGCAGGTGCTCCAGCTCGCCGACATTGCCGACAAGGCGCATATCCCGGTGCTGTGCTACGGGCTGCGCACCGATTTCCAGGGCAAATTGTTCCCGGGTTCGGCGGCGCTGCTGGCGCTGGCGGATTCGCTTATCGAGCTGAAGGCCGTGTGCGAATGCGGGCGCAAGGCGACGATGAACCTGCGCGTCGATGGGGATGGGCACGCCGTCGCGGCGGGCGAACAGACCGAAATCGGGGGCAATGACCGCTATATCGCGCTTTGCCGTCGCCATTTCCGCGAGCGGCTGGCCGATGCCGAGGCGCGGCTTGCCCAACCCATGGCCGACGCCCTCGCATCGTGAGCGAGCCCGCGCCGCCGATCAACGGCTGGATCATTCTCGACAAGCCGGTAGGGATCGGCTCGACTGCCTGTGTCGGCAAGGTCAAATGGGCCGCGCGCCAGATGGGCGCGCGCAAGCCCAAGGTGGGGCATGGCGGGACGCTCGACCCGCTGGCGTCCGGAGTGCTGCCGATCGCGCTCGGCGAAGCGACCAAGCTCGCGGGGCGGATGCTCGATGCCACCAAGGAATATGATTTCACTATCCGCTTCGGGAGCGAGACCGATACGCTCGATGCCGAGGGCGAAGTGGTGGCGACCAGCGACGTGCGCCCTTCGCGGCAGGAGATCGAGGACGTGCTGCCGGGCTTCACCGGGACGATCGAGCAGGTGCCGCCCGCTTTCTCCGCGCTCAAGGTCGAGGGGAAGCGCGCCTATGCGCTGGCGCGCGAAGGCAAGCAGGTCGATCTGGCCAGCCGGACGGTGATCATCCATTCGCTGACCATCGGCGATGCGGGCGAGGAGGAAGTCACCTTGTCTGCGACGGTCTCCAAAGGGACCTATATCCGCTCTCTCGCACGGGACATCGCACGCGCCCTTGGAAGCGTCGGCCATGTCACCATGTTGAGGCGGACGCGCGCCGGTCCCTTTTCGCTCAAACAGGCGATTTCACTGGACTTTCTGGAAGAAGCCGCTAAGTCGCGCGCACTGATTGATGAGGTACTCCCGCTTGAAGCGGGGCTGGACGACATCCCGGCCCTCATCGTCACGCCCGAGGAAGCCAGCCTGCTCCGTCATGGACAGCGGCTGACCGGGCACCCCGCACCGCCGGGCCAGCATCTCGCGATCGAAGGGCAACGCCCGGTCGCGCTGGTTTCGGTGGAAGATGGCGAAGTTGCCGTCTTGCGCGGGTTCAACATCTGATTTGAAAGGAATGACACGATGTCGATTACGACTGAACGCAAGGCCGAGATCGTCAAGGAACATGGTCGCGGTGAAGGTGACACGGGTTCGCCCGAAGTCCAGATCGCGATCCTCACCGACCGCATCAACACGCTGACCGAGCATTTCAAGGGCCATGCGAAGGACAATCATTCGCGCCGCGGCCTCCTGATGATGGTCAACAAGCGCCGCAGCCTTCTCGATTATCTGAAGCGCAAGGACCACCAACGCTATAGCGACCTGATCGCGAAGCTGGGTCTGCGCAAGTAACCGAATTCAAAAAGGGCGCCTTACCGGGCGCCCTTTGCTTATCCGACCTCGCGCAATCCGGCGCGAAGGAAAGAAGGGGGCAGGAAATCGCCCCGAACCGCGCGGGCCGGCTAGCCCGCAAACGAAAGAGGCCCCGGCGGCATCCGGCCCCCGGGTGGAAAATATATGTTTGATATCAAGACTGTAGAAATCGATCTGGGCGGCAAGACGCTCAAGCTCGAAACCGGGCGTATTGCCCGCCAGGCCGACGGCGCGGTTCTCGCGACCCTCGGTGAAACCGTGGTTCTGTGCGCCGTCACCGCCGCGAAGAGTGTGAAGGAAGGGCAGGACTTCTTCCCGCTCACCGTCCACTACCAGGAAAAATTCTCGTCGGCCGGACGCATTCCGGGCGGCTTTTTCAAGCGCGAAGGCCGCGCGACCGAAAAGGAAACCCTCGTCAGCCGCCTGATCGACCGTCCGGTCCGTCCGCTGTTCCCCGAAGGTTTCTACAACGAAATCAACGTCATCGCCCAGGTGCTGTCCTATGACGGCGAGAACGAACCCGACATCCTCGCGATGATCGCGGCCTCGGCGGCGCTGACCATCTCGGGCGTTCCCTTCATGGGCCCGATCGGCGCCGCGCGCGTCGGTTATGTCGATGGCGAATATGTCCTCAATCCCAGCCTTTCGACGATCTTCGACGAAGGCCGTCTCGACCTCGTGGTCGCCGCCACCCGCGATGCGGTGATGATGGTCGAATCCGAGGCCAAGGAACTGACCGAGGAAGAAATGCTCGGCGCGGTGAATTTTGCGCACGAAGCAAGCCGCAAGGTCGTCGACGCGATCATCGAGCTGGCCGAACAGGCCGCCAAGGATCCGTGGGAACTCGATGTCGTCGAAGACAAGTCGGGCACGCTCGAGGAACTGCGCGGCCTCATCGGCGATGATCTCGCCAAGGCCTACCAGATCACCGACAAGGGCGAGCGCCAGGCCGCGATCAATGCGGCCCGCGAAAAGGCGCGCGACCATTTCGAATCGATCGAGGATGCCGATCCCGCCGAATATCTCGGCAAGCTCAAGCTGGTGAAGAAGCTGGAAAGCGACATCGTCCGCAAGGCAATCCTCAAGGACGGCAAGCGCATCGACGGCCGCAAGACCGACGAAGTGCGTCCGATCGAAGCGATGGTCGGCCTTCTGCCCCGCACCCATGGTTCGGCGCTGTTCACCCGCGGCGAGACGCAGGCGATCTGCACCACCACGCTGGGCACCAAGGACGCCGAGCAGATGATCGACGGCCTCGAGGGCCTGTCCTACAACCACTTCATGCTGCACTATAACTTCCCGCCCTATTCGGTCGGCGAAGTGGGTCGCTTCGGCTTCACCAGCCGTCGCGAGACGGGGCATGGCAAGCTGGCATGGCGCGCGCTGCACCCGGTGCTGCCGAGCCATGAGGACTTCCCCTACACCATCCGCATCCTGTCCGACATCACCGAGAGCAATGGCTCCTCGTCGATGGCGACCGTGTGCGGCGGCTGTCTGTCGATGATGGATGCCGGCGTTCCCATCGTGCGTCCGGTTTCGGGCATCGCCATGGGCCTCATCCTCGAAGGCAAGGACTTCACCGTTCTGTCCGACATCCTAGGTGATGAAGATCATCTCGGCGACATGGACTTCAAGGTGGCCGGCACCGAAGAGGGCATCACCTCGCTCCAGATGGACATCAAGGTGGCGGGCATCACCGAGGAAATCATGCGCACCGCTCTCGAGCAGGCCAAGAAGGGCCGCGCGCACATCCTCGGCGAGATGACCAAGGCTCTCGACCACAGCCGCAGCGAAGTGTCGCAGCATGCGCCGCGTATCGAGACGATGCAGATCGCCAAGGACAAGATCCGCGACGTGATCGGCACGGGCGGCAAGGTGATCCGCGAGATCGTCGCCGAAACCGGTGCCAAGGTCGACATCGACGATGAAGGGATCATCAAGATTTCCTCGTCCGACCTTTCGCAGATCGAAGCCGCACGCAAGTGGATCGAAGGCATCGTGGTCGAACCCGAAGTCGGCACGATCTACACCGGCAAGGTCGCCAATATCGTCGATTTCGGCGCCTTCGTGACCTTCATGCCGGGCAAGGACGGCCTCGTCCATGTGTCGGAAATCAAGAACGAGCGGGTCGAAAAGGTCAGCGACGTTCTCGAAGAAGGCCAGGAAGTGAAGGTCAAGCTGCTCGAGATCGACCAGCGCGGCAAGGTCCGCCTGTCGATGCGCGTGGTCGACCAGGAAACCGGCGAGGAACTGGAAGACACCCGCCCGCCCCGCGAGAAGGGCCCGCGCCGCGACCGTGGTGACCGTGGTGACCGTGGCGAACGGGGTGATCGTGGCCGTGGCGGCCGCGGCGGTCGTGACGGCGGTGGTCGTGATGGCGGTGGCCGTGGTCGCGGTCCGCGCCGTGACAAGGGTTCGGACGAAGGCGGCAAGGGCGGCGATCCCGAATTCGCTCCCGCCTTCCTGACCGAAGGCCGCGACGACGACTGATCGTCGGGTCATTCCTGAACAAGCGAAGCCTCCGGTCGGTGAGACCGGAGGCTTTTCTTTTTAATTTCAGGAGCTAATGCTTTGGCATGAACGATCCGGCCTCCATTGCTGCGGCACATCAGACGGGCGCGCGCCGCTCGCTTGCCGAACATATCCCCTTGACCAAGGTCCGCTGGCCCATTGCGCTGGGTGCGACGATCCTCCTGTCGCTGTTTGCCTGGTGGCTGCGCCTCGAGATCGACCCGATCCTGCCGACCGGTTTCCAGCTGGTCACCTTCATCCCGGTGGTGATCGCCGTGTCCTTCCTGTTCGGCGCGACTTTCGGAGCGGTGGCGGGACTGCTGTGCGGGGCCATAGCCTGGTACAGTTTCGTGCCGATCCAGAACAGTTTCGCATTCAGCCATGGAGGGCTGGTCGCGCTGCTTTTCTACACTGCCATCGTCACCATCGACGTGGCTCTCATCCACTGGATGCAGCAGTTCAACCGGCAGTTGCGCGAGGAGCGCGCACGATCCGAGCAACTGGCGGTGACGCGCGAACTCCTGTTCCGCGAATTACAGCATCGGGTTTCGAACAATCTCCAGATGATCGCGGCCCTGCTGACCCTGCAGCGGCGGCAGGTGCGCGACAGTGCCGCGCAGGCCTCGTTGGAGGAAGCGGCCAATCGCCTCGCGACGATCGGGAGAGTGAGCCGTCAATTGTACCGGCCCGACGGCGAAGGCCGCGACATGGGCAGCTTCGTCGAGGCATTGGTCGAGGACGTGATCGAGACCAACGGGGGTCTCGAGGTCGATTTCAATGTCGAGGTCGACCATGCCATCGAGATCGATTCCGAAGCGGCCATCCCCGTCGCGCTCATCGTGGCGGAATCGATCGCCAATTCGATGGAGCATGGTTTCAGGGCCCGTGGCCACGGGCGGATCGAGGTGCGCCTCTATCGCGGCGATGAAGGCAATGTGATCGAGATCGAGGACGACGGGGTGGGCCTGCCGGACGATTTCGATATCGAGCAGACCGAAAGTCTCGGCCTTCGCATCGCACTGATGATGGCGCAGCAGGTCAACGCCGAATTCACGCTGCAGGAGCAAGCCGAGGGCGGCACGATCGCCAGGCTACAGTTTCGCCCCGCCTGACGCCCTGCACTCCAGGCATGGGCCCCCGGCGACTTGTTTTCGCCGCATTGGGCCGTCATAGGGCCTGCAACCGTCCGTTCAGCCGGACCTTTTTCAGCATTTCATACGACCCGCTGCCCGCTTCGCGCGGGCGTCGCCAATTAACGGAAACCGATGTTCAATTCTGCCACGATCCGCCGCGAATGGCTGGATAATCCCCGCGCCGACATCCTTGCCGGCATCGTCGTCGCACTGGCGCTCATCCCCGAAGCCATCGGTTTCTCGATCATCGCGGGCGTCGATCCGCGCATCGGGCTCTACGCCAGCTTCTCGATCGCGGTGATCATCGCGCTGGTCGGCGGGCGTCCGGGCATGATCTCGGCGGCGACCGCAGCGGTGGCGGTGCTGGTGGTGCCATTAGTGCGCGATCATGGCGTCGAATATCTGTTCGCCGCGACCATTCTGATGGGCATCCTGCAATTTGCGGGCGGACTGCTGCGGCTCGACCGGCTGATGCAGTTCGTTTCGAAATCGGTGGTGACGGGCTTCGTCAACGCGCTCGCCATCCTCATCTTCATGGCGCAGCTGCCGCAGCTCATCGGGGTCGATATCAATACCTATTGGATGGTCGCGCTGGGGCTGGCGATCATCTATCTTTTTCCGCTGGTCACGCGGGCGATCCCCTCCCCGCTGGTCGCCATCATCATCCTCACGGGCATTGCCCTGTGGCTGAACCTGCCGGTCAACCGGATCGGCGACATGGGCGAGCTGCCTTCCTCGCTCCCCGAATTCCTCATTCCCGACGTGCCCTTCACCTGGGAGACGCTCGAGATCATCCTGCCCTATTCGCTCACCATGGCGGCAGTTGGCCTCTTGGAATCGCTGCTGACGGCGCAGATCGTCGATGATTTGACCGACACCGACAGCAACAAGGCACGCGAGACGCGGGGCCAGGGCATCGCCAATTTCGTCACCGGTTTCTTCGGCGGCATGGGCGGCTGCGCGATGATCGGCCAGTCGGTGATCAACGTGAAGTCGGGGGGCCATACGCGGCTATCGACCATGGTGGCGGGCCTGTTCCTTCTGTTCCTCATCGTCGTGCTGGGCCCCTGGGTCGCGCAGATCCCGATGCCCGCGCTGGTCGCGGTGATGATCATGGTGTCGATCGGCACCTTCTCCTGGTCTTCGATCCGCGACATCCGGCGCCACCCGTGGCACAGCTCGGTCGTCATGCTGGCGACCGTAGTGACCGTGGTGGCGACACATGACCTCGCCAAGGGTGTGCTCGCGGGCGTGCTGCTTTCGGGCATCTTCTTTGCCAGCAAGGTGAAGGCGCTGCTGTCGGTCGATTCGGCTCTGTCGGCGGGCGGACGGACGCGCACCTATCGCCTGCGGGGTGAAATCTTCTTCGCCTCGACCGAGCGCTTCCTTGCGGCCTTCGATTTCCGCGAAGTGATCGAGAAGGTGGTGATCGATGTCAGCCGCGCGCATTTCTGGGACATTTCGGCGGTGGGCGCGCTCGACAAAGTGGTGATCAAGTTCCGCCGCGAAGGCACGCTCGTCGAACTGGTCGGAATGAACGAGGCAAGCGCGACGCTTGTCGAAAATTTCGCGCTTCATGATAAAGCGGGTGCGGACGACGCCGCATCGGCGCATTAGGGTGAACGTCATGAAACTACTCGCCTGTCTCGACCTGTCGGCCTACGCGACGAGCGTCACCGACCATGCCGCCTGGCTTGCCAAGGGCCTCGGTGCCGAGGTCGAGCTTCTCCATGTCATCCAGCGCAGCGACGTGGTCGCCAAGCGCGGGGACTTGTCGGGCGCGCTCGGCCTGGGTGCACGATCGAGCCTGATGGAAGAGCTGGTGGCGATCGAGGAAGCCGAGGCACGGCTGGCGCGCGAGCAGGCCGAAGCGCTGATCGACACCGTGCGGAGCCGGCTCGAGGAACAGGGCGTGGATCAGGTGACCGCGCTGCTTCGGCATGGCGACATCGTGGGCACGGTGATCGAACGCGAAGCCGATGCCGCCCTGGTCGTGATGGGGAAGCGCGGCGCGCATGCCGATTTCGCGCGCGGCCATCTCGGCAGCAAGGTCGAGCGGGTGGTGCGCCAGAGCGACCGGCCCGTGCTGGTGGCGAGCCGGGCTTTCGCGCCGATCCGCACCGCGCTGATCGCCTTCGATGGCGGTGCGACCGCGCGCAAGGCGGTCGAGTTCGCCGCCTCATCGCCCTTGTTCGAGGGCGTTGCCCTGCACCTTGTCATGGTCGCCAAGGGCGATGCCCGGCAACAGGAAGCGATGGACTGGGCGCGCGAGACGCTGGGCGCACGGCTCGAAAAGGCGGAAATGGTCGGCGGCGATGTCGAGGGTGCCATCCGCGCCAAGGCGGAAGCGATCGGCGCGGACCTTCTGGTCATGGGAGCCTATGGCCATTCGCCGCTGCGCAGCATGTTCGTGGGGTCGACCACGACCGCGATGTTGCGGGCGCTGCACAAGCCCGTTTTGCTGTTCCGCTAAAACCTGATCACGCGATAGGGTTCATGTTCGATAGCCTTGCCAGAATAGCTTGGGGCTCGCCGGGCTAAAGCGGCTACCGCCTTACTAAGAGGGCCAATGGTGGCTCATCGGACACGGATCGGGCTCGACACAATCAGCGAGTGAAAAAGCGCTTAATCATGCGAACTTGGGGAGGAGCCGCGCCATTACTTAACCTATGTTCGTTGCAGAACAGCAACAAGTCTCGAACCGTTTTCGGAAAACCGGGCCGGCGCACTGGCGCTCTTGCCGGACTGCTGCCAACCTCCCCCTGTTTTACATAATTTCGGGGGGAAAAATGGCTACTCGCTTCACACGTCGCGCTACGGAAATTCGCACCGCATTGCTATGCGGGATCGTCGGGATGGCCTCAGCCACCCCAGCCCTCGCGCAGGAAAGCGGCACCACCGCCCAGATCGAAGAGAACCAGGCGATCATCATCACTGGGACACGCCAGGCCAACCGGTCGGCCGCCGATACGGTGGCGCCCGTCGATATCGTTTCCTCGGACGAGCTGACCAACCAGGCCGATACCGATGTCAGCAACCTGCTGCGTATCGCGGTTCCCTCCTTCAATGTGAACACTCAGCCGATTTCGGACGCGGCGACGCTGGTGCGGCCCGCCAACCTTCGCGGCCTGTCGCCCGACAACACGCTGGTTCTCGTCAACGGCAAGCGGATGCATCGTGCCGCGGTCATCGCCTTCCTTGGCGGCGGCATCTCGGACGGTTCGCAAGGCCCGGACGTGTCGACGATCCCGACCATCGCGATCAAGCAGCTCGAAGTGCTGCGCGACGGCGCCTCCTCGCAATATGGTTCGGACGCCATCGCGGGCGTGATGAACTTCATCATCAAGGACGATTCCGACGGGGGCATGTTCACCGCCAAATGGGGCTCGACCTATGAAGGGGATGGCGATCTCTACCAGATCGGGGCCAATGTCGGCCTGCCGATCACTGACAACGGCTTCCTCAACCTCAGCGCAGAATATGGCGAGTCCGATGCCACCAGCCGATCGGTCCAGCGCGACGATGCAGCGGCGCTGATCGCGGCGGGCAATACGGCGGTGGCCGACCCGGCGCAGATCTGGGGCCAACCCAACGTCAATGACGACTTCAAGACATTTGCCAATTTCGGGATCGATTTCACCCCGAACCTCACGCTCTACGCCTTCGGCAATTATGCCGAGCGTAATGTCGATGGCGGCTTCTTCTTCCGTAATCCGACCAATCGCGGCGGCGTCTATGCGGGCCCGCTCGTCGATCCGGTGACCGGCTTTGCCGATCCCAATGGCGTCCCTTCGGTCCTTGTCGGCGATATGTCGAACACCACGGCCGGGGATTGCCCCGCAGGCATTCCGCTGACAGGGACCAACGGACTCATTCCCGATCCGACGATCCTTGCAGCAGTGTCAGCCGATCCGAACTGCTTCTCCTTCGTCGAACTATTCCCGGGCGGCTTTACCCCGCGCTTCGGCGGCGACCTCAGGGATTTCTCGGTCGCGACGGGGGTGCGCGGGCAGGTGCTTGGCGGGCTCGATTTCGACCTGAGCTATCGCTACGGCAAGAACCGCGTCGATTTCTTCATCAACAATACGATCAACGCATCGCTTGGCCCCAACACGCCGACCTCGTTCAATCCGGGCGGCTATCGCCAGGCCGAGAATCTCGTGAACCTCAACCTTGGTCATGAAGTCTCGCTGGGCAGCACGGGCAGCATGTATGTCGCCGCCGGTGCCGAATATCGCGACGAGACCTTCACGACGATCGCTGGCGATCCGGAATCCTTCGCGCTGGGACCGCTTGCCCAGCCGACGGCAGCCTTCCCCTTCGGACAGGGCTTCTCGACCAGTTCGAACGGCTTTGGCGGCTTCTCGAACAATGCGGCGGGTTCGGCCACCGAGGATACCAAGGCGGCCTATCTCGATGTGGAGGCCGACCTTGCCGATACGGTGACCCTGCAGGGCGCGCTTCGCTACGAGGACACCAAGACCTTCGGCGACAATCTCAGCTGGAAACTGGGCGGTCTCTACAAGATTTCCGACAGCTTCCGGGTGCGGAGCACCTATTCGACCGGCTTCCATGTGCCGACGGCTGGACAGGCGAACGTCATCAACGTGACGACGCAATTCTCCAACGGCATGTTGCAGGATGAAGGCACCTTCCCGCTGTTCAGCCCGGCGGGCCTGATCGTGGCCGACTATGTCGCGGATTCGACGGCCAATGGTGGCCTCGGTCTAGCCCGGCCCACGCTCGGCCCCGAAGAAGCCGACAGCTTCACCGCGGGTGTCGCGGGCGACTTTGGTGATGTCACTTTCACGCTCGACTATTTCAACATCACGCTAAAAGACCGCATCTCGCGCTCGTCGACGATCAACTTCACCGATGCGCTGCTATACCTAGCAGCACGCGAAGGGGTTCCTGTGACGAGCACGACGACGGCGGGCCTGCTGGCCGAACTGTCGACCGCAGGGGTTATCAATCGGGGTGACTTCACCGGTTTCGAGGATCTCACCTCGTTCGCCTTCTTCAACAATGCGTTCGACACGCGGACCCAGGGCATCGACTTTGTGGCCAATGCCCGCCTTCCCTTCGTGGATGGCGCCACCACCCAGGCGACGCTGGCGATCAACTATACCGACACCAAGGTGAAGGATGCCGATGCCACCATCTCGGCGACGCGCATCCGCCAGCTCGAGGAAAATCTTCCCAACTGGAAGGGCTTCCTAAACCTGACGCATGAACAGGGACGCATGCGCGGCCTGCTGCGCGCCAATTATTTCGGCAGCTTCTACGAAGCCCATCTCGACGATGGCACGCTGCCGATCGATGCGAAAGCGCGTGTGACCGTCGATGCCGAACTTGGCTATGAAGTGATCGACGGACTGGAAATCGCGGCAGGGGCGCAGAACCTGTTCGACACCTATCCGACGCGCAACCCTTGGGCGGGGATCGCGGGTGCGCAATATGCCGTCACTTCGCCTTACGGCTTCAACGGTGGCAGCTATTACATCCGTGCCCGCTTCATGTGGTAAGCGGAACCCATCCGAATGAGACGAGGGGCGGTCCCGTGTGGCCGCCCCTTTTCTATTGGGGCGTGCCAAAAACTGCGCCTGCCGGTGGCATGGCGGCTTCGTCGGATTTTTCTTGGAAAGGACCGGCAGGCTGGTGGAGCTAGGGGTCTATCCCTAACCCAATAGGATCAATTACTTAGATGGTCTAACCTACCCGCTTTTGCCCAAAAAGGCCCCCTCGCGACCCGAAAAAATTGTCTAACCTTTTCGAAGCTCGTGCCGTCCTCGACATTGTTGGCCAATTCGAGACGTTCGATAAACTATCTCTTGCTCACATTCCGGGCTTGGACGCATGCAGGCAATTTTGTTAATGCATGCTAAGTGAGCTGATCATTAGCAGGGGGGGATACTGCAATGCCTTATCCACGCGCGCACTGGTGGGTCCTTTTCGTAATCGGCGTAATTCTGCTCGGCTTCTGGCCGAGTTACTGGCGCCCATTCACCGAGGTGCCGTGGCAGTTCCATGCGCATGGTGTGGCGGCGAGCATCTGGGTGATCTTGGTTTTCACGCAAAGTTGGACCGCGCACAATAAGCGGTTGCCGGTGCACCGGCTTTCCGGGCGAGCAAGCCTGCTGCTGTTCCCCTTCCTCATCGCGGGCCTTTTCGCGATCATCGATTTTTCGGGGAAGAATTACGTGCCGGGCGCGGTTGATGTGCGCAGTATGTTCGCGGCGCCTTTCGTCATCGGTCTGGTGGTCGCGGTCGCGGCATACGTCACGGTTTATTTTCGAGCGCTCAAATATCGCCGGAAGGTGTGGATACACTCGGGCTACATGCTGACGACTCCGATCATCCTATTCGAAAGCCCGTTCGGGCGCGTCCTGAATGGCTTCTTCCCGCCGCTGCAGATCCGCGGACCAGACGATTTTCACTTGGTGATGGACGCGATCCTCACCGGCATGGCGATCGAACTCGCCTTCATCGCCGCCATCTGGTGGCGCTATCGCGAAAAAGCGACGCCGTTCCTCGTGGCGGGCGCCTTCATCATTGCGCAGATGGTCACTATGGGGACGACTAAAGACGTCGGGTGGTTGAAGGGCGTGTTGCTGGAGATAAACGCGATGCCTTCTTGGCTGATCGTTGGCGCAGGCTTCGCGCTGGGTGTGGCAACGAGCTGGGCCGGCTGGATTGCGGGCAAGCGGCCGGTGGCGAAGGTCAGCAGCGGAGCCCAGGCTGCGACAACCTGACGCTTTGCCCTGCGGTTCACTGCGAAAAGTCACTTAGGCGCAGGAAAATGGGTTCTATCTGTGGCACCGGGAAGTTCGCTCCCGCTCCAAGCTTTTCGTGTCCCAGATCAGATAACTCATGCAGCCAATAAAGCCTGCACGGATGGCGATCTGCTGAAACGGAGCGTGCAGCGAGGATTTTGAAAGCGATCGTAAGACTGACGCGCAGAAACTAGTCCTCGGTTATCTGCCCGTCCGATACTGCCGACAAGTCTGCACGCAACGCAAAACGCACACCACTTTCTGCGAAGAGCAACTCTACTTGGCCTCGCGTGCTCGCGCGAAGCGAGCTTTCGATAAGTGTGGAGCCAAATCCTGTCCGCGACGGGGGAGTCGTTGATGGTCCTCCGCTTTCCGTCCATCTTAAGGTCAAGGTCGGAGCGCCCTCTGCGCCGTTTTTAATGCTCCAACGTATATCCACCTCGCCGCTTTCATTGGAAAGTGAACCATACTTAGCAGCGTTTGTGGCCAGCTCGTGCAAAGCCATTCCGATGCTCTGCGCTGCGGACGGTTTGAGACAGACAACTGGGCCATGCACCTTGATTCTGGTGTCAAACAAGTGGTCGAAATGACCAAGTTGCGCATGAACTAGGTCTTTTAGCTTCACGCCTTTGCGAGGGCTGTCTACGAGCAGGTCATAGCTGGCGGACAAGGCTCCGAGGCGATCTTCAAATCGCCCAATGCCATCTTCTGAACCAGGTGTGATGGTTTGTCTGGCAAGCACCTGGATAATGCTGAGTAGATTTTTGGCTCTGTGGTTCACTTCGCGCATGAGTAGTCTCTCGCGCTCCTCAGCCATCTTGCGCTCGGTAATGTCGTCAATTGACGCAAAGAATATGTTGTCAGTGCCACCGAAGTACTGAAGGCGGACGTGAACGTCGTAAAGGGAGCCGTCCTTCCGTTTATGAACTGTTTCGAACTGCAAGTACGGCAGCGCGCCGCTTTTGAGAGGCTCAACGAACTGACGAAATTGTGCCTCGCTATATTCCGGTTTGATGTCCCACGGTGTGAGAGCGTGCAATTCTGGCAGACTGTAGCCGAGATTCTCCCGCGCCCCACGGTTCACTAGCTCAAACCTGTAGGTATCGCCGTCGAATACGTACGCTTCACTGAGAGATCCATCGACTATCCTGCCCAGCCGCTCATTTGCGGATGACGCGTCAATGCGTTCAAGTTCCGAGGCCGCGCGTCCTGCGAACAACGCCAGAATATCCTGAGCGATTTTGACATTTTCAATCGGCGCGTCGCCCAGCGCTGCGAGGAGGCCGATGACCTCGCCTTCCGACGACCGCAAGGGGATGCCCACATAGCTCACCGCACCCATCTGGCTTAGCAGTTCGTCTTCCGGAAAGAGCGATTGTACGTCGGATGGATAGCAACAAGCGCCATCCCCAACGACAACAGCGCATGGAGAACCGGGCAACTCGTACGAAAGGTTTGGTGCAGATCCGTCGTGCCAAACAGCTATCGTATGTGCTTGGGTCGGCGCGTTGTTTGAAGGCCGACTAAGAAAGACCCATTGCATTCCAAGCGACTTCGCTATGCCTTCGACTAACGCTGGAAAAACTGCCTCGCCCAAAAGCTCGGCGCTCGCAGCCAGCATCTCGATTGCCGTGTCCATTGAGACTGGCCCGTGGCGTAGGTCGAGCAGCGATTTGTCCATCTCATCACCCTTCATGATCGGATTTAGGGAAAACGCGGGCCACAAGCAAAGCAAATGAAAACGCTGGGATGGCAGAACGAAAGCCGGCCGCTGCCGCCGCGACTAAAACCGTGACAGATGCGCGAATTTGGCCAAAGCCCCTCGATGCTTGGCAAAGACGAGGGCCGGCTCAGCGTGCCAATCTCCGGCGGTTCGCGGAAAAAGATGCAAGACTGACGCGCAGCGTTTGATGCTGGCGGGGTGGCAGCATTCAGTCGGGGGCTGACTGGCTGCGCGTCAGTTTCTGCGAATAGGTCGGGTTAAAGCCTCCAGTCCTTCGGTCCGTAGTCTCCCTTCGGCGTAATCCGAGCACTGGGACCCATGGTGTCGTGAATGTCCAGGTATGTGCCCTTTGCCGCATAGGGCGTCTCGTAAAGCACCTTGCGATCGTCAGGTGAAAAATGACCGTCGGTTCCGTGAATAAAGGTCTTCAATATTTCACCGGTGTCGATGTTGAGCCTATGAATGTAAACGCCTGTCGTTGACACTCCCGCTGTGAAGAGGACCGTGTTCGATGTCCGGGCAACATCGACCCAGCTGAGATCGGTATTGGACGTCCACAAAAGGTTTCCTGCGCTCTCCACACAGTCCAGGCGGCACAACTTGTACGGCACCGAGGAAGGCGAGGCCTCAAACAGCACATAGATAAAGTTGCTGCCGTCGTGGAGCCACCGGGCATGATCAAGGATTGGATTGGACACGGTTTCCATCACCGTCTGGTACCCGGTCCCATCACGCCGAACGGTGCTGATTTTCGAGCCATCAACGCAGCTCTCCGTAACGAGTAGGAGTGGGTCGCTGCTGATCGGCTGATAGTCGACCTTGGTCGCTACGCAGGATGTCGGAATCACTCTTGGCGATCCGATTAGCGATCCGTTGTCATTGTAGCTGAGCAGTTTAAGCGAGATAACGCTCCCAGCTCTCTCGACAATTGCGACCTCTCCACCCCCAGGCTTAAGATCCAGCGCTCCGATACTGGCCTTTCGAGGGGTGGTGTACAGCCTGACAGTGCCGCTTCCGTTGGGGTTCGTCAGGTAAATGGACATCGAGGATCCATCTACCTTGGTGTAAGCTATCGGAGGTCCGCCCGATTGTGCGTTGGCAGGATTAACGAGAAATGCCGCGAGAGCGGCGCAACCGAGCAACCGAAACATATGACGCCTCCACGGACGATGTTTCAAAAACCCGAAGAACCCGACTCCTTGCGGAGTCGATGAGGTTTATACACCCAGATTGTTGACCAAAATAGCAGAATCGTAATTGCGCGTGCGGGCAGGTGTGAGCTCGATTGGTAGTGATCATAGCCAAGCTTTAGCTGTCCGTCGGGACCGAGACGGCACCCAATTCACGCAATGACATCGGGACATTGGCCCTAGTCAGGCACTTTCTACGGACAACGCAATCTAGATGACTGGCCTCAAATGAATAGCGCTACGAAAGATCCGAGCTTTCAACAATTTCGGTTGCTCCACCAATTGCCGTTGCTCATCGGCTGCCCCCTGCTTTCCTAGAGCCTTTTCGAATCGTCTTGTACGCAGAAACTGCAGAATCAAGAAGCGGGTATCTCCTGCGCGCTGCCGCTCAAACGGTTTGCTAAGCTCTGCCAATCCTACTCGCGGGCATTTTTACCGCCTTGGAGGCGCTGCCTAATCGCGTTTTGGTCCAGGCCAAAGCCTTCCAATACCTTAGCCGCGAGCTGGAGACTTGCTTCGACGGTCTCTTGGACGGCTGCCGTTGCCCCCGCACGGATCAGCACCTCCGCCTGAGCCTCGTCACGCGCGCGTACGAACAGAGGAACGTGGGGCGCAACTTCCCGCATTCGGGCAGTTAGGGTCTCGGTTTGTTCCTGCTGGTCGAGTGTAATGACCAGTGCGCTTGCCCGCTTAATGTGTGCGCTGTGCAATACCTCTAGGCGAGATGCGTCTCCAAAGCGCACGGGCAGACCAGCAGATCGTCCCTCAGCCGCCACGGTAGGATCTTTGTCAATAGCCAGGCAGGCGAGACCTTCTCGTGCGAGAATGGACGCGATCATTTGCCCCACTCTTCCAAAGCCTGCAATCACGATGTGATCTTCAAGGTGCTCGGCGTGATCAGTCGTGTCTACTTGGCTTGACCAACTGCTTCCCTTGATCCTCTGGCTCAGTGTACGCGCTATAGCTGCTATGCTGGGTGTCAGGATCATGGAAAGGCTAGCGACAATCAGCATAAATTGCCCGGTTGAATCCGGGATCAGAGCGAGCGTCATTGCCAACCCCACGACAATGAACGCGAACTCGCCTGCTTGAGCGAGAAGCAGTCCGCCCTCCACTGCACGGTTTGTGGGTATACGCCAAAGCAGGAATAGCCCAATGTTTATTGCAGCCTTGATCGCTATCAAGCCAATGACCGATGCGGCAATCAAGACTGGGGAGTCTCCTAGGACTCGCCAGTCGATGCCCATCCCGACCGACATGAAGAAAAGTCCGAGCATCAGTCCTTTAAATGGCTCAATGTCGACTTCGACCTGGTGTCGATATTCGGTCTCGGCGATTAGCAAACCCGCTAAAAATGCTCCGAGCGCCATTGATAGGCCGACCATGCCCGTAGTTGCCGCTGTACCTAATGCCGTTAAGAGGATCATAGCCATGAACGCCTCGCGGCTGCCAGTCAGGGCGACGGTGCGATAAATGGGCCGAAGGATTACCCTTCCTACAAGATAGATTATCACTACCGTCAACGCGGCTTCCGATAACGCTACAACCAAGCCTCCCAGGACGCTTTGGCCCACTGATACAGTGCCGAGGACACCGACGACAAAAAGGATTGGAACAACCGCTAGATCCTGCAGTAGTAGAACTGAGAAAACCGACCGTCCGAGGGGGGTTGTCAGCCTGCCCTTTTCGATCAGCAACTGTGTGACAATAGCAGTCGAGGATAGTGCAAGACAGGAGCCCAAAACGAGTGCTGCTGAACCGGAATTCCCCCAAGCGTAGGCTACGCCTGCGATAAGTATACTCGTTGATATAACTTGCGCGCTTCCAAGGCCGAACACGAGCCTTCGCAAGGACCATAGCCGGTCGAGCGACAATTCAAGGCCAATTGCGAATAGCAGAAAGACGACGCCGATCTCGGCCAGCGCCCGAACCCCCTCCGGGTCGTCGATGACCACAACGGAGACGAGGGGAAACTTGTCGGCAAACAAACCTAGTCCAAACGGACCGATCAATCCACCGATGAGCAGATAGCCGAGTACCGCACTAAACCGCCTCTGGAGAAGAGGCACAACAAACCCGGCAATTATCAGGAAGACAATGACCTCTCGGAGGTAAGGGATATGCAATTGCGATTCCATTGCCTTGAGCATCCGAGATACCGTGTAGCTTGTCGATAGCTGCGCCTGAGGAAAATTGTGCGACAAGACCTCAGATGTTAAGTTTGGTTATTGTAGCTGGCGAACGCGGAGCGAGAATTGGCCACTAACGGAAAGATTGTCGTTGGTACCGATTTTCGCGCGGAGGCTGATCGGGCAATCGATCGAGCAGTGAAGTTAGGCGAGAAGTGGAACGCAGAAGTCGTGCTTGTGCACGCCCTTGGTCATGCGGTCACGGAGCCGCCTCCGCAAAATATTCTTGATGAGCGCATGCGTTCGGTGCTTCCCCAGCAAAATAATGGTATTAGGTTTAGATATCCACGTCAGTGTGCCGCCGATGGCGTCATCAGCGTTGCTCAGGAAGAAGACGCCCGTCTAATTGTCTTGGGCTTGGCACGGTCTCGCGGGGTGAAAGAGTTCTTGTTAGGAACCGTGGTAGAGCATGTCATCTGCCGCTCACCCGTCCCCGTGCTTGTGGCAAAAAACAGGGCAACACGATGTTACGCGAACGTCGCGTGCGCGACGGACTTTCACCCTCCTTCGCTCGAAGCGTTTAAAAAGGCCATGGGTCTGTTTGACGACGCGGATTTTCAATTAATTCACGCCTTCGAGGTGCCGTTCGAACGATGGCAAAACAGGGAAACTGCACGACATGGCGCCGCAAAATTTTACAAAGGATTGTTCGAAAAAATTCTGAATGAGCTTAGCTCAGATGCGCGAAAGCGTGTAACTACACAATTGGTGTACGGTGGCGCGGGGACGGTTCTACAAAATGATATTCTGAACAGTGGGGCTGACTTATTAGTGCTTGGCAACCAGGGAGAATCCCGACTTCGGCGGGCTATAATCGGAAGCACGGCTAACTCCTTGCTGCGAGCGTTGCCCATTGACATGCTGGTAATAGGCGAGCCGAATTGAGGTGGCGCCCTGCGACCGACCAGACGGGGATCGCTTCAATCCCTGGAATTCTGACGAATACCTTCGTGTCGAGTTTTACGCGATTAACGAGCGAGACTCGGCAACCAAACTCGCTAACATCCAACACTTTAAGGCTTTGAGGACGCGCTCCGGGTTCGCGAACCTCTGCAGTCGGCATAAATGGGCGTCTTGGCACTCTTCGATCGAGGTTCATGCAACCCAGTTTTCGTGATCAGACAGGGGGAATGTCGGATGGAGTATGGCGTTTTCCAACCTCGGAATTCGGTAAATCTGGTCGACCGCTCATTCCCACTAAGTTCATCAACAGCGACGGAACGAGCCGCCCTCCTAAGTGGGCTCGCTTCATTTATTCAGGCTCGTGGATAAGGCTACCGTCAGTCTAATGCGAACAATCCGGTGAATCGGAGCCACCCTTCATGATCAAATCTTTCAAGCGCTTTGGCGCGTGCTGGAGAAGCCGTCTTTTCTTGCCTCGACGTCTTTCAATGAGATCGGTTCATGAAACTCGACCCCGGCGCGTCCATCTCCCACCCACCGGACTTTAGCTTCAGATAACTTATGTTGGAGCAGGTCGAGTAGGACCGTGACGCCCAACATCTCCGTTGTATCGCCAACTTGATCGAGCAGCGCCCCGGTTTCCGAAATATTCCTAACCACTACCGGCTTTCGGTCTTGGTTTAAGGTCATCATTGTGCTGCGAACGAGGCTCATCCGAGGGCTGCGGCTTCGTTTTGGACCGATTGCGGGCATCTTCCTAGAGCCGGTTCTTAACTTCGGGATGATGTCAGTTATGTCCATGGCGGGCCCATAAACATATCCTTGGATGTGGCTACATCCGAGCTTTCGGATCAGTTCAATCTCATCCTGATGTTCCACGCCCTCAGCGGTTGTCTCCATATTCAGTGCCTTCGATAGCGCGACGATCGATTCAATGATCGCAGAGTTCCTGCTCCTAGGATCCACTGCACCTCTAACGAAGCTTTGGTCGATCTTGATTTTGTCGAAGGGGGTATCCTGCAAATAGGACAAACTCGAATAACCTGTCCCAAAATCGTCGAGAGCAAGCCTCACACCCAAATCTTTCAGCGCACGGAAAGTTTTTTCGGATCTGCCTTCGTTGTCGACAAAGACGCTTTCGGTGATCTCCAGCTCAAGCCGTGAAGGGTCGATCTGACTCTCGGCGATTGCGTTAGCCAGCGTAGAAAGCAATGTTGGATTCGAGAACTGAATTGCCGAGACATTTACGGCCACGCGGAGGTCTTCCGGTAACTCTGCGATAATGCGGGTCGCGCTCCTAATGACCCAATCACCGATCTGCTGGATCAGGCCGCAGTCTTCAGCAACAGGTATGAACTCGCTTGGGGCAATGTCTCCCTCGGTAGGGTGCGTCCACCGCAACAAAGCCTCAAAGCCAGTCAGCTCTTCTGATTGCGTTGCTACTATGGGCTGATACATCAGCTTGAACTGATCCGAGCTGAGAGCGGTTCTTAGGTCGTCTTCCAGCTTCTTTCGGCGCTGGGCGTTAGCCAGCATTTCGTCCTCGAAAAAGAAACAGGTTGCTCTTCCGCTAGCCTTGGCAGCGTAAAGGGCAATATCTGCGTTTCTCACAAGTGTTTCAGGGTTGCTATCCGCGTCAGCGAGAGAGATTCCGATGGAACAGCTAATGGTGATCGAATATCCGTCCACAGAGTAGGGCGCTGAAATCTCATCGATTATCTTAAATCCAAGCCGCGACAGACTTTCTCTGCTGCGGTCCTCCAGGACAAGGATTTGAAATTCGTCTCCCCCCAAGCGGCCGACAATTCCCACTTCCGCGACTGCAGAAGATAGCCTTTCGGCCACTTGGATAAGAAGTGAGTCACCCACAGGATGACCTAATGTGTCGTTCACTCCCTTGAAGCCGTCGAGATCGAGCATCATCAGAGCGCATAGAGGTTTCGTGCGTAGAGACCCGTTGAGCAACCCTGACAGGTTGTCTTGCATCTGCTGCCGGTTCGCCAGCCCTGTCAGGCTATCCGTTAACGCCAAACGCCTGATGGTCGCTTCTTGTTTGCGCGTTTTGGTTAGGTCCGTGCCGGAACCTACAAAGCCTTTAAGCTCGCCGTCGTTGTCGAACCACGGCCTCCCCGACATTGACCACCAGCTTTCGCTCAGTCCCCTAACCCCACGAACGGGGTAATTTGAGAAGGATGTGCGCGACACGATGTGGAAATTTAGGGAGCGAGAATGTTGAGCGTCGCCCTGGTCGAGACGAAAGACGCTTGCTAGTGGCTCTCCGATTGTTTTGATGCCGAACATCTCAATTTGTTCAGCAACATTCTTAGAGAGATAGGTGAGGCGCCCTTCAGCGTCTGTTTCCCAGAACCACCGATCCTCAAATTCTTCGGCATAGCTCATCAGTCGATGAGCCCGCTCGACCTCCAGAGTAGGAGTGTCAGAGAGCTTTTTCGTCCAAAATCCGGTGCGGGTACGCTGGAACTTCACGGCGACCTCTTAGTAAGCAACTTTTTACCGGATCGTTAAAGGCACTCGAAGAATGGACAGGCCAAACTAGCCTCTGATTTGCGGACTACCGTAAACGTGGGCGCGTCTACGCATATGTCATATTGGAATCTTAATCCCGCCCCCCCGCGCCTCGATTAAACACTTACCCAAAGTAGAGTGCTGGTGTGATCAGTGCTCTTCGTCTAAGTTTGGCCTCTCCGGTCTTCGATGTTCATCAACACGGCAATTGGCCTTGGAGCGATACTGAAGGCGCGCGCTCGAGATCTCGTGGGGAAATATCAGAGCACAACGTGAAATCGGCTGTGGTCACGGCGACGTCCTTTGAAGAGATCAGGACTTGGGACAAGATCGGAGACAATATCCTGGTGGGGGTTAAGCGGCCTTGCCCAAAAAATGCTCCCGCGCCACTCTTCCATTTCTTCCCTGAAGCCGAAGTCTGGCCAGACCTCAAGCAACTACAGGCGAAAATCCTAGCAGCGCTCAGGCAGGCGAATTTGCGTTCATTGTCTTGGGGTTGGCAATGGAGATTTAACTGAATATGGACGCCAGCCTTCAGCCTGCTGGCGTCCACTTCGAGCGTGGAAAGCGGACGTTTGAGGTGCCGCGGTTCTCAGCATCCAAGGCAAGCCCTGCACCAGGGGCGTGCGAGAGGCCGAGCTTTCACACTCTAGCAAGCGGGCTTGAGACGATAAACGTCGCCTTTCATTTTTTCGATCAGCACTTTGGGTTCGCCGTCTACTTGTTCTATCCAAGTAGGGTGCCTCCCCGCACTACTTCGGTAGACGTATCCGTCATCTGGCAAATTATTTGAGTTGAAATCGCATATGTAGCTGCCTTGGCTGGCTTCGTAGGCGATAACGGTGCCTTCCAATAGAGTTTCGCCTGCTCTCCACTCGCTGATTAATGGAACCGCAGTAGAGTCTCGACGGTCAGTCCAGCTTAGCAGAAAAGACTGACCATCACGCGCGACCTCCACCTCGTCCAGATCCAGCCCTTCATCCTTGACCGTAAGCAACAAGGTCTGTGCGCCAGTAGCCACATCTATCGTAACCAGCTCAAAGCCCTCGGCGCCTGGAAGATTCTTGATAGCGGCGAGCCTCGAACCATCACCAAAATAGTCGCAGGAGTCTATTACGCCGACATTATAATAAGTGAGGTTCTCGCCAGAAGCTGTCTTGATCTTCAATTCCCCGCCTGTCGTAGAATTTAGCGAGTATGCTCTAGCACCGTTAGCAGCTGTCGCGATGCAATGGACTCTGGCCGCACTATTTTCCCCGTCATGCAGCAAAGTCCGGTCAATAACGGTAATCGCACCGTCCTCGGCCATCGTATATCGGGTTTCCCACAGAGCTCTGTGCTCTTCGGTAAGCGTGCGACCTTCGTCTGGTGCATGATCCAACCCTCTGGACCGAGCGTCGCTCACGACACTTATGGTGCCTGTGGCACTAAAATCTCGATTGGCGAGAACGAGGGTCGGAGGTCTTCCCGAACGTGTGTGGACGTAAGCAGGCTCAAATGCTTCAGCCGGATCATCACCGCCTTTGCCTTTACCTCCACCACCGCCACGATCTGGGGGAGGCGCCGCCGCGACTGCGGTTGAAATCAACACGCTGGCTGCAAGAAGCGAGAACGCATACCTAGGAGTGCTTATCATGACCTGCTCCTATGTTTTCACATTCCATCCTTAGATGTTTATCGAGCGGCACTTAGTTAACAGAAATTAATGACGCCGTTAAGGACCACGTTGATGGCGAAAGGCTAATTTCGCTCTTTCCCACCCTGCAACCCACGTCCGCAATAGGCTCGTTGGCGGACATTTTGGGATAGCGCCGGCCGAATGGACATTGATGCCCAGCGCTGCAAGTGGACGGCCAGTTATCAGCCCAGTTTACAACAGGGCGCGACGGGCGCTTTGGGATTGAAGAAGTCAATCGGGCGAAAGATTGTCTAACCACTACCGGGCGAGTTAGACATCCAGCCAAACTAATCGCGGATTTCCATCGAAAATACCGGCAGGCTGGTGGAGCTAGGGGGATTCGAACCCCCGACCTCTGCAGTGCGATTGCAGCGCTCTCCCAACTGAGCTACAGCCCCGAGCCTGCCGGTGAGCGGGCTCTTTAACTCTCCTTCGGGCCGGTTGCAACGGCTTAGCGAATTTGAGCCCCGACTGGGCTTTTCCGCCCGGGATTCGCGGAACGACACTCTCCTGAAAATCGTTTCATTTCCGACGCTTGCAGGCACGGGGCCGCAAGCTTTCAGTGAGCGAGTAACAAGGAGAGACAGATCATGGCACATGACCGTTACGAACAGGATCGATCGAGGCGCGGGCAGGTTTATGGCCGGCGCGGCGAGCAATCGGCGTGGAGCCGTGAAGATGAGCGTGGCCAGTGGCGCGACCGCGACTTCGATCGCGGTTCGATGCGTCCTTCCGGCTATGATCGCGACGAGCGCGACTTCTTCGACCGCGCGTCGGACGAAGTGCGCAGCTGGTTCGGCGACGAACGCGCCCAGCAGCGCCGCGAATATGACGAGCGCATGGACCGCGAACGTGGCGAATATGGCTGGGGTCGCGATTACGACCGCGGAGCACGCGACATGGACGAAGGATATCGCCGCCCCTACACCGGCCGGCGCCAGGTCCAGCCGCCGCATGGCCGCTGGGGACGCGATGACGATCGGGCCGAGCGCTACGATTATGATCGCGGCTACACCCAGAACCGTTTCGGCCGTCCGATGACCGAGCGCGAATATACGCATCAGGACAGCGACTATTCGAACTGGCGTCGCCGCCAGATCGACGAGCTGGATCGCGACTATGCCGAGTGGCGCAGTGAAAACCGCAAGCGGTTCGACGATGAATTCACCTCGTGGCGCGAAGAGCGTCGCACCAAGCGGCAGATGCTCCGCGAGATTCCCGACCATGCCGAAGTGGTGGGCAGCGATGGCGAGCATGTCGGCACCGTCGACAAGGTGCGCGGCGACCGCATCATCATGACCCGCGACGATAGCGAAGATGGCCATCATCATTCGCTGACCTGTTCGCGGCTCGACTGCATCGAGGATGGCAAGGTGAAGCTCAACCTCACTGCCGAGGAAGCCAAGTCGATGTGGCGCGATGAAGAGCGCGACCGGGCACTGGGCGAAAGGTCGGACCAGGGCGAAGATGGTCCCCACATGCTCGAACGCAGCTTTTCCAACACCTATTGATCGGAAAACCTGATCCGCTGCCGCAAGACGGCAGCAACGAGGGCCCGGCCCGCCGCACCATGGCGGGCCGGGCCTTTCCTTTTGTCGGCCGCACCCCTAGGCCCGTAGCAAATCAAAACGGGAGAATGACGATGGCCAAGGCATGGCACCTGATGCAGCGCCCCAAGGGGCTTCCGACCCATGACGATGTCGCGCTGAAGGAAGTCGCGCTTCCCGAGCTCACCGATGGGATGATCCATGTCCGCAACCGCTGGCTGTCGGTCGATCCCTATATGCGTGCCCGGATGGACGAGAGCGAAAGCTATTTCGAATCCTTCCAGCTCGACCGACCGATGGATGGCGGCGCGGTGGGCGAAGTGGTGGCATCGAAGGCCGACGGCTTTGCTCCCGGCGACATGGTGCTGCATTTCGCAGGGTGGCGCGACGAGGCGATCATCCCCGCGCAGGGCGTGCACAAATTGCCCGAACTGGGCGTCGAGCCCTTCCATTTCCTCGCCAACCTCGGACTGACCGGCGGGACCGCTTATTTCGGGCTGATGGACGTCGCCTCGGCAAAGGAAGGCGATGTCGTGTTCGTGTCAGCCGCCGCGGGAGCGGTGGGTTCGGCGGTAGTGCAACTCGCCAAGGCCAAGGGCATGACCGTCATCGGATCGGCGGGCGGCCCCGAGAAATGCGAATTCGTGCGCTCGCTCAACGCCGATGCCTGCGTCGATTACAAGGCTGGCCCGGTGCTCAATTCGCTCAAGTCGGCGCTGAAAGAGGTCGGAACGAAGGGCATCGATGTCTATTTCGACAATGTCGGGCGCGACCATCTCGACGCGGCATTCGCGGTCGCGAAGCAGGAAGCGCGATTTGCCGAATGCGGGATGATCGACGGCTATAACCACGAAGATCCCTATGCCTATCGCTACATCATGTACATCATCGGCAAGCGGCTCCGGCTCAAGGGCTTCATCTTCACCGATTACCAGGAGCGGATGGGCGAATTCTATGCCGCGATGGCGCCGCTCATCCAGTCCGGCCAGGTGAAGAGCCGCGAGACAGTGATGGACGGGCTGGACCAGGCCTTCGATGCATTCCTCGGCCTCTTTTCGGGCGCCAATACGGGCAAGATGCTCGTCCGGCTCTAGGCCTGCTTGTCAGCCTGCATAGTTGCAGGCGGCGGGATTACCCGTCGACAGGCCGCGGCGAAGCGCTTCCATGCGCTGGGCGGCCGAACCGTGCGTGAAGCTTTCGGGGACCACGCGGCCCTGCGACTGGCGCTGGAGCGTGTCGTCGCCGATCGCTTCGGCGGCGCGCATGCCTTCTTCGAGGTCGCCGGGTTCCATCGCGCCCGTCTGCGCGGCCCAGACGCCCGCATAGCAATCGGCCTGCAGTTCGACGCCGACCTGGAGCTGGTTGCCACGGCTCTGGCTGACGCGCTGCTGCTGGCGCTGGACGTTGCCAAGCGTGCCTTCGAGATTCTGGACATGATGGCCGACTTCATGTGCGATCACGTAGCGCGCGGCAAAATCGCCGGGAGCGCCGAAGCGGGTCGAAAGCTGCTGGAAGAATTCGGGGTCGATGTAGATCGACTGGTCGCCCGGGCAGTAGAAGGGTCCCATCACGGCCTGGCCATAGCCGCAGGCGGTCTGAGTGCCGCTGGTATAGGCGATGAGCTTGGGCTCGCGATATTGCGCGCCGGCCTGCGAGAAGAGATCGCCCCAGATGTCGTCGGTGGATTCAAGCGTACCGCGCAGCAGGGCAAGTTCCTCGGCGCTTAGGGTGGATTCGCTGGCGCTCGAGGCCGACTGGCTGGTCGAGCCGCCCGTCAGCCCGCCGAGGCCGCCCGAAAGCATGCAATAGCCGAGCCCGAGAATGAGGACGCCGACGATCCCGAACTTGTTGAAGATGAAGCGGGCGAGAAGCGCGAAGAGCCCCGCCGACATGCCGCCGCCCAAACCGCCGCCGCGCTGACCCGTCCGGTCGATGAAATTGCCGCTGTTCCGATCTCCGAGGCGCATGCCGATCTCCAATGTTGCTGTCGCCACAATGCACCGGAGAGGCGAACGGTTGCAATCGGGCCAAGGCCGCGCAACAGATCGGGGCAAAGGAGACAGGGATGAAATTGCAGGGCAAGACCGCATTGGTCACCGGATCGACATCGGGGATCGGGCTGGCGATCGCCCGCGTCTTTGCCGCCGAGGGCGCCGCGATCATGATCAACGGTTTCGGCGATGCCGACGAAATCGAGGAGACCCGCCGCTCGCTTGCCGAGGCATCGGGAGCACAAGCGGTGCATGACGGTGCCGACCTGTCGGATCCCGAGGCGATCGAGGCGATGGTCGAGCGGTGCCGCGAAACGCTGGGGGCGCCCGACATTCTCGTCAACAATGCGGGCATCCAGCATGTCGCGCCCGTCGACGATTTTCCGGTCGAGAAATGGGATGCGATCATGGCGATTAACCTCAGCGCCGTCTTCCACACCAGCCGCCTCGTCATCCCCGCGATGAAGGAGCGCGGATGGGGGCGGATCATCAATACCGCCTCGGCGCACAGCCTCGTCGCCAGTCCCAACAAATCGGCCTATGTCGCGGCCAAGCATGGCGTGGCAGGCTTCACCAAGACCGTTGCGCTGGAAACCGCCGAAAAGGGCATCACGGTCAATTGCATTTCGCCCGGCTATGTCTGGACGCCGCTGGTCGAGAAGCAGATTCCCGACACGATGAAGGCGCGCGGGATGAGCCGCGAAGAGGTAATGAACGAGGTGCTGTTGAAGGCCCAGCCCACCAAGCGCTTCGTCACCGTCGAGGAAGTCGCGGCGCTGGCGCTGTTCCTTGCCGGCGAGGAAGCGGCGTCGATTACCGGAGCCAATCTGAGCATGGACGGCGGCTGGACCGCGCAATGAGGCTTGCGGGCGCGAACGATGCGCCTAAGCTGCGGGCTATGCGTATCCTGCTTCCGCTCTGTGCCCTTCTCCTGCTCACGGGCTGCAACAGCCTGCCGGGCAAGACCTTTGTCGACACGTTGGAAACGCGCGACTGGCGGCAGGTCGCCACCGCCGACGACCGCGAGCGCTTGCGCGGATGGCGGGCGACCTTCGAACAGGCGCTTCGCGAGGCGCGCGAGGCGGGTCATGGTGGGCAATTGCAGGCATTGGGGGCGCTGGCCGATCCCGATGCGGCGCTCCCCTTCACTGCAGCACCCAACGGGCGCTACCGCTGCCGGATCGTCAAACTCGGAAGCCCGCGCGGCGGTCTTGCCTATGTCGATTATCCGGCCTTCGAATGCCGCATTCGCGCCGAACGTGACCTGCAGGGGCTGGCCAAGCTGACCGGGTCGCAGCGTCCGATCGGGCTGCTCTTTCCCGACGACGATCTTCGCCAGGTCTTCCTGGGCACGCTGGTGCTCGGCGATGAAACCCGGGCGATGCGTTATGGCGCCGATCCGCAGCGCGACATGATCGGCGCCCTTCAGCAGCATGCGCCGGGACGCTGGCGGCTGGTTCTTCCGCGCCCCCATTTCGAATCCACCCTCGACCTTATCGAACTCGTCCCAGTGGGAGACTGACCTGATGCGTATTGCGACACTGGCGCTGGCCGCCGCACTTCTTGCCTCGCCGGTCCAGGCGCAGGACGTCCGCGAAGCGGTGCAGGGCGACATGCCCGGGCTTCTCGAGCTTTATCGCGACCTTCATGCGCATCCCGAGCTTTCGGGACGGGAATATGAGACCGCCAAGAAGCTGGCCGCCCGGGCGCGGGCGCTGGGCTTCGAGGTGACCGAGGGTGTCGGCGGGACGGGCGTGGTCGCGGTGCTCGAGAACGGGCCGGGTCCGGTGCTGATGATCCGGGCCGACATGGACGGCTTGCCGGTGGTCGAGCAGACGGGGCTGGAATATGCCTCCAAGGTGGTCACCACGGCCCCTGCGTCCGGGGTCGAAACGGGCGTCATGCATGCCTGCGGTCACGACACCCACATGACGAGCTGGGTCGGCACCGCGACGCAGCTGGTCGAGCGCAGGAACGACTGGTCGGGCACGCTGGTGATGATCCTCCAGCCCGCCGAGGAAACCGGAGAAGGCGCCAAGGCGATGCTCGACGACGGGCTGTACGAGCGCTTTCCCAAGCCCACCCATGCGATCGCCTTTCATGATGCCGCGACGGGTCCGGCGGGGATGATCGGCATTTCGCCCGGCTATGCGCTGGCCAATGTCGATAGCGTCGACATCATCGTGAAGGGGCTGGGCGGGCATGGCGCCTATCCGCACACCACCAAGGACCCGATCGTCATCGCAAGCCGGATCGTCACCACCCTGCAGACCGTGGTGGCGCGCGAAATCGACCCGCAATCGCCCGCGGTGATCACCGTCGGCAGCTTTCATGCGGGCGCGAAGCATAATATCGTTCCCGACGAAGCACAGCTTCTCCTAACGGTGCGCAGCTATACGCCCGAGGTTCGCCAGCATCTTCTCGCCGCCATCCGCCGCATCACCAATGCCGAGGCGATGGCCGCGGGGGTTCCCGAGGACCGGATGCCCGAAATCATCATCCGCGACGATGAATTCACGCCCTCGACCTACAACACCCCTGCCCTGTCGAACCGCGCATTGACGCTGTTCCGCGAACGGTTCGGCGAGGACCGGGTGCGCGAGGCGCGTCCGGTCATGGGAGGCGAGGATTTCTCGCGCTACTGGCTGGCCGACAAGGACATCGAGAGCCTCATCTTCTGGGTCGGCGGCCAGCCGCTCGACAAATGGGCCGAGGCCAATGGCGATGCGAGCAAGCTGCCGTCGCTGCACAGTCCCTTCTGGGCGCCCGACGCCAATGCGGTGATCGGCACCGCGACCGAGGCGATGACGCTGCTGGCGCTCGACATTTTGGACAGGAAATAGGGGCGGCTATCTGCGCGCCAGTTCGGCGGCGCGCTGCGTCAGCGAAAGTTCGCGCAGCATCGCATCCACTTGCTCGCCCAGTTCGGGGAGGAAGGAAATCTGGTGGCGCGCGCCGCGATAGGATTCGACCATCAGGATCGCCTCGATCAGGATCGGGACGACATAATCCTCGGCATCCTCGATCTCCGCGAGCCCCTGCAGGCGCTCAAGCACCTTTTGCCTCGCGCCTTCGGGGTCGTTCATGATCGACGCCCTGCCCAATAACCAACCCATGGCCAAACTCCCGCCCTCGATAGGAAGCCAGTCTAGCCGCCCCTGCCCCCCAAGCGGAATATCGGCAGGACGCGGCCACTGCCCGCTTGGCCGTAACCCGGCCGTTAACCATGATAGCGCGCCACCAAATTAATGGGCTGTCCTAGCGCGGCGTTCACTTTTCCTTTGTAAAGTTTTGCGACACGAGGCCCATGTCGGACGATTTTACAGTGAGGCCGTAAAGCCATGGGCGATTTCGCCATCGCTTTCTGGAGCCATGCGTTGGCCGCCACCCTGTTCGTGGGGCTGGCGGGCTGGCAGCTGACGCGCGGAGTTCGCAGCCGCGGACAACAGCTGCTTCTCGCCGCCTTCGCGATGACCGCGCTTTGGGCATGGCTCGAGGCGGTGTTGCCGATGGCGCATCTGACCGCGACCGCCGAAACTGCGCGCAACCTCGTCTGGGTGATGCTGCTCTACAATCTCGCATTGGGTGCGGACGAGCGGGAGCGGCAGCATGGGGTGCGCCTCGTCTTTGCGTCGGTCGCAGCGGTGCTGGGGCTCCAGATGGTCGTCAACATCCTGCCGCTGGTCACCGGAAATGGCGGCGAAGCCGTGACGGTCACGCTGACCGGGACACTGCTGCACATGACCGCGGCGGCGGGCGCGCTCATCCTCGTGCACAATGTCTATGGACAGGCCGCCCCTGCCAGCCGTCCCGCGATCCGATATCTGGTCGCGGCGTTGGCGGCGGTATGGGCCTATGACCTCAACCTCTACACCATGGCCTATTTCGAGCGCGAGATCGCGGCGGGCCTCTCGGATTGGCGCGGGGTTGCCATTTCGCTGACGGTTCCGCTGTTCGCGTCGAGCGCGCGGCCCGGCGACCAATGGCGGATCCGCCTGTCGCGCGCGGCGACCTTCCAGTCGCTCTCGCTTATCGGCATCAGCGCCTATCTGGCCTCGATGGCGATCCTTGCCACCGCGCTTCGCGAAAATGCCCAGTCGGACTGGCTCGGCAAGGTGTCGGTTGCCTTGCTTGCAGCGCTGACCATGATCGCGGTCTTCATGCTCGCCACGCCGCGCTTCCGAGCCTGGGCCAAGGTCAAGATCGCCAAGCATTTCTTCGAGCATCGCTACGACTATCGTTCCGAATGGCTGCGTTTCACCGCGACGCTGGGCGCCGAGGGCGCATCGCCCATGGGCGAGCGGGTCATCAAGGCCTTTGCCGACATGACCGACAGCCCCGGCGGCTTGTTGCTGGCGCTCGACGAGCAGGACCAATTGTCGCGCGTCTCGGCGTGGAACTGGCCGGGCGCCCTGCTCCCGCCCGCCGAAGCCGAAAGCAAGACGGGAAGCGATTTCTGGAATTCCATCGCGGTCGAGGGGCGCATTCTCGAACTCGACGGCCTGCGGCGCGGCTGGGGACAACCGGCCGACCTTGCCCTGCCGGTTCCGCATTGGCTGCTCCGACAGGACGAGGCATGGATCGGCATTCCCTTGCAGCATAACGGACTGCTCGTCGGCCTCGTCATCCTTGCCGCGCCAGATTACCGGCGCGCGCTCGACTGGGAGGATTTCGACCTGATGAAGACCGCCGGTCGGCAGGCGGCGTCGAACCTTGCCGAGGCGCTGGGGCAGGAAGCGCTCGCCAAGGCGCAGCGGTTCGAGGAGTTCAACCGCCGCTTCGCCTTCATCATGCACGACATCAAGAATCTGGTGAGCCAATTGTCGCTTCTCTCGCGCAATGCCGAGAAACATGCCGACAATCCGGATTTCCGCGCCGACATGGTGGCGACGCTGAAAAGCTCGGTGGGCAAGATGAACGACCTTCTTTCCCGTCTCAGCCCGCAGACCGCGTCGCGCGAAGGCCGGGCCGAGGCGACGCCGCTGCGGGACATCATCGCCTTCGCGATCGCTTCGAAGCGGCGCGACCATGACGTGCGGCTCGTGGGCGATGCGAGCCTGTGGGCAATCGCCGATCCCGCAGGGCTCGAGCAGGCAGTGGGCCATCTGCTCCAGAACGCCATCGATGCCAGCCCCGCCGACAAGCCCGTTTCGGTGCATGTCGGACAGGACGGTCGGGGCGTGCGCATCGTCATTGCCGACGAAGGCCATGGCATGGACGCCGATTTCGTGCGGTCGCGCCTGTTCGAGCCTTTCGCCTCCACCAAGGACGGCGGGTTCGGCATCGGGGCCTTCGAGGCCCGTTCGCTGATCGCCGCGATGGGCGGAAGGCTGTCGGTCGACAGCGCGCCTGGCTGCGGCACCCGTTTCACCATCCATCTCGCTGGCGCCGATACGGCGGAAAAAAGGAAGATCGCATGAGCAAGAACGACCTGCGCCCCCTGCTCGTCGTCGAGGATGACGAAGGCCTGCAGCGCCAGCTCAAATGGGCCTATGAAGGCTATGAGGTGGTGGTCGCCGGGACGCGCAAGGAGGCCATCGACCTGTTGCGCCTGCACGAGCCCGCGGTGGTGACGCTCGACCTCGGCCTGCCGCCCGATCCCGACGGGACCAGCGAGGGTTTTGCCACCCTGCAGGAAATCCTCGCCCTCAAGCCCGATACCAAGGTGATCGTCGCTTCGGGCCATGGCGCCCGGGAAAGCGCGCTCAAGGCGATCGCGTTGGGTGCCTATGACTTCTATCGCAAGCCCGTCGATATCGACGATCTCGGCCTGATCGTCGACCGCGCCTTCCACCTTCATGACATCGAAGCCGAGAACCGCCGCCTCGAACAGGAAGCGGGCGACAGCCAGACGGTGCTGGGCTCGATCGTGTCGGCCAGCCCCGAGATGATGAAGGTCGCGCATACGATCGAGCGGGTGGCCTCGGCCGATGTCTCGGTGATGCTGCTGGGGGCCAGCGGAACCGGCAAGGAATTGCTGGCACGCGCGGTGCACGGCCAGAGCCCGCGCAAGGACGGGGCATTCGTCGCGATCAACTGCGCCGCCATTCCCGAGAACCTGCTCGAGGCCGAACTATTCGGTTACGAGCGGGGTGCCTTTACCGGCGCGGTCAAGACCACCGAAGGCAAGATCGAGATGGCGCAGGGCGGGACGCTGTTCCTCGATGAAGTGGGCGACATTCCCCTGCCCTTGCAGGTCAAGCTGTTGCGTTTTCTCCAGGAGCGGGTGATCGAGCGGATCGGGGGAAGAAAGCCGATCAACGTCGATACGCGGATCGTCTGCGCGACTCACCAGGACCTCGACAGCATGACTGCCGACGGCTCGTTCCGCGAAGATCTCTACTACCGCCTTGCCGAGATCGTCGTTCCCATTCCGCCCCTGGCGCAGCGGACCGGCGATGCGGTGCTGCTCGCACGCTATTTCGTGACCAAATATGCCAAGGACCTCGGACGCAGCGTAAGCGGGCTCGCCCCCGACGCGGTCGAGGCAATCGACGAATATGGCTGGCCCGGCAATGTGCGCGAACTCGAAAACCGGGTGAAGCGCGCAGTCATCATGGCCGATCGCAAGCTGGTCACCGCCGCCGACCTCGACCTCCAGGCGGGGGCCGACAGCGAGGGTGCGTCACCGATCAACCTGCGCGCCGCGCGCGAAATCGCCGACCGCAAGGCAATCCGCCAGGCGTTGAGCCGCACCGAGAACAATATCTCGGGCGCGGCCAAGCTGCTCGGCATCTCGCGTCCGACGCTCTACGACCTGTTGAAGCAGTATAAGCTGAGCGCCTGATCAGCCCAGCGCTTCAGCCATTTCTGCGACTTCGAGCCAGCGTTCCTCTGCGGCTTCCTTTTCGGCCCGCTTGTCTTCGAGCGCCTTGGTGAGCGCAGCGAAGCGGTCGGGGTCGCTGGTGAAGAGGTCGGGATCGGCCAGTTCGGTCTCGGCGCTGGCGATCTCCTCTTCGAGCCGTGCGATCTCGGCGGGGAGGCGATCCAGATCGCGCTGGTCCTTGTAGCTGAGCTTGCGGGGCGCGGTGCTGGGCGCTTCTTCCTTTTTCGTTTGCGGCCTGGCCTTCTTGGCCGTGGCCGAGCGGTCCTTGCGGCGGCTCGCCCAATCCTCATAGCCGCCGGCCACGATATCGACCGTTCCCGACCCGTCGAGGCCGAGCGTCACCGTCACCGTGCGGTCGAGAAAATCGCGGTCGTGGCTGACGAGCAGCACCGTGCCTTCATAGTCGGCGATGACTTCCTGGAGGAGATCGAGCGTCTCCATGTCGAGATCATTGGTGGGCTCGTCTAGAACGAGTAGATTGCTTTCGCGCGCGAATTCGCGGGCCAGCAGCAGGCGGTGCCGTTCGCCGCCCGACAAGGTGCCAATCAGCGCGTCCGACAGGCCCGGATCGAACAGGAATTCCTTGAGATAGCCCTTGATATGCTTCTTCGCGCCGCGGACCTCGATCCATTCGCCGCCTTCGGCGAGGACGTCGCGGACCTTCTTCTTCGGATCGAGCAGCTTTCGCTGCTGGTCGATGACGATGCCCGAGAGCGTTTTCGCACGGATGATCGTGCCTTCATCGGGTTCGAGTTCGCCCGTCAGCAATCGAAGCAAAGTGGTCTTGCCCGCACCATTGGCCCCGACGATGCCGATGCGGTCGCCGCGCTGCACGCGCAGGGTAAAATCTCTGATGATCGTGCGGTCGCCATAGGATTTGCCTACTCCTTCGGCGTCGATCACCGTCTTGGTCTTCACATCGTCCTTGGCGAGACCGAGTGAGGCCTTTCCCACCGCGCCGATCATCGCGGCGCGCTGTTGGCGCAATTCCTCGAGCTTGCGCAGGCGGCCCTGGTTGCGCTTGCGCCGCGCGGTCACGCCGCGGTGGAGCCAGTGCAGTTCCTGCTTGAGCTTTGCATCGAGCTTTTCGGCGGCGCGCTCTTCTTCGGCGAGCACGTCCTCGGTCCATTTGTCGAAGCCGCCGAAGCCGATTTCGGCGCGGCGCAGCGTCTTGCGGTCGATCCACAGGCAGCTTCGGGTCAGTCGCTTGAGGAAGGTCCGGTCGTGGCTGATGGTGATGAAGGCGCCCTTGTAGCGGCCCAGCCATTCCTCGAGCCAGTCGATCGCCGCGAGATCGAGATGGTTGGTGGGTTCGTCGAGAAGCAGCAGATCGGCATCGCTGGCCAGCGCCCTGGCGAGCGCGGCGCGGCGACGCTCCCCCCCGCTGGCGGTAGCGGTGCAGGTTTCAAGGTCGATGCCCATCTGGTCGGCGATCGCCTCGATCGCATGGAGCGGTGGGGCCTTTTCCCCATGCGCCGCCCACTGCCCGAGCGTCGCAAAACCCTTCATGTCGGGATCCTGCTCGAGCGTGACGATATTGATGCCGGGCATCACGGTGCGCCGGCCCTTGTCCAGCTCCAGTTCACCCTGGAGCATGCGAAAGAGCGTGGTTTTTCCCGCGCCGTTGCGGCCGATGAGCGCGAGACGGTCGCGCGGGCCGATATGAAGGTCGAGGCCCTCGAAGAGCCAGCCGTCGCCATGATGGAGGCTGACGTCCTCCAGGGAGAGAATGGGTGGTGCCATGGGGCTGGCCCCTAGCCAATCGTTGCCCATTCGTCACGCCTTGCTGAACAAGCGGCGACATGGTCATTCACGGCCTGTTCAATGCCGGAGGCCTAGGGCATGGTTTGAAAGTTGAACCGATGCGTATGATGAAAACTCTCTCGATGGCCCTCGGGGCCGCCATGTTGCTGGCTGCGCCCGCGCCTGCCCTGCAGGCGCCGCCGCAGACCGACCAGGACCGTGCCTATTCCTCGTTGCAGGAAGGCCGTTCCATGCCCCTGCCCGAGATCGAGCGCCGCATCATTCCGCGCATGCGCGGCTATCAATATCTGGGTCCCGACTTCCGTGGCTCCTCCTACCGGCTGAAGTTCATGAAGGAAGGCCGGGTGGTGTGGATCGATGTCGATGCCCGCTCGGGCCGGATTATAGGCCGTTCGGGCCGCTGATTTTCCCCATTTGCGCGAACCGCCGCCTTCGTTAAGCTTCGGCAACCGCCGGGCCGCCTCGTGCGTTGCCCGGCCAACATCGAATAGCGGAGAGGCCTGATGCGCGTCCTGATTGTTGAAGACGAACCCAATCTCGGGCGCCAGTTGCGTTCGACCCTCGAGGGGGCGGGCTATGCAGTCGACCTGGCGACCGATGGCGAGGATGGCCATTTTCTCGGCGCGACCGAAAGCTATGACGCGATCGTCCTCGATCTCGGCCTGCCCGAGATCGACGGGCTGACCGTGCTCGACCGCTGGCGCAAGGAAGGTCATGACATGCCCGTCCTCGTGCTCACCGCGCGCGACAGCTGGTCCGACAAGGTGGCCGGGCTCGACGCGGGCGCAGACGATTATCTCGCCAAGCCCTTCCAGACCGAGGAACTGATCGCGAGGCTGCGCGCGCTGATCCGCCGCGCGTCGGGCAATGCTTCTTCCGAACTTACCGCGGGCGACATCCGGCTCGACACCCGTTCAGGCAAGGTGTCCAAGGCCGGCGAACCGGTGAAGCTCACGGCGCAGGAATATAAGCTTCTCAGCTATCTGATGCACCACAAGGGCAAGGTGGTGAGCCGCACCGAACTGATCGAGCATATCTATGACCAGGATTTCGATCGCGATTCGAACACGATTGAGGTTTTCGTCACGCGCATCCGCAAGAAATTGGGCGCGGACACGATCACCACCATCCGTGGCCTCGGCTACAGCCTCGAGGATCCCGAGGACCGTGATGCCTGAAGGCCATGACCGTCACGGCTGAGGACCCTCACGCTTCCCTGGCCCGCCGGGAATCGCTGACCCGGCGAATGATCGGCATCGCCGCGCTGTGGATCGCGATCCTGCTTCTCCTGGGCGGGTTCGCGCTCGACCGGGTGCTGACGCGCACGGTGATCGAGAATTTCGACAGCCAGCTCGAATTCGTCCTCAACGCGATGATCGCAGCCTCGGAAATCGGCCCCGATGGCGAAGTGCGCTTCACGCGCCCGCCCGCCGACCAGCGCTTCCTCGAACCCTATTCGGGGCTGTATTTCCAGGTCACCGGCGAAGGCGCGGAGACTTTCCCTTCCCGCTCGTTGTGGGACCGGCGGCTCGATGCCTCGGCCGATCATCACGATACCGAGCTTCACACCCGCAATACCGACGAATTCGAGGGCGAGCCGCTGCGCATCCTCGAACGCGATGTGATCCTGCCCGACAGCGACATTCGCTGGCGTTTCCAGGTGGCCGAAAGCCGCGAATCGCTCGACGAGCAGATCCGCGAGTTGCGGCGGACACTTTTCTACAGTTTTGCGGTTCTCGGCCTCGGGCTGATTGCAATGGCAGCGCTGCAGACGCTTTACGGCCTATGGCCGCTTCGGCGAGTGCGGCGCGAAGTGGTGGCGATCCGGTCGGGCGCGCAGACGCGCATCGATCCCGATTTTCCGCGCGAAATCGTCCCGCTGACCGACGAGATCAACGAGCTTCTCGCGCATAATGAGGCACGAGCCGACGAGGCGCGCCGCCATGCGGGCAATCTGGCCCATGCGCTCAAGACCCCGCTGACAGTCATCACCAATGCCGCGACCGCCAATGACGCCAATCTCAACGACATCGTGTGCCGCGAGGCCACGGTGATGCGCCGCCAGGTCGACCATCACCTCGCCCGCGCCCGTGCCATCGGGCGACGCGCCTCGGCGCATGCCCGCGCCAATGTCGCCGAGAGCGTCGCCACGATCGAACGGGCGGTGAGCCGGCTTTACGATGGCAGCACGGTCGACATGACCGGCGACCGCGACGCCTGCGTCCGCGTCGAGCGGCAGGATCTCGACGAAATGCTCGGCAATCTCATCGAGAATGCCGCCAAATATGGCGGCGGGCGGGTATTCGTGACGATCGAGCGGTCGGCCCCGATGGTCGACATCATCATCGAGGATGACGGCAAGGGCATCGCCGAGGAACAGCGCGCCCTGCTGTTCAGCCGTGGAGCGCGGCTCGACACCGACAAGCCGGGCACCGGGCTGGGCCTTGCGATCGTCAAGGATGTGGCGGAAATCTACGGCGGCACGGTCAGCCTGGGCACCAGCGAGGACCTGGGTGGGCTGATGGTCACTCTGTCCCTTCCCGCGACCCAGGAAACTGACTAAGGGGGCAAGCGCGATGAGTGTCACCCCGATCCGCGAAGGCCAGCCCCCTTCCCTGCAGCCCATGATGAGCCTCGTGGCCGAGGACATGAATGCCGTGAATGCGGTGATCCTCGACCGGATGCAGTCGAAGGTCGCGCTCATTCCCGAACTGGCAGGACATCTGATCGCGGGCGGGGGCAAGCGTCTTCGCCCGATGCTGACGCTCGCGAGTGCGGCATTGCTCGACTATCCCGGCACGCGCCACCACAAGCTCGCCGCCGCGGTCGAGTTCATCCATACCGCAACGCTTCTCCATGACGATGTAGTCGATGGTTCGGCGATGCGGCGCGGCAAGAAGGCCGCCAATCTGATCTGGGGCAATCCCGCGACCGTGCTGGTCGGCGATTTCCTCTTCAGCCGCGCCTTCGAACTGATGGTCGAGGACGGCAGCCTCAAGGTTCTCAAGATTCTCAGCCATGCCAGCGCGGTGATCGCGGAGGGCGAAGTCGACCAGTTGACTGCCCAGCGCCGCATCGAGACGAGCGAAGAGGAATATCTGGCGATCATCGGCGCCAAGACCGCTGCCCTGTTTGCCGCCGCCTGCCGCGTTTCGCCGATCGTCGCCGAGGCGAGCGAGGAAGCCGAACTGGCGCTCGAGGCCTATGGACGCAACCTCGGGGTGGCATTCCAGCTGGTCGACGATGCCATCGACTATACCTCGGACGAGGATGTGATGGGCAAGGGGCTGGGAGACGATTTCCGCGACGGCAAGATGACCCTGCCCGTCATCCTTGCCCATTCGCGCGGATCGGACGGCGACCGGACCTTCTGGAAGGACGCGATGCAGGGCAAGCGCGTGAGCGATGACGACCTTGCCCATGCCGTGTCGCTGATGCGCTCGACCGATGCCCTGGCCGACACGCTCGAAGCCGCGCGCAGCTATGCCCGGCGCGCCATCGACGCCTTGTCGATCTTCCCCGATTCCACCGCGCGCAAGGCCATGGCCGAAGCCGCCCAGTTCGCCGTCGCTCGAGCTTATTGAGGCGGCGGTGCCGCTTCCCGTCACGCAAATCCTTCCCGAGCTTCGCGACGCGCTGCGCGAACATGGCCGTGCCCTGCTCATCGCGCCGCCGGGGGCGGGCAAGACCACGGCCATCGCCCCGGCCCTGCTGGACGAGCAATGGTGCACGGGCGAAATCCTGCTTTTGGTCCCGCGCCGTCTCGCGGCGCGCGCGGCGGCCGATTATATGGCGGCGCAGCGGAACGAGCGCAGCGGCGCGACGATCGGCTATGCCACCCGCCTCGACAGCCGCCCGGGCAAGCGCATCACGGTGATGACCCACGGGGTCTACCAGACCCGCATCGAGGCCGATCCCGAATTGACCGGCGTGAGCGCGGTGATCTTCGACGAAGTGCATGAGCGCAGCCTTGGAAACGATGTCGCGCTCGCGCTCACACTCGACGTGGCCGAAAGCCTCCGCCCCGACCTCAAGCTGCTCGCAATGTCGGCGACGCTCGACAGCCAGGGCTTCGCGAGGCTGCTTGGCGATCCCCCGCTGATCGAGAGCGCGGGCAAATCCTATTCGCTCACCATCCGGCATGTGGGACGCGACGCCGCGCGACCCATCGAGAAGCAAATGGCGGCCGCCTGCAAGCGCGCGCTGGACGAACATGAGGGGTCATTGCTCGCATTCCTTCCGGGTGTCGGCGAAATCGAGCGCACTGCGGAGGCATTGGGGAGCCTGCCTGCCGATGTCGAACTGCATCGCCTGCATGGCCGCATCGACCCCGCGGCGCAGCGGGCGGCGCTGGCCAAGCCCGCGCCGGGCACGCGCAAGCTGGTGCTCGCCAGTTCGATTGCCGAGACCAGCCTCACGCTCGAGGATGTACGCATCGTGGTTGATAGCGGGCGGGCACGGCGACCTCGCCATGACGCGGTGGCGGGCTTCACGAGGCTGGTGACCGAGCGAGCGAGCCAGGCAGCGGCGACCCAGCGTGCGGGGCGCGCCGCGCGCCAGGCGCCGGGCGTGGCAATCCGCCTGTGGGAGGAAACCGCGACGCAGGCGCTTCCGCCCCATGACCCGCCCGAGATGCTGGCGGCCGACCTTTCCCCCCTGCTTCTCACCTTGCAGTTGTGGGGCGCGGAGCCCGGCGCATTGCGCTGGATCGATCCGCCGCCCGAGGCATCGCTGGCCATCGCCGAGCGGCAGTTGAAAGCCATCGAGGCGCTGGGCGAGGACGGGCGCATCACGCCATTCGGTCGCAAGCTGGCGGCAATGCCGATGACGCCCCTGCACGCCGCCGCGCTTCTGCATGGGGCGGCGATGGGCGAAGCCGAAACGGCTGCGCAATTCGTCATGCTGGTGCAGGAACGCGGACTGGGCGGGCCAAGCGAGGATCTTGCCATCCGACTGTCCAACTGGCGCGCCGACCGGGGAAAGCGGGCCAGCGCGGCGCGCAAGCTGGCGGCAAGTTGGGCGAAGAAAGCGATGGCGCTGCACGACGCGAAGCCGAAGCGAGGGCCCGATGCGGCGATCGCGCTGGCGCGCGCCTTGCCCGACAATCTGGCGCGGCCCCGCGATGGGAGTGGCGAGCGCTGGGTCTCGGCCGGCGGGCGCGGCTTCTTTCTCGATCCGGCCTCCCCGCTCGCCACCGCGTCATGGCTGCTCATCGCCGATGCGACGGGCCGGGCACGCGAAGCGCGTATCACCGCAGGCCTCGCGCTCGATGCCGCACAGGTCGAGCAGGCCTTTGCCGAGCGGGTTGAGCGGCGCAAGCTGGTGCGCTGGAAGGATGGGCGGGTCGAGGCGGTGGTGGAGAAGCGGCTGGGCGCCATCCGCCTGTCGAGCGGCCCCGACCCCGATCCCGACACGCAGGCGGTGACGGCGCTCCTCCTCGACAAGGCCAGGGAACGGTTGCCCGACCTGCTGCCCACCGACCTGATCGCGCGTGGCCGTTATGCGGGGATCGAAAAGTTGCATCCCGATCATCTTGCCGAGCAGGCCGAGCTGTGGCTCGCCCCCCTGCTGGCGGGGAAGCGCAGGCTCGACCTGTCGCCGCAGCAATGGATCGAGGGGGCCTTGTCGCTGCTCGACTGGGACGAGCGGCAATTGCTTGACCGGCGGGCGCCGCGCCATTTCGAAAGCCCGGCGGGATCGACCCATGCGATCGACTATTCGGGCGACGATGCGCCATCGGTCGAAGTGCGCGCGCAGGCGCTGTTCGGACTGACGCGCCATCCGATGATCGGCGACACCCCGCTTCTCATCAAGCTCACCAGCCCGGCGGGAAGGCCGATCCAGTCGACCCGCGACCTGCCCGCCTTCTGGTCGGGAAGCTGGCATGAGGTCGCCAAGGAAATGCGCGGTCGGTATCCCAAGCATGCCTGGCCCGACGATCCCGCCAGCGCCCCGCCCACCTTGCGCACAAAGCGCGCATCGCGCTCTTGACGCTAAGCGAAAGCCGCGCCACATCGCACGCCATGGCAGACGTCCGTATCATCGAAGAGCAGCGCAAGACCACGCAGTCCGGAAAGGCCCAGGCGGGCCGTTGGCTGCTGGAATATGAGCGTTCCGAAAAACAGCTTCCCGACCCGCTGACGGGCTGGGCGGGCTCGGGCGACACGCGCACGCAGGTGAAGCTCCATTTCGCCACCCTCGAGGAAGCGATCGCCTATTGCGACAAATATGGGCTGACCTATCACGTGGTGAAGGCGCCGCCGGTCAAGCTGAAGATTCAGGCCTACGCCGATAATTTCCGCTAAGGATCAGTCGGGACTTTTGAGCCGGTCCGGCACCGTCTTGATATAGACGTCGCGCTGCGGGAACGGGATCTCGATGTCATTGTCCTTGAAGGACTTCCAGACATTCTTGAGGATTTCCGAACGGACGTTCCCGACGCCGCTTTCGGGATCCTTGATCCACGCCTTGATCTCGAAATTGACGCTATTGTCGCCGAACTCGGCCATCCAGATATTGGGCTTGGGGTTCTTGAGGACGCGCTCGCACTTGGTGACCGCTTCGATGAGCAGCCGTTCGACCTGGTCCATGTCGCTCGAATAGGACACGCCCACCGGGATCGCGACGCGCACGTTGCGGCTCGAATAGGACCAATTCTCCACCGGCTCGGTCATCAGCAATTCGTTCGGGATGAGATGCTCTTTCCCGTCGCGCGTCACCACCGAGACCGCGCGGGTGCCGATCTTGCTGATCTCGCCGAAGGTATCGCCGACCACGATCACGTCGCCTGGCTTGACCGAGCGGTCCATCAGGAGAATGAGGCCCGCGATGAGGTTGCCGAAGGTCTTCTGGAGGCCGAAACCGACGGCCAGGCCGACCGCGCCCGAGAAGACCGCCAGTGCCGAAAGGTCGAGGCCAACCAGGTCGATGCCGACGAGGAAGGCGACCGCGACGATGATGATGGTCGCGATCTTCTCGGCGAGGAGGCCCTGCGTGGCGTCGAGCCGCTTGGACCGCCGGATGGTCTTCTTGACGAGGAAGAGAACCAGCCGGACACTGACATAGAGAAGGATGGCGGCGACGAGGATCGTCCCCACGTCGAGCACCGAAAGTCGGAAATCGCCGATCGCGAAGGCGATGTCGTCCAGATCCTCGAACAGGCGCACCGTCGTATCGACCGTGCCTTCGACCAGCTTTTCAGCGCTTACTTCTGCCATTTCCCAGCCCTAACGGCCTCGTCCGGCCCTGTCTAACCCCCAAAGCGGTCAGAGAAGATAGCGCAGCCGGACATGCTGCTCGCTCGAACCCGCAGGAAGGTCGAAGCGCACTTCGCGGGGCTTGGGCGGGCCCATGCGAAGCTTGGGATTGCCCGAAAAGCCGAAGCCTTCGCGGGGGATGCCGAGCGTCTTGTCGAGCTTGCCATTGCCATTCTCGTCATGGAGCACGAGCAGGCTCCAGCTTCCCGGGGAAAGCCGTTCGAGCTTGACCGAGCGGGCGGCACTGGCGGGCAGTTGCCGCGTGACGCGCCCGTCATGTTCGGCGCAGTCGAGAAACTCCTGCGTCTTGCGCGTCAGGCAGAGATGCACTTCCCCCTTGTCGTTACGCAGCCCTTCCAGCGTCACGGTCAGCGCCGCGCTGGAGAGTGGCGGGGGAAGCGCCGGAGCCAAGAGCGGAATCGCGAGAAGCGCGGGAAGCAGCCGACGTGGCGAACTCACCCAACCCCCGGTCGGTCCCGCACAATCGGTCCCACAGCCTGAAATATAATCCATAATTGCACCGATATTTCTGGTGATGAAGTTCGTGATGGCTGGCCGTGATCAGCCATTTGCCGAGCGGCCCGTGAACAAGCCGCCTCGGAAAGACCTCCCAGCCCATGTGATTGGTCACGCCCATCACCGTCATGACGAGAAGCGTGAGGCCCAGCACCGCGACATGGACCGGGATGACGAAGACCAGCAGGGGTACGACGATCGCGCCGGTGACTGCTTCATAGGGGTGGAAGCTCATCGCCGCCCAGGCAGTGGGCGGGCGGCTGGCATGGTGGACCGCGTGGATGCGCTTGAAGAGCGGAGGCCAGTGCATCGCGCGGTGGGTCCAGTAGAACCAGGCGTCATGCGCGAGAAGCATCAGGAGGAAGGAAAGCGGCAACCACCAGAGCGGATAAGCATCCCATTCCATGTAGATCCGGGTCCAGCCATGTTCGCGCCAGCCCCAGGCGACGATCCCTGCGGGCACCCCGTAAATGGCAGCCGAATAGAGGCTGTAGCGGATTTCCATCACCACCTGGCGCGCCTGTCCGGCCATGCGGTCGGGGAAGCGCCGAGCGGTCCAGGCCGCGAACAAGCCGCTGGAGAGAAAATAGCGCAGGGCGACGATCAGCGTCATCGCCGCCGCCGAGAGGAGGATCGCGGCCAGCATGGATCGAGACTAGGCGGCACGGCGCGGCGGGGCTAGGACAAAGTGATGATGGCCGACCAACCCGATCTCATCATACTCGGCGGCGGCCTCGCGGGAGGGTTGTGCGCCCTCGCGCTCAAGTCGCACCGGCCCGATCTCGACGTTCGCATCGTCGAGAAGGAGGAGAGGCTCGGCGGCAACCATGTCTGGTCCTTTTTCGACAGCGACCTGCCGCCCGGAACGCGCGACTTCGTCGAACCGCTGATCGTGCGCCATTGGGACGAACATGAAGTGCGCTTTCCCGCGCACCAGCGGCGGCTCGACATCGGCTACAACAGCATCACCAGCGAGCGTTTCGACCGGGTCGTTCGCGAGCGGCTGGGTGAATCAGCGATCATCCGCGGCGAGGCCTGTGAAGTGGGTCCAGGCGAGGTCCGATTGCAGGGCGGGCAGCGGATCGAGGCAGGAGCGGTCCTGGATGCCCGCGGCCTTTCGGCGCGTCCCCAAGGCCTGTGCTGCGGCTGGCAGAAATTTCTTGGCCGGATGTTCCATGTCGAAAATGGCCATGGACTGGAATATCCGGTCATCATGGATGCCACGGTCGACCAGTCCGAGGGCTATCGCTTCGTCTATTGCCTGCCCTTCGGCGAGCGGGACATCTTCATCGAGGATACCTATTATCGCGAGGACCCGGACCTCGACCGCGACAGGCTGGCCGAGCGGATCGCCCGGTTCGCCGATGACCAGGGGTGGACCGAGCGCACGCTCGTGCACGAGGAAGAGGGCGTGCTTCCCGTGGTGACGCGCGGCGCGTTCAAGGCGATCTGGCCGGTGGGCAGTCCGGTTGCGCGGGCGGGGGTTCGCGGGGGATTTTTCCATCCGCTCACCAGCTATTCCTTCCCGATGGCGGTCCGCTTTGCCCACTGGCTGGCGACGCGTGCGCCATTGCAGGGCGAGGCGCTGGCGCATGCGGCGCGGCGGCGGGCACGGCAGGCGTGGCGGCTTGGCTGGTTCGACCGCATGCTCGCGCGGATGCTCTTCCGCGCGGCAGCACCCGAGGAGCGCTACCGCATGCTCGAACATTTCTACCGGCTTCCGGCCGGGTTGATCAGCCGCTTCTATGCGGGCAGGTCTTCGGCTGCGGACCGCCTACGCATTCTCTGGGGGCGGCCGCCGGTACCGGTCATCCGTGCGCTGCGCGCCATCATGGAGAAAGCTTGAAACAGGCCATCGTCATCGGATCAGGTTTCGGCGGCCTCGCGCTGGCCATCCGGCTGCAGTCGGCGGGCGTGCGGACGACCATCGTCGAGGCACGGGACAAGCCGGGCGGCCGGGCCTATCATTGGGAGCGCGAAGGGCATGTCTTCGATGGCGGACCCACGGTCATCACCGATCCCGACTGCCTCAAGTCGCTATGGCGACTGTCGGGGCAGGACATTTCGCGCGACGTCGAACTGGTCCCGGTCGATCCTTTCTATGCGCTCGACTGGCCCGACGGGACGCGCTTCGATTACAGCAATGACGAACAGAAGCTGATGCAGGCGATCGCCGCGCTCAATCCCGCCGATGTGGAGGGCTACAAGCGCTTTCTCGACTATTCGGCCGGGGTCTATCGCGAAGGCTATGAGAAGCTGGGTTCGAAGGCCTTCCTGTCGATCGGGGACATGATCAAGGCGGCCCCCGCGCTGGCGCGGTACCAGGCATGGCGGTCGGTCTATTCGATCGTGTCGCAATTCATCGAGGAAGAGCATCTGCGCCAGGCCTTCAGCTTCCACACGCTGCTGGTCGGCGGCAATCCGATGACTTGTTCGGCCATCTATGCGCTCATCCACAAGCTCGAGCGCGATGGCGGCGTGTGGTTCGCAAAGGGAGGCACCAACCGGCTGGTCGCGGGGATGGTAGCGCTGTTCGAGCGGCTGGGGGGCGAATTGCGGCTCGGCGATCCGGTGGTCGAGATCATGACCAGCGGCGACCGCGTTACGGGTGTCCGCACGAAAAGCGGCTGGCAAGCCGATGCCGACGCGGTCGCAAGCAATGGCGACGTGGTCCATAGCTACGGGCTGGTGCGGGACCATCCGCGCGGGCAAAGGAAGGCACGCAGCCTTGCGCGCAAACGCTTCTCGCCCTCACTCTTCGTGCTGCATTTCGGGCTGGAAGGAAAAGCGCCCGACATTCCGCATCACATGATCCTGTTCGGCCCGCGCTATCGCGGCCTCCTGGGCGACATCTACAAGCGCGGGCGGCTGGCCGAGGACCCCGCGCTTTACCTCCACCATCCCACTGCGACCGATCCCTCGATGGCTCCCGAGGGGTGCAGCACTTTCTATGCGCTCGCCCCCGTCCCGCACATGGGCAAGGCCGACGTCGACTGGGAGGAAGTGGGCCCCGCCTATGCCGAAACGATCATCGACACGCTCGAGGAACGGCTGATCCCCGACATCCGTAGCCGGATCCGCACGCGTTTCCATTACAGTCCCGCCGATTTCCGAACCGACCTTTTCGCCCATCTGGGCTCGGCCTTCAGCCTTGAACCCATTCTCACCCAATCGGCCTGGTTCAGGACGCACAATCAGGATGACCGTCTTTCCAATCTCTATTTCGTCGGGGCGGGCACCCATCCGGGCGCAGGCATTCCGGGCGTGGTGGCAAGCGCCGAAGCCACGGCTGGACTGATGCTGGCATGAGCGAGCTGGCGGCCTCCCCTTCCGATCGGGCGCGCATCGTCGAAGCGGCGGGCGGGATCATCGCCGAGGGGTCCAAGAGTTTCCGCTTCGCCAGCCAGCTTTTCAGCGAGGATGTGCGCGAGAAAAGCTGGCTGCTCTATGCCTGGTGCCGGGCCTGCGATGACATCACCGACGGACAGACGCTGGGCCATGATGCCGAACGGCCGATGGATCCCCATGCGCGCATCCAGTTCGTCCGCGACCGCACCCGCGCCGCTCTGGCCGGCGAGGAAAGCGGGCTGGTTCCCTTCGATGCGCTGGCCATCGTGGCGGCGGAAACGGGGCTTCCCCATGCCCTGACCGACGACCATCTGGCAGGGTTCGAGCGCGATGCGGTCGAATGGCGTCCGGAAAGCGAGGAGGACCTGCTTTCCTATTGTTACCAGGTCGCGGGCGCGGTGGGCGTGATGATGGCGCATGTGATGGGCGTGGGTGCCGAGGATCGCGACACGCTAAATCGGGCCGCCGATCTCGGCATCGCCTTCCAGCTGGCCAATATCGCGCGCGACATCGTCGAGGATGCTCATGTGGGCCGCACCTATGTGCCGCGCCAATGGCTCGCCGAATTGGGTATTTCGCCGGGCGAAATCGCCGACCCTCGCCACCGCAGCGCGCTGGCGGAGGTGGGAAAGCGGCTTGCCGACCTTGCCGACCGTTATCGCGAAAGCGCGCGCGTGGGCGCAGGCCGACTGCCGTTTCGCAGCCGCTGGGCGGTGCATTCGGCGGCGCGCATCTATGGCGCGATTGCCGAAAAGGCGCGCGCATTGGGCGAGCGGGCGTGGGACCGGCGCATCCGCATCGGCAAGGCGGAGAAATTGCGATTGGTGGTGGCGGCCCTGTGGGACAGCCTGCGTCCCGCCCCCGCGACGGAGCGAAGCGAGCTGTGGACCCGTCCTATTCCTGTTCGGCGAGAAAGCGCATCAACTGGGCCAGGGTCGATTCCATCTGGTCCTGCATCTGGCTGATCAATTCATTCTCGCGCATGCCTTCATGGTCGAGCGGCTTGGAATAGCTGTCCGAAAAGGCCTGCAGATCTTCCTGGTTGAACACTCCGCGCGCGACCAGCCGGGCAAGGATGACCAGAAGGCCGTTGGTATTGGCGATATTGCCCGCGACCAGCGCCTCGTCGACCATGGTGAGGCGGGCGTCCTCGCCCTGCGCTTCTTCGCCGTCGTGGCGGCTGCTTTCGTCGGTTTGCGTGTCGCTGTCGTCCATGGCTTCAGTGTGAAGCCTCGGCCACGGGATGCAAGCCCCAAATGGCTTCGCCTTCAACCATGCTTGCCGCCTTGGACCGCGGGGCGCTATGGCGCTGGGTCATGGACGCTTCGGACCTCAGAATTGCGCTGATTTCTGGCAATTACAATTATGTGCGGGATGGAGCGAACCAATCGCTCAACCGGCTGGTCGGCTATCTGCTCAGGCAGGGGGCCAAGGTGCGCGTCTATGCGCCGACGGTGGAGAATCCCGCCTTCGAACCGACCGGCGACCTGGTGTCGCTTCCCTCGGTGCCCATTCCGGGGCGCGGCGAATATCGCTTTCCGCTCGGCCTGCCGCGCAAAGTGCGCAAGGACCTCGAAGAGTTCGCTCCCAATGTCGTGCATATCGCCAGCCCCGACATTTCGTCGCATCGCGCGGTGACTTGGGCGAGAAAGCGCGGCATTCCGGCAATCGCCTCGGTCCATACGCGGTTCGAGACCTATCTCGAATATTATCACCTGCAGATGTTCGAGCCTTACATGCGCGCGGCATTGCGGCGGCTTTACCGGCGTTGCGATGCGCTGATCGCGCCGGCCCAGTCGACCGTGGCGGTACTCGAAGCGCAGCGCATGAACGATGAAATCCACATCTGGAGCCGCGGGGTCGATCGTGAACAGTTCAATCCCGAAAGGCGCGACATGGAATGGCGCCGTTCGCTGGGCATCCGGGACGAGGAATTTCTCGTCGCCTTCCTTGGCCGGATCGTCATCGAGAAAGGGCTCGACGTCTTTGCCGATGTCATCGCGCGCTTGAAGAAGACGACGCCCGACGCGCGCGTCCTCGTGATCGGCAAGGGTCCGGCCAAGCCATGGTTCGAACAGCATCTGCCGGACGATGCGGTCTTCATCGGCCAGGTTACCGGCGCGGAACTGGCGCGCGCGGTCGCGTCGAGCGACGTGCTGCTCAACCCCTCGGTGACCGAAGCGTTCGGCAATGTCACGCTGGAGGCGATGGCCTGCGGCCTGCCGGTGGTGGCGACCGCGGCGACCGGCACTAACAGCCTTGTCGAGAATGGCGAGAATGGCTTTCTGTCGTCCCCGGGAGACAATCAGGGTCTGGCCGACAGCCTTGCCCGATATGCAGCCGATCCCGAATTGGCGGCACGGCATGGGCAAGAGGGGCTTCGCCGTGCGCGTACGCGCGACTGGGACCGCATCAACAGCGCGGTGGTCGATGTCTATTGCCGCGTGATCGAGCGGCGGCGGAGCCAGGACTAGAGCTTTTCGATCCGCCGCGCGGCATCGTCGAGAATGTCGGCGATTTCCTGGAGCCGCGCATCGCTGGCATCCTCTGCGGCGACCTTGTGCCACAAGGCCGTCATCACATTGGCGATGGCCTTGCGGATCGGCGCGCGGCCGGCGCGTTCATGATGCTCACCATGGCGTTCGAGCCGCGCCATCAGCCGTTCCACTTCCTCAGCGCGCTCGTCGAGATAGGCTTCACCGTCGGCGGTAATGCCGAACAGCCGCTTGGCGCCCTTGGCAGCCTTTTCCTCGATCAGCCCCATGTCCTCGAGCAGGGTGAGCGTGGGATAGACGGTGCCCGGGCTCGGCGAATATCCGCCGCCCGTCATTTCCTCGAGCGCGCGGATGAGGTCATAACCGTGGCGCGGTTCTTCGGAGATCAGCTTCAGGAGCACGAGGCGCAGCTGGCCGCTGTCGAACATTCGGCGCCGCCTGCCCTTCGAGCCGCGCCCGCCACCGCCGCCCGGGCCCCAGCTGAAGGTGAAGCCGCCGGGACCGAAATCCCAGCCGCGACCTCCGCCCATCGCCATGAAAGCCGGTCCGAACCGCTTCCTGCCATCGCCATGCCAGTGCATCCTGCGCATCATTCGTCTCCACCCAAAGATACATCTTTTACTAGATATATCTTTTGTGTTGGTTCGGCAAGGCTTGGCCATTGGGGGGTTCTGCCCCCATATGCGTGAGCATGGCCGACCTGTTTGCCCCAGACCCCGACGAACGCGAGAGCGGAGCGCCCGCTGCGGCCAATGCTCCGCTTGCCGAGCGCCTGCGCCCGCGCAGCCTCGAAGAGGTCATCGGGCAGGACCATCTGGCCGGCGCCGAAGGTGCGATCGGCCGGATGGTGGCGGCAGGCAAATTGTCCTCGATGATCCTCTGGGGCCCTCCCGGGACCGGCAAGACCAGTATCGCCCGCCTGCTGGCTGATGCGGTGGGCCTGCGCTTCGTCGCGCTTTCGGCCGTCTTTTCGGGGGTCGCCGACCTCAAGAAGGTCTTTGCCGCGGCGCGCGAAATGGCGAAGGCAGGAAAACGCACCCTCCTCTTCGTGGATGAAATCCACCGTTTCAACCGGTCGCAGCAGGATGGATTCCTGCCCTATGTCGAGGATGGCACCATCATCCTCGTCGGCGCGACTACCGAAAATCCCAGCTTCGCGCTCAATGCCGCGCTTCTGTCGCGGGCGCAGGTCCTCATCCTCCACCGTCTCGACGATAAGGCCCTGGAAGGGCTGTTGTCGCGCGCCGAGGAGGAAACGGGCAAGTCGCTGCCGCTTACCGGTGACGCGCGATCCGCGCTCATTGCCTCCGCCGATGGCGACGGGCGCTTTTTGCTCAACCAGGCCGAGACGCTGTTCGATCTCGACATTGCGGAACCGCTCGGTCCCGCCGCGCTGGCCCAGCTGCTGCACCGGCGGATGGCAGTCTATGACAAGGATCGCGACGGCCATTACAATCTCATCAGCGCGCTGCACAAAAGCCTGCGAGGATCCGATCCGCAGGCAGCGCTCTATTATCTCGCGCGGATGCTGGTCGCGGGCGAGGAGCCGCTCTACGTGCTGCGGCGTCTGGTGCGCTTTGCCTCCGAGGATGTCGGGCTGGCCGATCCGCAGGCGCTGGTCCAGTGCCTCGCGGCCAAGGATGCCTATGAATTCCTGGGCTCGCCCGAAGGGGAGTTGGCGATCGTCCAAGCCTGCCTCTATCTTGCCACCGCGCCCAAGTCGAACGCGGCCTACCAGGCGCAGAAAGCCTCCTTTTCCAGCGCGCGCGAGACCGGGTCGCTGATGCCGCCCGCCAATATCCTCAATGCCCCGACCAAGCTGATGAAGGACATCGGATATGGCCAGGGCTATCAATATGACCATGACGCGCCGGACGGTTTTTCGGGCGACGATTATTGGCCCGAAGAGATGGAGCCGCGCCGCTTCTACGAGCCCTCGGGTCGGGGCTTCGAGGACAAGATCGCGCAGCGCCTCGCCTATTGGGAAGAGCGGCGCGCCGAATTGACAAAGGCCAAGACAAACCGCTGATCTTGGGGCATGATGCGCCCAAATCCGGAAACAAGGGGGGTTTGACCATGTATTCCACCGAAACGCCTGCTGCCTATTGGCAGGAGCAGTTGATCGTCTGGGGTCCCAAGATCCTGATCGCGATCGTCATCCTCATCGTCACCCATTTCATCGCCAAGGCGGTGCAATGGGGAATCGCGAAGCTGGTCGACCGCATCCCCGTTCTCAAGCGCGATCCCGATATCGGCGGCGACAGCGTCGGCAAGGAACTGGGACGGCTCGGCTATTGGCTGGTCTGGCTCGTCGGCCTGATCGTCGCGCTCCAGCCGCTGGGGCTGTCGGGCGTGCTCACGCCGGTCACCAACCTCACCAACGAGGTGTTCGCCTTCCTGCCCAAGCTGTTCGGTGCGGGTCTCTTCTTCTTCGCCGGCCTGATCCTCGCTAGGATCGTGCGGCATATCGTCGAAGCCGCGCTGGGCGCGATCAATCTCGAACGGCTTGCCAGCCGAGCGGGCATTTCGGTTGGCGAAGCGCCGGTCAAGGTGGACAGCGTCGGCGAGGCCACCGAAGGCGAAGCGCCGGTGCGCAGTTCGATCGCGCGAGCGGTCGGGGCGACCGTGTCGGCGCTCATCATCATCACCGTGTCGATCGGCGCGCTGCAGATCCTCGAAATCTCGGCGATTTCGGACCCGGCGAGCGCGATGCTCAACACCATTCTCGATGCCATTCCCAATGTCATCGCCGCGGTCATCTGGCTGGCGATCGCCTATATCATCGGCAAATGGGTCAAGTCGCTCATCGAGACGGTGCTTCCCAGCCTCAATTTCGATGACAGCGTGCGCGCGCTGGGCATCCTCCCCGCGGGGTCGAGCCCGTCGCGCATCGTCGGCACCATCGCCTTCACCGCCGTCCTCCTGTTCGCCGCGATCGAAGCGGCGCGCCAGCTTGGCGGTGACAGTATCGCAGCAATCCTGTTCCAGGTCACTGAACTGGGCGGCAAGGTCATTTTCGGCACCGTCGTGATCGTGGTCGGCCTGTTCCTTGCCCGGCTGTTGTCGAACCTCGTCGGCACCTCGACGGGTGAAGGCGCCTATGCCCAGACGATCGTCAAATATGCGATCATTGCGCTGTTCACCGCGATCGGCCTCACCTTCATGGGTCTGGCCGACCAGATCGTCATGCTGGCCTTCGGCCTCATCCTCGGTTCGGCGGCGGTCGCCACTGCTCTCGCCTTCGGTCTTGGCGGTCGCGATGCGGCGGCGCGGATGCTCGAGGAATGGCAGAATGCCAATCCCGGCCAGCCGATGCGTCCGCCCGAGCCCAAGCGCCTCAAGAAGGCTCCGCCGGAGGACGACAGTCAACCGCCACTGGTGTGACACGACGGTTCGAGCGATTTGCGGTCATTGACTGGTCGGGCGCCAAGGTCGCGCGCCCGCCCGGTCTGGCCGTCGCCTTCGCAGGGGAAGGCGATGCCGCTCCCCAATTGCTCGGCGACCGCAATTGGTCACGGGGCCGCATCCTCGACTGGCTGAAGCGGCTGGCGCGCAGGAAGGCCCCGGTGCTGATCGGGCTCGACCTGTCCCCGTCTCTACCTTTCGTGGACCGGGGCGCTTTCTTTCCCGGATGGGATGAGTCCCCGCCCGATGCCAAGGCGCTCTGGGCGATGGTGGATGAGCTGTCGGCGGGGGACGAACATCTGTCGGTGTCTTCCTTTCTCCAGCACCGCCAAGCCAAGCGCTATTTCCGGCTGCAGAATGACTGCGGCGACCTCTTCGGCGAGGGACGCGGAAGGCTGCGGCTGTGCGAGGAGCGCCAGAAGGCCGCGGGGCTCCAGCCTTATAGCTGCATGAACCTGGTGGGCGCCGCGCAGGTCGGAAAATCGAGCCTGACGGGGATGCGGGTGTTGCACCGGCTGGCGGGTGAAGTGCCAATCTGGCCTTTCGACCCGATCCCCGAGGAAGGCCCGCTGATCGTCGAGATCTATACCAGCCTTGCGGCGCGACTGGCAGGAGTGCCCAAGGGGCGCAGCAAGACCGTCGATCCCGACGATCTCGACCGGCGGCTCGCACATTTCGACAGCGCTCCGCACCGCCGGCTGGCGCGCTATACCGACCATGCCACCGATGCCATCCTGACGAGCGCATGGCTGCGCCGCGCCGCCGAAGAGGAGAGACTGTGGAAGCCCCCGCTCCTCGATGGCGAGGTCGCCCGCACCGAAGGCTGGACCTTCGGCGTTCTTTAGGACAAAGGGGGCCGGTGGATGGGCCGGCTTAGCTCAGCTGGTAGAGCAGCGGTTTTGTAAACCGAAGGTCGCGGGTTCGATTCCTGCAGCCGGCACCAGGGCCCCCTGTCTCCCGATCAGAAGCTCAAGCGCGCGCTCAAGCGGATGTCGCGCCCGCCCAAGGGCACGAAGTCCTTGGTGAAGCTGGCGTGGCGGCGCGCATCGACGTCGAAGATATTGTTCGCCGCGAGGATGATCGTGGTTTCATTATCCTTGCCGAGCGGCTTCCAAGCAAGCGATGCGCCGACCAGCGTGTGGCCATCGGTGCGCGTTTCGAGCGGAGCGGTGCGATCCTGGTCGTCGACCCATTCGAGTTCGATCCGCCCGGTCCAGACGTCATATTCCGCTTCCAGCCCGCCGCCGATACGCAGCGGGGGAATGCGCGGCACATTGGTGCCGTCGGCCAGCTCGGCACGGACATAATCGGCCACCAAGTCGCCCGAGAGCTTGAAGTCGCCGGAGCTGTAGAGCGGAGCGCGGGCTTCGAGTTCGATGCCCCAATAGTCGGCATCCTGCTGGCGATAGGCGAAGACCGGCAGACCATCCTCTTCTTCGCCGGTCGCGGCCTGGTAGATGAAATTGTCGAACCGGTTGGTCCAGAGCGTCGCCGAACCCGCGAAGGAGGGGCCGTCGTGACGCAGGAAGATTTCCCCGCCCCAGCTGGTCTCGATCGTAAGGTCGGGATTGCCTTCCTCGAACGACTGGCTGGCGATGTGGGGGCCGCCCGCGAACAATTCTTCCGCCGAGGGCGCGCGTTCGGCGCGCGAGACGTTGATGCCGACCGTGGTGTCCTCGCCCAGCTCATAATTGGCGCCAAGCGCGCCGCTGATCGCCGTGAAGTCACGCTTCAGGCCAAGCGGGTCCGAACGGACATCGGTGAATTCGGCGCGCAGCGCGCCTTCGATGCCGAGGCGGGACGGTTGATATTCCTGCACCGTGAAAATGCCCCACTGGCTGGTTTCGTTGGGCGGCACGAAGGCTTCGGCACCGACCGCGTCGAAATCGCGCGAATAATATTGGATGCCGCTGGCGCCGTGCCAGCCGTCGGTGTCGCGCTGCTTCAGCTCGAGCCGGCCTTCGACGCCATCGGACAGATAGGTCGTGCCGACTTCGCCATTTTCCAGCTCGACATGCTCATAGTCGGCGGTGGCAAGGCGCAGCAGCGCATGTTCGAAAAAGCCCTCGAGATAGAGCTTGGCGCGGCCGTCGAGGCGCTTCTGGCGAAGGTCGATGGCGATGCTTTCCTCGCCTTCCTCTTCCTCGCCGCCATGACCCTCTTCGGCATATTCCGCGCCGGGACGCAGCGGAACGCCGTAGAAGGTGTCGAAAATCGAATAGGAAGCGCCGACTTCGAAACGGTCGCCGATGTAGGAAAGCCCGGCAGCGGCGGTCCATTGTTCGACGCCGCTATTTTCGAGCCGGCCCTTGCGGTTCGCCAGTTCCTCCAGTTCGTCGGCCTCTTGGAATTCGCCTTCGGCCCGTTCTTCAGCGGCAGTCGCGAGCACTTCCTCGCGGAGCGGGCGAGCGAGGACATAGCTGCCGACCTTGAGATCGTCGCTGTCCTGCCAGCTGGCATCGGCGTGGAAGACGAAATTGCTGCCGAGGTCGAGATCGACCGCTCCGCCGACCGACACTCCGTCATTGACCGAGCTATATTGGCCGATCGCGTCGACATGATAGCCGCCCTGCGGAATGTTGCGCGGAATGCGGCGGTCGATCACGTTGACCGCCCCGCCCACGGCTTGGCTGCCGTAGATCAGCACGGCGGGACCGCGAAGAACTTCGATCCGCTCGGAGGTCAAAGGATCGATGGTGGTGGCATGGTCGGCAGAGGTGTTGGACACGTCGATCGCGCCCAGACCGTCGTTGAGAACGCGGATGCGTTCGCCCTGGAAGCCGCGCAGAACGGGTCGCGACGCGCCGGGCGAAAAGCTGGTCGCCGAAACGCCGGGGACCGAGGCGAGCACGTCGCCCACCTGCATCTCGAGATTGCGCTGCAATGCAACGCCTTCGACAACCGAACTGCCCGCGAGAAGATCGAGCCCCTCGATCAGATGGCCGGTGATCACGATTTCCTCGCGCTCGGGGCGCGGTTCGCGTTCGGTCGGTTCGGGCGGGGTCGCCGGCTGGAGGCCGAGCGCGGAAACGGATGCAAGAAGGGTGAGCATGACTGTCACTTGATCTCTTCGATGATGATTTCGGGGGGACTTATGCGAGATAATGTATCATCACAAGCTTTCGTCGCGATGAACGGTGCCCTGCGGGAGGCGGATCAACAAGCGAACGGCCCGGCCTCCCGCGTGGGGAAGCCGGGCCGCGGCGGGGGCGCCCGTGGGATCGGGCGCCGGGGGGCCTTGATGTCCTAGGGGTCGATCCCCGCGGCAATGGCTTCGAGCTTGCGGATCCGTTCCTTGAGATCGGCGATCTCGATGAGGTCGGCCGCATTGGAATATTCCGGATCGCTGCCGAGGCTGGCGAGTTCGAGCCGCTTGAAGTCGATCCAGCCGCGAAAGGCCTTCAGTCCGGCGTAGGCAGCCAGTCCGAGCGATGCCAGGACGGTGACGCCGATGAGGGCGATACTGAGGGGCTCCATCATCATTTTTCCTCCTTGAGCGCTTCGATTTCGCGCGCCAGCGCATCGCTGTCGGCATTGTGGAGATGGTGGTCGATCGCCATCATGCGCCGGTCCTTTTCGTCGAGCTTGGTGCGGGCATCATGGACCGAGCCGCGCACCGGGCGCTGGAGCCGGTCATACTCGCTCATCGACATTTCCTTCTTGCGCTGGAGCGAGAAGAAGATGCCCGCGGCGACATAAGCGATGAGCAGGACTTCCCAGCTGATGAACAAGAAGCTGGCGACGAAGCCGATGCGCAGGAAAGTGGGATCCACCCCGAAGCGTTTGCCCATATGGGCGAAGACCCCGGCAACTTTCTTGTCCTTGCTGGCGAGTGCGTAGCGATAGGTCTTGGACATCCCCTTTGTCCCTTTCTAATTCTGTTTCTTGGCGGCCTGGGCCGCTTTCATGGCCGCCAGTTCGGCTTCGATCTTGTCGGAGGCGCGCAGTTCGGCGATTTCGTCTTCGAGCGACTTGGGACCGGTGAGGCCCAACGCTTCGGCATGGCCCTCGGCAAGGTCTGCGCGGCGCTCGAGCATCTCGAAGCGCGAGAAGGCATCTTCGGTGCGGCTGCCATAGACCATTTCGCGGGCACGGGCGCGGGTCATCGCGCTCTCGATGCGGCTGGCGATCGAATTCTGGCGCGCGCGGGCTTCGGCGAGCTTGGCCTGCAGCTTGGCAATGTCGGCTTCATAGCCTTTCAAGACGGTCTCGATCTGCTCCATCTCCTGATGCAGTCCGTCGATGGTGTCGCCAAGCTTGGCCTTTTCGAGAAGCGCCTGTTTGGCAAGATCGTCGCGACCTTTCGACAGGGCGAGTTCGGCACGCTCGGTCCATTCATCGCGAAGCGTTTCGAGACGGGCGTTGGCGCGGCGCATTTCCTTCAGATCGGCGATCGAGCGCGCGGCGGTGGCACGCACCTCGACCAGAACTTCTTCCATCTCGGCAATGATCATGCGGATCATCCGGGCCGGGTCTTCGGCGCGGTCGAGCATCTCGGTGACGTTGGCGGCGATGATGTCGCGGGCCCGGGTGAAGATCGGACCGTTGAGGATCGCGCCCAGCGGAGCGAAGGCTCCGCCGCCGTCGCCGGCCTGGCGGTCGCTGTCGGCCACACGCTCGGGGCGCACCGGCCGGGCGATCCGGACCTTGGGAACTGCCTTGATGGGTTCGAGATCAGGCATAGGTTGCGACCTGGATCGGGCTGGCGGCGATAGCATCGCTCGGCGCGATGGTGGTGCCGACGACGAGGCTGCTCATCACGACCGAAGCGATCGCGGCGATCAGATGGCGCTGGAACTTGGAACCGGACATTTTCTATCTCCCTTTTGGCCGCCGGAACCTTGGGTTTTGGCGGTCGCCCTACACCTTGCATGGGGCGTGCCAATCGCGGTTTTCCGCCAAATGTCGTGGAGCCGACACGGGAAAGCGAGGGGATTGGTGGAAATTCCCACCAGCAGTTGGGAAAGTGTCCCGACCCATCGGCGATGGATCCAGAAACCGCTTTCGCCCGTTGATGAGGAAAGCATTTCAGGAGACAAGGAACATGCTACGCAGCCTCATTACCGCCGTCGCGGGCCGCAAGGTCGCCCAGAATCTCGGTGGAGGTGCCATCGGGACCGCCGCTGCCACGGCCCTGCCCTTCGTCGCCAAGCGCGGCCTCGGCCCGCTCGGCGTTGCTCTGACCGCCGGATGGGCCGCCAAGAAATATATGGATTACCGGCGCAGCAAGAAGATGCAGGCCTATCCGCCCTCGGCGACGCCTACGCCGCCGCCCGCGGCCTGAAGCCGGTCAATCAACCCCAAGCGATCGCCCTGCCCTATTCGGCGGGGCGATCTTCTTCGAGGAAGGGTTCGACCTTGCCCTTGAGCTTGATCGTCATCGGGTTGCCGTAGCGATCGCGCGACTTTCCGGCGGCGATGCGGATCCAGCCTTCGGACATGCAATATTCCTCGACATTCACCTTCTCGACCCCGTTGAACAGGATGCCGACACCGCGCTCGAGAAGCTCGGCATCGAAATATTCGCTGCGGGGGTCCATCGACAGGCGGTCGGGAAGCGCATTCTTTTTCTCGGTCATGGCGGCCCGTTAAGCGGCCTTTCGCGCGCTCGTCAATCGCCGTTCATCGAAGCTCCGATTGCAATGCGACAAGGAGGCGTCCCATAAGCCCCTCCGCACATCACACCGAGGGGACCATCATGAAGACTGCGCGAATCACCTTGCTGGCTGCGGCCGCGACCATGGCCATCCAGCCCGCATGGGCGCAGGAACCGGCGGCCCCCGAAGGCGAAGCGAAATCCGCCGAGGCCGAGAAGAAGGATCCGCTGGGCAAGGATTGGGATGTCACGCTGCACCGCGGCCCCGGCAAATCGGTGCCGATCGATACCGACAAGGGCACCTGGATCAGCCTCGACGTTTCGCCCAACGGACGCGAGATCGTCTTCGACCTTCTTGGCGACATCTATCTCCTCGACATCGCGGGCGGCGAAGCCGTGCCGATCGCCACCGGGCACCAGTGGGACATGCAGCCGGTCTTTTCCCCCGACGGTTCCGAAATCGCCTTCACCTCCGACCGGGCGGGCGGTGACAATCTGTGGGTGATGAAGCGCGACGGCAGCCAGCCGCGCCAGGTCTCCGACGAGGAATTCCGCCTGCTCAACCAGCCCGAATGGTCGCCCGACGGCCAATTCCTCGTGGGGCGCAAGCATTTCACCTCGACCCGCTCGCTGGGGGCCGGCGAAATCTGGATGTACCATGCCTCGGGCAAGGGCGCGGGCGTGCAGATGACCGAAAAGCGCACGAAACAGAAGGACACGGGCGAACCCGCTTTCTCGCCCGACGGGCGCTATCTCTATTTCTCGGACGATTCGACGCCGGGAGAGACCTTCGAATATTCGAAGGACGTCAACGCGCAGATCTACACCATCAAGCGGCTCGATCGCGAAAGTGGCAAGATCGAGACCTTCATTGACGGCCCGGGCGGCGCGATCCGCCCGACCCCTTCGCCCGACGGCAAGAACCTGGCCTTCGTGCGGCGCGTGCGCGGTCAGTCGGTGCTGATGGTCATGGACATCGCCTCGGGGCGGATCACGCCGCTGACTGACCGGCTCGACCGCGACATGCAGGAAACCTGGGCGGTGCATGGCGTCTATCCGCACATGGAATGGATGCCCGACAGCAGCGCCATCGTCTTCTGGGCCGAAGGCGGCATCCACCGTGTCGATGCGAGGACGGGCGCGGTGTCGCCCATCCCCTTCCGCGTGAAGGGCGAGCGGTTCGTCGCCGATGCGGTGCGCCACCAGAAGAGCCTCGCGCCCGACAGCTTCACGACCAAAATGATCCGCTTCGCCCAGGTATCGCCCGACGGACGCTCGGTCGTCTATGAATCGCTCGGCCGCCTGTGGAGCAAGCCGTTGGCGGGAGGCGCCGCGCGCGCCATCACCCCCGACGATGGCAAGCGGCGGGTCTTCCCCACTTTGTCGCGCGATGGACGCACGCTTGCCTGGGTCGAATGGGACGACCGGGAGCTGGGTCGCATCATGGTCGGTCGCCCCGATGGCAGCCGCGCCCGCGCGATCACCAAGGAACCCGGCCATTATGTCGAACCGGCTTTTTCGCCCGACGGCAGCCGGATCGCCTATCGCAAGGCCGGCGGCGGCTATCTGACCAGCCCGCTCTACAGCCGCGACCAGGGCATCTATGTCCAGTCACTGGGCGGAGGCGAGCCGGTGCTGGTCGTCGAAGGCGGCAACAATCCGCAGTTCGGCAGCGATGGCCGCCGCCTCTTCTTCACCGCCGCGGGCGCCGAGAATAAGGCCGAGCTGCGTTCGATCGATCTCGATGGCAGCGATATGCACACGCATCTGCGTTCCGAATTCGCGGGCGATTTCGCGATTTCCCCCGACGAGCGCTGGCTTGCCTGGACCGAGCGTTTCCAGACCTATGTCATTCCCTTCGCGCGCTTCGGCCGGACGCTCGAGATCGATCCCAAGTCGAAGGCGCTCCCGCTGACGAAGGTGACCAAGGATGTCGGGGATTTCGTGCATTGGTCGGCTGACAGCCGCCGCCTCTACTGGACCTATGGCCCCGACCTCCAGATGCGCGATGTCAGCGATTTCGACCGGCTGAAGGACAGCGAGACGGTGACGCTTGCCAATCTCGGTATCGTGTCGACCTTCAAGAAGCCTTCGGGCAACCTTGCGCTGGTCGGTGCGCGGATCGTGACGATGAATGGCGATGAAGTCATCGAGAATGGCACCATCCTCATCGATGGCGACCGGATCGGGGCGGTGGGACCGACCGCCGCGATGACCTATCCCGCGGGAACCCCGACCATTGACCTTTCGGGCAAGACGGTCATTCCGGGTCTCATCGATGCGCATTGGCATGGCGGCATGGGGGTCAACCAGATCGTCCCGCAGCAGAATTGGATGCTCGCGGCGGGGATCGGCTATGGCGTGACCACGGTTCATGACCCGTCGAACAATACCCACCAGATCTTTGCCGCGAGCGAGATGCAGAAAGCGGGCAAGCTCATCGGGCCGCGCATCTTCTCGACCGGCACGATCCTTTACGGCGCGACCACGCCCTTCACCGCGATCATCGACAATCTCGACGATGCCCGTTCGCACCTGCGGCGCCTGAAAGCCGTCGGGGCCTGGTCGGTGAAAAGCTATAACCAACCCCGCCGCGACCAGCGCCAGATGGTGATCCAGGCCGCGCGCGAACTGGAGATGGAAGTGGTCCCCGAGGGCGGGAGCCTTTTCCAGCATAATATGACGATGATCGCCGACGGGCACACGACCATCGAACATTCGCTTCCCGTGGCGAAGGTCTATGACGATGTGCTGCAGATGTGGGGCGGCCAGAACGGGATCGGCACCGCTTATGTCCCGACGCTGGTGGTCGCCTATGGCGGGCCGTTCGGCGAGATGTACTGGTACAAGGAAACCAATGTCTGGGAGGAACCCATCCTTTCGAAATGGGTGCCGCAGCCGCTTCTCGATGCCGCCAGCCGCCGTCCGGTCAAATTCCCCGACGAGGAGAATAATCTCGCGCAGGTCGCGGCAACCGCCAAGCAGATCTACGAAACCGGCGTTCCGGTGACGATCGGCGCGCATGGCCAGCGCGAAGGCCTCGGCGCGCATTGGGACATGTGGAGCTACACTCTCGGCGGGATGAGCAATCATGATGCCTTGAAGACCGGAACGATCAATTCGGCGTTGGCACTGGGGCTCGACAATGAACTGGGATCGATCGAAGCGGGCAAGCTTGCCGATCTTGTCATTCTCGATGCCAATCCGCTCGAGAATATCCGCAACTCGACGAGCGTGGCGCAGGTCATGATCGGCGGCACGCTGTACGATGGCGACCTCCGGGTCGTCGCGGGCGGCGAAGGCGGGATCGAGCCCTTCTGGTTCCATGCGGGCGCGGGTTCCTCCTACACCATCGGAACCGAAGCCGAGACCGGGAACCACGGCCACTAGGAACAGACATGCCCGGCGCGAAGGCTTTCCCGCCGGGCATAGCTTGAGGCCGGACCCGTTCCGTATTAGGGGGCTGCCAACACAAAGCGACGCGCATGCGCGTGCGCTGCAAGAGAGGTTTTGAATGGCACGATCCGAAAGGCGCCCCAACCGGCCGGCGCTGGCCCTGCATGTTCCCGAGCCGCCCTATCGGCCGGGCGATACGCCGGACTATTCCAATCTCGAGATTCCCGAAGCGGGCAGCGCGCCGCGTCCCGACGTGGCCTGCGACGACAGCGAGACCCATCCGCTGGTCAATCATCTCGTCCGCGTTCTCGACGATGATCACAAGGCGGTCGGACCGTGGGACCCCAAGCTCGACCCCGAAGTGTTGCGCAAGATCTATCGCGACATGGTGACGGTGCGGATCTTCGATGACCGCATGTATCGCGCCCAGCGGCAGGGCAAGACGAGCTTCTACATGAAGTGCACCGGCGAGGAAGCGATCGCCACCGCCGCCGCCGCCGCGATGGACGCCGAGGACATCCATTTCCCCACCTATCGCCAGCAAGGGCTGCTCGTTGCGCGCGGCTATCCGCTGGTGAAGATGATGTGCCAGATCTATTCGAACAGCGGCGACCATATGAAGGGTCGCCAGTTGCCGATCATGTATTCGGACAAGGAAAAGGGCTTCTTCTCCATTTCCGGCAATCTCGGCACCCAGTTCCCGCAGGCCGTGGGCTGGGCAATGGCGAGCGCGATCAAGGGCGACAGCCGTATCGCGATGGGCTGGATCGGCGATGGCGCCACCGCCGAGGGCGATTTCCACGCGGCGATGACCTTCGCCTCGGTCTATCAGGCGCCGGTCATTCTCGCGACCGTCAACAACCAATGGGCGATCTCGAGCTTCTCGGGCATTGCCGGAGCCGAGCAGGCGACCTTCGCCAGCCGCGCGATCGGCTATGGCATGGCGGGGCTTCGCGTCGACGGCAACGATGCGCTGGCGGTCTATGCCGCGGTGCGCTGGGCGTCCGAGCGGGCGCGGTCGAACAATGGCCCGACCATGATCGAATTCTTCACCTACCGCGCCGAGGGCCATTCGACCTCCGACGATCCCACCGGCTATCGCCCCAAGGAGGAATCCGAGGCCTGGCCGCTGGGCGATCCGATCGAGCGTTTGAAGGCGCACATGATCGGCCTTGGCGAATGGGACGAGGAACGCGACAGCGCGCTTCACGAGGAATTGTCCGCCGAGGTCCGCAAGTCGCAGAAGGAAGCCGAGAAACTCGGCGTCCTGTCCGACCAGGGCGACGAGAATAAGGAAAGCATGTTCGAGGATGTCTATGCCGAGATGCCCTGGCACATCGCCGAGCAGCGCGATGCCGCGCTGAAGGAGGGCGAATAATGGCCGTCATGAACATGATCCAGGCATTGAACGATGCCCATAAGGTCGCAATGCGTGCCGATGAGGATATCGTCGTCTTCGGCGAGGACGCGGGTTATTTCGGCGGCGTCTTCCGCGTCACCGAGGGGCTGCAGAAGGAATTCGGCAAGGAGCGCGCCTTCGATACGCCGATCAGCGAGAACGGCATTGTCGCCACCGCGGTCGGGATGGCGGCCTATGGACTCAAGCCCGTGATCGAAATCCAGTTCGCCGACTATATCTATCCGGGTTACGACCAGATCGTCTCCGAAGTCGCCAAGATGCGCTATCGCACCGCGGGCGAATGGACGATGCCGATGGTGATCCGCTCGCCTTATGGCGGGGGCATCTATGGCGGCCAGACCCATAGCCAGAGCCCCGAGAGCCTGTTCACCCATATCGCGGGCCTGAAGACGGTGATCCCCTCTACCCCCTATGACGCCAAGGGCCTGCTGCTCGCGGCGATCGAGGACCCGGATCCCGTGCTCTTCTTCGAGCCCAAGCGCATCTACAACGGCCCCTTCAGCGGGCATCATGACCAGCCGGTCGTGCCCTGGTCCAAGCGTGCCGAAGCCGAAGTGCCCGAGGGCCATTACACCGTGCCGATCGGGAAGGCGAACGTGGTGCGCGAAGGCGAAGCGCTCACCGTGCTGGCCTATGGCACGATGGTCCATGTCGCCCGCGCCGCGATGGAAGAGGCCGATGTCGACGCCGAGATCATCGACCTTCGCACGCTCGTGCCGCTCGACATCGAGACGATCGAGAAATCGGTGCGCAAGACCGGCCGCTGCCTCATCGTCCATGAAGCGCCGCGCACCTCGGGCTTCGGTGCCGAACTGTCGGCGCTGGTGACCGAGCGCTGCTTCTATCATCTCGAGGCGCCGGTCGAGCGTGTGACGGGTTGGGACACCCCCTACCCGCACAGCTATGAATGGACCTATTTCCCGGGCCCGGCCCGCATCAAAACTGCACTCAAGAAAGTGATGGCTGACTGATGGCGATCTACAATTTCAAACTCCCCGACATTGGCGAAGGCATCGCCGAGGCCGAAATTGTCGAATGGCACGTCAAGGTCGGCGACATCATCGAGGAAGATGCGCATCTCGCCGACATGATGACCGACAAGGCGACGGTCGAGATGGAAAGCCCGGTCGCGGGCAAGGTCGTCAAGCTGGCGGGCGAAGTGGGTGACCAGATCGCGATCGGCTCGGTGCTCGTGGAGATCGAGACCGAGGGCGATGTGCCCGAGGAAGAAGTCGAAGCCCCCGCCGCGGCCGAGGAAAGCGAAGAGGAAATGCCGCTGGGCGATGGCGCCGAAGAGCCCACGCCCGAGCAGGAAAAGGCGCTGCCCGTCACCGACCGGGACGAGGACGCTCCTGTCGCCAAGGCCGAGAGCAAGGACGAAGGCGAAGATCACAAGCCTGCGACCAAGGTGCTGGCTTCGCCCACGGTGCGCAACCGCGCGCGCGATCTGGGGATCGACCTTTCGCAGGTGAAAACTACATCGGACCGGGTGCGCCATGCGGATCTCGACGCCTATCTTCTCTACAATGGCGGCAGCGTCAGCCATGGCGGCAGCGCGCCGCGCGCCGATGAGAAGGTCAAGGTCGTCGGCCTGCGCCGCAAGATCGCCGAGAATATGCAGGCGGCGAAGCGCCGCGTGCCCCATTTCACTTTGGTCGAGGATTTCGACGTCACCGCGCTCGAGGAAACGCGGGCGATGATGAACCGCGACCGGGGCAATCGTCCCAAGCTGACCGTGCTGCCGTTCCTCATCGCGGCAATGGCCAAGACGCTTCCCGATTTCCCGATGCTCAACGCCACCTATGACGACGAAGCCAACGAGATCACCCGCCATGGCAAGTTGCACATGGGGATGGCCGCGCAGACCGATAACGGGCTGATGGTGCCGGTAATCAAGGATGCGCATGCCAAGTCGGTATGGCAGCTGGCGAGCGACATCGGTCGCCTTGCCGAGGAAGCGCGGTCGGGCAAGATCGCGCGCGACGAATTGCAGGGCGCAACCATCACTTTGTCGAGTCTCGGACCGATGGGCGGGATTACGTCGACCCCGGTGATCATGCCGCCGCAGGTGGCGATCATCGCGGTCAACAAGATGCAGGAAATCCCGATCATCGAGGATGGCGAACTGGTCGCCGCCAAGAAGATGAACCTGTCCCTGTCGTGCGATCACCGCGTGGTCGATGGCTGGGATGCCGCGAGCTTCCTCCAGGCGCTCAAGGGCTATATCGAGAACCCGATCCGCCTGCTCTCGGCCTGACCCTGATTGATTCTCGACGGGAGGCGCCTGGCCGCCTCCCGTCTTTGCATCACGCGCGGGCTGAGCCGTGATCCTTCCCTTGGCTAGGCCGCGAGGCGGTCGATTTCCTCTTCAGCACGCTCGATGGCATCGTCGCCATCGGTCGCCACGCCGCGTGCCGCGACGAATTCGGGCTCGATCCCGAGGAAGTTGAAGAAGGCCTTCACATAGCTCTTGTTATGTTCGAACGCCGAGCCGTCCTCGTAATGACCGCCCGAGGCGATCGCGACGATCACGCGCTTGTCGCCGACCAGCCCTTCCGGGCCTTTCTCGCCATAGCGAAAGGTCACGCCCGCGAGCGCCAGCCGGTCGAACCATGCCTTGAGCTGGCTCGGCACGGTGAAATTATATGTCGGGGCACCGATCACGATCACGTCATGGTCGAGAAATTCGGAAAGCTCGTCATTCATCTCGGGGCGACCCTCGATGTGGGGGAGCGGGTTTTGCGCGAGGTCGCGGGTGGTCACGTTGGCGCTGGCGCCGCCGGAGATTTCTTCCACGATATCGCGGGTGAGCTTGCGCGTGACGCTGTCCGCGCCATTCACGCTGCTGTCGACTTTAAGGATCTTCATGGTCTTGCCTTTTGGTTACTGTTTGATACCAAGACGCGATATGTTACTGAAAGTTCCATCCGCAAGACGGCACATTTCTGGAGGCAAGGCACATGGATGTGACCAGCGACACGCTTGAACCGCTGCACCTGGCGGGCTGCGCCAACGTGGCGCCGGTGCTCAACCGGGTGGGTGACAAATGGTCGATGCTGATCGTCATGGTGCTCGCCACCGGAAGCCGCCGCTTCAACGAACTGAAGCGCGAGATCGACGGTATTTCGCAGCGCATGCTCACCCGCAGCCTTCGCGGCCTCGAACGCGACGGTCTGGTAAGCCGCACCGTCACGCCAACCATTCCGCCGCGCGTCGATTACGAGCTTACCGAACTGGGCCATTCGCTGCGCCTGCCGGTCAAGGCGCTGGGCGACTGGGCGATCGAGCATATCGACTGCATCCGCGAAGCACAGAAGCGCTACGACGCGCGCGAAAGCGAAGGCTGAGATCGCCGGGCCCAGTCTGCGGCTTGGCGCGGGAAGGTGAACCGACTAGGGCAACGCCATGAGCAAGCCCGATATCGCCGCCCTCAGCGCGCTCGACGACCGTCTCCGCTGGCTATCCAGCTGGACCATCCACAATGCCAACCATCTTCGCGAGAAAGCGGACGGCATCAAGGTCGGGGGACATCAGGCCAGCTGCGCCTCGATGACCGCGATCATGGCGGCGCTCTATTTCCACGCGCTTGGACCCAACGACCGGGTGGCGGTCAAGCCCCATGCCGGCCCGGTACTGCATGCCATCCATTATCTGATGGGCTCGCAAAGCCTCGAACAGCTCAAGAATTTTCGCGGGTTCGGGGGAATGCAAAGCTATCCCAGTCGAACCAAGGACCGCATCCCGGTCGATTTCTCGACGGGGTCGGTGGGCCTTGGCGTCGCGATTACCGCCTTTGCCAGTCTCATCCAGGATTATCTCACCGCGCATGACCGGATGACGCCGGAAGATCGCGGCCGTTTTGTCGCGCTGATGGGGGATGCCGAACTCGACGAAGGCAATATCTACGAAGCCATCATCGAGGGTTACAAGCATGACATCCGCAACCTGTGGTGGATCGTCGATTATAACCGCCAGTCGCTCGACGCGACCTCGGCCGACCGGATGTTCGAGCGGTTCGACGAGATTTTCGCGAGCTGCGGATGGCGGACGGTCGAGCTGCGTTACGGAAAGCGGCTTCGGGCCGCGCTCGACGGCAAGGGCGGCAAGGCCGTTCGCGAATGGCTCGATCGCCTCCCCAATGCCGATTTTTCCGCGCTGCATTACCAGGGCGGCGCCGCGTGGCGCCAGCGGATCGAGGCCGACCTCGGCGCCAAAGCCAAGCCCTTTCTGTCTGCCCATCCCGATGACGCCGCCCTTGGCGAATTGATGACCGACCTCGGCGGTCATTGCATGGAAACGCTGGTCGAGGCCTTTGCCGCGGCCGATGACGATGTGCCGACCTTTTTCATCGCCTGGACGGTCAAGGGCCAAGGCCTGCCTTTTGCGGGACACAAGGACAATCATGCGGGCCTGATGAATCCCAAGCAGATCCATGCGCTGCGCGATGCGATGGGGATTGCCGAAGGCGACGAATGGGAACCGCTAGCGGGCCTTGGCGGGAAGCGGCGCAAGGCGGTCGAGGCGGTGATCGAAGGGGCGCGCGTGCGCCGCGACAAGCGGGACCGCGCGTTCGGCAGCGTGACCGTCGATCCCATCCCTGCGCCCGAAGGCGAGGAGCAATCGACGCAGGCCGCTTTCGGTCGCATCCTGATGGACCTGTCGAAAAAGGGCGGCGATCTTGCCGACCGTATCGTCACCACTTCGCCCGACGTCACGGTTTCGACCAACCTCGGCGGCTGGGTGAACCAGCGCGGCCTGTTCAAGCGCCGCGAAGTCGAGGATGTCTTCGCCAAGGCGAAGATCCCCAGCGCGCAGAAATGGGGAGCAAGCGCGACCGGACAGCATGTCGAACTGGGGATCGCCGAAAGCAATCTCTTCCTCATGCTCGGCGCGATGGGGTTGTCGGGCGACCTGTTCGGGGAGCGACTCTTTCCCATCGGCACGCTCTATGATCCCTTCATCGCGCGCGGCCTCGATAGCCTCAACTATGCCTGTTACCAGGACGCGCGTTTCCTGCTCGTCGCCACGCCCTCGGGGATCACGCTTGGCCCCGAGGGCGGTGCGCACCAGTCGATCAACCCGCCGCTCATCGCGATGGGCCAGCCCGGGCTTCGCCATTACGAGCCTGCCTATGCCGACGAACTGGCGGTGATGATGGAGGAAGCCTTCCGCCTGATCGACGATCCCGATGGCGAATCGACCTACCTTCGCCTGTCGACCCGAACGCTTGCCCAGCCGCAGCGCGAGAATGACGACTGGAAGGAGGGTGCGCTGAAGGGGGCCTATTGGCTGCGCGAACCCGACGAAGGCAGCGAAGCCGCGATCATCGCCATGGGCGCGATCATGCCCGAGGCGCTCGACGCGCATGAAGAATTGTCCGAGGACATTCCGGGTCTTGGCCTCCTCAACGTGACTTCGCCCGACTTGCTGCACCGCGACTGGACCGCCGCGCAGGCGCGCCGCTGGCAGCAGGGCCGTTCCCCCAGCCATATCGAGAAATTGCTGTCGCGCCTGTCGCCCGATGCAGGGCTCGTCACGCTGTGCGATGCCGCTCCGGCTTCGCTGAGCTGGATCGGCGGCGTCCTTGGCCATCGCACCGCGCCGCTGGGCGTCGAGCGATTCGGGCAGACGGGTTCACTTTCCGATCTTTATGCCGCCTATCGCCTCGACGGAGAGGCAATTACCGAGGCGGCGGCCGAGGTCCTGCTCACTTCATCTTAACTTTATTCTGTCATCGCACGGGACATGGACCAGCCCGTGACTCCGCTTGATGACCGCCTCGCCCATGAACTGGACGAAGCTCGGCGCCTTCTCGACGAGATGGGCGACCAGTTGGCGACCGACGTGATCCTCGTCGCCAACCATGGCGTTGCGTTGCAGACCGTCGATATCGTGGGCCAGATCATGGGCCATATCGCCAATGTCGTTCGCGCCAGCGACCGCGAAGCCGCGCTGGACGATATCGGCATGCATGACCTCAAGACCAAGTTGAAGTCCGCGACTTGTGGGCAGGCCGCCTAGGGCTTAAGCCCGGCTCCATGGCTGGACGCACTTTCGAACAATGGCAGGTCGGCGACACCATCGCCCATGCCATCACCCGCACCGTCACCGAGACGGACAATCTCCTCATTTCCACGCTGACGCACAATCCGCAGCCGCTCCATCTCGATCATGAAGCGGCGCGCGATTCCGAGTTCGGCAAGCCCCTGGTGAACAGTTGCTTCACCTTCAGCTTGCTGGTCGGCGTGTCGGTGGGCGACACGACGCTGGGCACGCTCATTGCCAATCTCGGCTATGAGGAAGTCAAATTTCCCAAGCCCGTGTTCGTCGGCGATACCTTGTCATGCGAGACCGAGGTGGTCGCGCTGCGCGAAAGCAAGTCGCGCCCCAATGCAGGCATCGTGACCTGGGAACATCGGGCAAAGAACCAGCGGGGCGAGATCGTCTGCACGATGAAACGCTCGGCGCTCGTCCGGAAGGACAAGGCGTGAAGCCCGCGCGCAGCTGGCTGTTCGTTCCGGCGGACAGCGAAAAAAAGATCGCCAAGGCAATCAGCGGCGATGCCGACGCGCTCATCTTCGATCTCGAAGACAGTGTCGCGCCCGCCAACAAGGAAGCGGCGCGGAAGATCATCGGAAATCTCGACCCGCGCAAGGAAGGCGGGCCGCAATGGTGGGTGCGGATCAACCCCATCGGCACCGAGGAGCATAAGAAGGACCTGCAGCTCATCGCCCGTTTCGATGTTTCGGGCATCGTGCTTCCCAAGGCCGAGAGCGGCGCCGACGTCACTCACCTCGCCCATTCCACGGGCAATATTCCCATCCACGCCATCGTCACCGAAACTCCCGCGAGCCTGTTCGGGCTGCTATCCTATCGCGATGTCGCCTCGCCTCTCGCGGCGATGAGCTGGGGCGCCGAGGACCTGTCGGCCGCGCTCGGCGCTTCGTCCAAGCGGGGTGCCGACGGCGACCTCGCCTTCACCTACAAAATGGCGCGCTCGCTCTGCCTTGCCGGAGCGGTCGCGGCGGGCGCCCAGCCAGTCGACGGGGTTTTCACCGACATCGGGGACGAGGCCGGCCTGATCGCCGAAGCCCGCGCCGCGGCGGCGGAAGGGTTCACGGGCAAGCTGGCGATCCATCCCGCGCAAGTCGGCCCGATCAACGAGGCCTTCACCCCCACCGACGAACAGGTCACGGAAGCGCAGGCGATCGTCGATGCGTTCAAGGCCGAACCCGATGCCGGCGTGCTCAAGATCGGCGGCAAGATGGTCGATCTGCCGCACCTCAAACAGGCACAGGCGCTTCTCGAGCGGGCCCACGGCTTGACCTGATCGCCGCTTTGGTGCCTCAAGGGAGGCAATGGGGGATCAACTGACAATGAAGGCGCGCTGGGCGCGGCTGGCGCCCTGCCTCGTGCTTGGCATCGTCCTCTTGATGATCCCTGCGCCCGAGGGCGTGGAACCGCGCGGCTGGCATGTCCTCGCGGTGTTCGCGGCGACCATCCTCGCTCTGCTCTTGCGGCCCTTTGCCATGTCCACCAACGTTCTGGTCGGGATCATGGTGCTGGTCCTGACCCAGTCGCTGGGTGAAGGTTCGAAGGCGTCGCTCGAGACCGCTCTTCTCGGTTTCGCCAACACCACCGTCTGGCTGGTGGTCGCGGCTTTCCTGATTGCCGGGAGCGTCATCCGCAGCGGCCTCGGGCGGCGGATCGCGCTCGGTCTCGTGCATCGGCTGGGCAAGAGCGAAACGGGACTGGCCTACGGGATCGGCGCGGCCGAGCTGGTGCTGGCTCCCGTCATTCCCTCGAACACCGCGCGGGGCGGCGGTATCCTTGCACCGATCGTCGATGCGCTGTGCCGCTCGATCGGCGAAGGACGCGATCCCGCCGATAGCGCGCGGGTGAGCCGCTACCTCGTCTTCTGCGGCGCGCATTTCAACCTGATTACCGCGGCGATGTTCCTTACGGGCATGGCCGCCAATCCGCTGGTCGCCGAAGCCGCGGGCGATGTCGCGGGAATCCGCTTCGGCTGGGCCCAATGGGCGCTGGGTGCGGCCGTTCCGGGACTGATTTCGCTTCTCCTCCTGCCGCAACTGGTGCGCCGCGTGGTTCGCCCTCCGCAAATGGATGTCGGTGCCGCGCGGGCGCGGGCCGGGGAAGAACTGGCCGCGATGGGGCCGAAGGGCCGCAACGAGAAGATCCTGATCGCCGTGCTCATCGGCATGGTCGGACTGTGGGCAAGCACGCCGCTCCACGGGCTTCACACCACGGTCGTCGCGCTTAGCGGAATTGCCGTGCTGCTGCTGAGCGGAGCCGAGCGGTGGAAGGCGATGGCCTCGACCTGGGGCGCGTGGGACGCACTCATCTGGCTCGGAGGGCTGGTAATGATGGCCGACCAGTTGCGGACGACCGGGGTGATCGACTGGTTCGCGGGCGGCGCGGGCGATGCGGTGTCGGGATATGCGCCGCTCGCTGTCGCAATCGGCCTCGCGCTCGTCTATTTCTATTCGATGTACGGCTTCTCGATGCTCACCGGCCATATCACCGCGATGGTCGGCGCCTTCCTGGCGGTTGCCGTGGCTGCCGGAGCGCCGCCGCTCCTCATGGTCGCGATGCTGGCCTATTTCTCCAACCTGTGCGGCTGTCTCACCCATTATTCGACTGGGCCGGTCGTGATCTATTTCGGGCTCGGCTATCACAGCGTCGGCGACTGGTTCCGCATGGGCTTCATCGTCTCGCTCTTCCACATGGCGGTATGGCTGGGCATCGGGCTTGGCTGGTGGAAGCTTCTCGGCTGGTGGTAGTTGCATCGCCCGTTAGGCGCGCTATCCCTGTCCGCCACTTTGCGTAACGGGGGAAAATTCTGATGTCCGACAAGCCCTGGTCCATGGCCAAGGTCGTCACCGCCTCCTCGGCGGGAACGGCGTTCGAATGGTATGATTTCTTCATCTTCGGCGCGCTGGCCAGCGTCATCGGCCAGGTCTTCTTTTCCGGATTGTCGGAAACGGCGGGCGTCATTGCCGCACTGGGGCTTTTTGCCGCGGGCTTTGCCTTCCGCCCCCTGGGCGCGATCGTGTTCGGGGCGATGGGCGACCGGATCGGACGAAAAGCGACCTTCCTCATCACGGTGAGCCTGATGGGCGGCGCGACCTTCGCCATCGGCCTTTTGCCCACCTATGCCTCGGCAGGCCTGATCGCGCCCGTGCTGCTCATCATCCTGCGCATCTGCCAGGGCATGGCGATCGGCGGCGAATATGGCGGGGCGGCCATCTATGTCGCCGAACATGCCGAGGATCATCGGCGCGGTGCGGCGACCGGCTGGATCCAGGCCAGCGCTGCCTTCGGGCTGATCGCGGCGCTCCTCGTCATCTATTTCACGCGCACGAGCATCGGCGAGGAAGCCTTTCTCGCTTGGGGCTGGCGCGTGCCTTTCCTCGTTTCGATCCTGCTGCTCGCCATCTCGGTGTGGATGCGCTTCAAGCTGAGCGAAAGCCCCGCCTATCAGAAGCTCAAGGAAGAAGGGGCAGTCACCTCGACTCCGCTTCGCGAGGCCTTTGCCGAGAAGAAAAGCGCCAAGCAGGTCCTCATCGCCTTCTTCGGTTTCATGGCGGCGCAGGGAGCTCTCTGGTATTGCGCATTCTTCTACGTGCAGGTGTTTCTCGAGAAAAATCTCGGGATGCCGGGCGCGGAGGTCAACTGGCTGATTCTCATCGTCACCATCGTCTCGGCGCCGCTCTACGTCTTCTTCGGGTGGCTGTCCGACCGGTTGGGGCGCAAGCCCGTGATGGTCGGAGGCATGATCCTCGGCCTCCTCGCCTTTTTCCCGGGCTTCATGGGCATCGCCGATGCGGTGAACCCGCAGCTTGCTAGGGCGCAGGAACAGATGCCGGTCGTCATCATGACCGATCTCGACAGCTGTTCGAGCCAATTCAATCCGACTGGAACCGCCGAATTCACCACCGCCTGCGACATCGCCTCCAAGGCGGTCATCGACAGCGGCGTGGGCTATTCACGGGTGGCGAGCGAGGATGGCAGCACCGCGATCCGCATCGGCGACACCGCCATCACGGTGGCCGATGGCGACACGGTCGAAGCCGAGGCGCTCGACGAGGCGCTACGCCGTGCGGGCTATCCCCTGTCCGCCAATATGGACGAAGTCGATTGGACGACGCTCTATTTCTGGATGCTGGTCTTCACCGTGGCGGCGACCGCGCTCTACGGCCCGATGGCGGCAGCGCTGGTCGAGATGTTCCCGACGCGCATCCGCTACACAGCGATGAGCCTTCCCTATCATGTCGGTACCGGCTGGGTCGGGGGTTTCCTGCCCGTGACAGCCTTCACCATCGTGGCGGCGACGGGCGATATCTACGCCGGTCTCTGGTACCCAGTCTTCTTCATCGGGCTAAGCGTGATCTGCGCGCTGATATTCTGGAAGGAACGGCACGGCCAACCCCTTCACTAGGGGCTGGCCGCTCAATCAAGTGAGCGCCAGGCGACGATGCTGGACCATGGATCGAGCGTGAGGCTCGCTCCCTCTTCGAGCTCGTAGCGATCGCCATCGGCTTGGGCGCTGCTGACGCTCTTGTCGACCCAGGTGCCGGCATGGGGCATGTCGCCCAGCGTGATGCGGATCGTCTTGTCCGAATAATTCTGCGCGACGAACACGGCATTGCCATCTGCCGAGCGGACGAAGGTGAAAGCCTTTGCCTCTTCGCTGTTCGGCACACGAACCATCGGACCACCCCAGGGAGCGTTGTGGAGAGCGGGGTTGGCGTCGCGAAAAGCGATCCAGTCATTGAACAGCGCAGCGTTGGGATGATCGCGCCATTCGATCGGGTCCTTCTCGAAAAATTCGAGGCGCTTGGCGAGGCCCGCTTCCTGCCCGTTGTAGATGAGCGGAATGCCATGGGCGGTGAAGAGGAGCGTGAAGGCATTGGGCAAGGCCGGGCCAAGCCGTTCGGCCGCTGTACCCGCCCATGTATTCTCGTCATGGTTCGAGGTGAAGATCATGCGCTGCGCGCCCGACGGCCATTCGACCGCCTGCGTATCGTAAAGGCTCCATAGAGCGCCGGGGCCCGCTTCGCCCTTGCCGAGCTTGCGCAACACCTTTTCCCATTCCCAGAAATAGGTCGCGTCGAAACTGTCGTGAAGGTCGCGCCCCTCATATTCGGCGAGCAGCCAGACAGGCTTGATCGCTTCGAGTTCGGCGCGCACCTCGTCCCAGAAGGGCGGCGGAACGAAGCCCGCCACATCGGCGCGATAGCCGTCGATGCCCGCTTCCTCGACCCAGAAGCGCATCGCGTCCTTCATCGCGGCGCGCAGTTCCGGATTTTCATAATCGAGCACCACGATATCGGTCCAGTCGAAGGGATAGATGAGACCGCCCGTGCGGGTCCGCTGGTACCAGTCGGGATGCTCGCTGACCCAAGGATGGTCCCATGCCGTATGGTTGGCGACCCAGTCGAGAATGACTTTCATCCCCAATCCATGCGCCTCATCGACGAAGGCCTTGAAGTCCTCCATCGACCCGAGGTCGTCACGAACCGCCTTATAGTCGCGGATCGAATAGGGGCTGCCGAGGCTGCCCTTGCGTTTTTCCTCGCCGATCGGATGGATGGGCATCAGCCAGAGAATATCGACCCCCATTTCGGCCAATCGCGGCAATTGCGCACGGGCGGCGTCGATCGTGCCCTCCTCGCTGAACTGGCGGGTGTTGATCTGGTAGATCACCGCATCGCGCGACCATTCGACATGCTCGCGGCCCGGATAATAGCTGCGCGGTTCGCGCGCCGCCGCGGGCGAGGCTGCTGCGAGGCACAGCGCCAGTGCGATCCAGTTCTTCATCCTATTCGCCTTTTAAACCTGCGGCGGCGCGAGCGCGCTCGCCGATCTTCGCGAGGTCGCTATCGCCCTTGGGAAGGATCCAGCTGCCGCCCACGCACAACACCGCTTCCTCGGAAAGCCAGCTTGCCGCCGTTTCTTCGCGGATGCCGCCCGTGGGACAGAAGCGGATGTCGCCGAACGGGCCGGCCAGCGCCTTGAGCGCCGGGAGCCCGCCTGCGGCTTCCGCGGGAAAGAATTTGAAGCGGTCGAGCCCATGGTCGAGACCGCGCATGATGTCGCCCGCGCTCGCCACTCCCGGCAGGAAGGGCACGCCCTTGGCGATCGCGGCCTTGGCGAGCGGATCGGTAAGGCCCGGTGAGACGATGAACTGCGCGCCATGATCGAGCGCGGCATCGAGATGATGGGGGTTGAGAACCGTTCCCGCCCCGACGATCGCGCCCGGAACCTCGGCCATGCGTTTCATCTGGACGAGCGCATCCGGGGTGCGCAGCGTGACCTCGATTACCGGCAATCCGGCCTCGACGAGAGCCCTGGCCAGCGCCTCCGGATCGAGGCTGCCATCGAGGACGAGCACCGGAATGACCGGTGCGCTGCGCATGATCTGGTCGATCTTCATGAATGATCCTTCGCGAAAGCCACCGCCGCGCCGAGCAGGCCGGGCTGGGGATGCGTCACCAGTTTGACGGGGATCGCTTCCATCCGCCGCTCGAACCGGCCCTTGGCGATGAAGCGGTCGGAAAAGCCCGAGGAGGCAAAGAGGTGGCGAATGCGATAGCCGAGGCCGCCTGCCAGCACGACCGCATTGGCGCCATGCGCCAGCGCCAGATCGCCGGCGACCGCCCCCAGAGAAAGGAAGAAGCGGTCGAGCGCCGCCGCCGCGAGCGGATCCTCGCCCGACATGGCGAGCGCCCACAGTTCGCGGTCGTCCAGTTCGCGCACTGCCTTGCCTTCGATCGCGCCGATCGCCTCGTAAATATTGGCGAGGCCCGATCCGCAGGCGATCCGTTCAACCGAGACGCGGCGATAGCGCTTGCGCAGCCGTTCGAGCATCTTGTCCTCGAGACCGTCGAGCGGAGCGAAATCGATGTGCCCGCCTTCGGTGGCAATGACATGGGCATGGCCGCCGGTCTTGAGCAGTTGGGCCACGCCGAGCCCCGTTCCGGGGCCCACGATGCTGGTTACGCCTTCCGAAGGAAGCGGACCTTCGGGCCCGGCAATATGGTCGAAATGCTCATCCTTGAGCGCGCCGACCGCATGGGCAACCGCCGCAAAATCGTTGATCACCTTGAAACGGGTGACGCCCAGCTTTTCCTGCGCGAGCGCGGGGCGGATTACCCAGGGATTGTTGGTGAGCTTGAGAACCTCGCCGTCCACCGGTCCGGCAAAGGCGATGCTGATCGCCTGGGGAAGATCGCCGTCGATCCGTTCGCCGAATTCGCGCCAGGCGGTCTGAAAGCTGGCATGGTCGCGGGTTCCCAATGTGACGGGTTCGGACAGGCTGAGGCACTGACCATCGTTCACCTCGGCGAGGGCGAAGCGGGCGTGCGTCCCGCCGATGTCCGCGACCGCGATCCTCACAGGATGGCTTCCATGGCGGCGAGCATTCCGCTTCCGCCTCGCTCGGCCTCGTCGGCCGTCTCGCGGAACAGGGCGAACAATTCGCGCCCCGTTCCGACCGGTGGCGGCGGTGCTTGGGCGGGCGAGCGTGAGGACAGGTCGACATCGAGCGCTTCGAGCAGGCCCTCATTGCCGCACAGGCGTACCCGGTCGCCATCGCGAAGCAGCGACAAAGGACCACCCCCCTTGGCTTCGGGCGAGACATGGATCGCGGCGGGCACCTTGCCGCTCGCTCCGCTCATCCGGCCGTCGGTGACCAATGCAACGCGATGGCCCCGGTCCTGGAGGACGCCGAGCGGGGGCGTGAGCTTGTGCAATTCGGGCATTCCGTTGGCGCGCGGGCCCTGGAAGCGCACTACCACGACCACATCGCCATCAAGTTCGCCCGCTTCGAATGCCTCGACGACCTGGCGCTGGTCTTCGAAAATGCGGCACGGAGCCTCGATGGTCCAACGGTCGCTGTCGACCGCGCTGGTCTTGAAGCATCCCCGACCAAGATTGCCAGTGACCAGGCGCATTCCGCCATCGGGTTGGAAAGGGGCGCTCGCGGGACGGAGCAGACTTTCATCCCCGCTCTCGCGGACCGGCTGCCATTCGATGCCTTCGCCCGCTTCGACTGGAGTCGTTGCATAGGTCGAAAAGTCGTCATTTCCCGCGGCACAAATATTTTGGTGAAGCAAACCTTCTTCAAGCAAAGTGTGAGTGGTGAAGGCCATTCCGCCCGCATGGTGGAAGTCGTTCACGTCGCCCGATCCGTTGGGATAGACTCGCGCAATCAGGGGCACGGCATGGCTGAGTTCGGCCAGGTCATCCCAGTCGAATAGGATGCCGGCCGCGCGCGCGATGGCGGGCAAGTGGATCGCATGATTGGTCGAGCCTCCCGTGGCGAGAAGACCGACCGCGGCATTCACGATCGCCCGCTCGTCGACCACTTCGCCCAGCGGGCGGCGCTTGTCCTTGGCAAGCTCGACGAGGCGATGAACGGCTGCACGGGTAAGGTGCTGGCGCAGCTTCGTACCCGGATTGGCGAAGGCCGCACCCGGGATATGCAGGCCCATCAATTCCATCATCATCTGGTTGGAATTGGCGGTGCCGTAGAAGGTGCAGGTCCCCTGCCCGTGATAGCTGGCGCTTTCCGCCGCGAGCAGTTCCTCCTTGGTCGCCTTGCCTTCGGCATAAAGCTGGCGGACCCGCTGCTTCTCCTTGTTGGCAAGGCCCGAGGGCATGGGGCCTGCCGGGATCAGCAGCGCGGGAAGATGGCCGAAACGCAGCGCGCCGATCAGCAACCCCGGCACGATCTTGTCGCAGATGCCCAGCATGGCGATGCCTTCGAACATGCCGTGCGACAGTGCGATCGCAGTGCCCAGCGCGATCGTATCGCGCGAAAAGAGCGACAGGTCCATGCCGGGCTGGCCCTGCGTCACCCCGTCGCACATCGCCGGAACCCCGCCCGCGACCTGCGCGGTAGCCCCTGCTTCTCGTGCGAAGACCTTCATCTGCTCGGGGTAGCGGTAGTAAGGCGCGTGCGCCGAGAGCATGTCGTTGAAGGCAGTGACGATGCCGAGATTGGGGCCCGCAAAGGTGCGGATCGCCTTCTTGTCATCGCCCGCCGCGGCGAAGCCGTGGGCGAAATTGCCGCAGCTCAGCGCCTTGCGATCGATCCCGCGTTCGCCTTCCTCTTTCATCAACGAAAGATAGGCCTCGCGACCCGGCCGACTCTTCTCGATGATCCGGTCGGTGACGGCAGCGATGCGCGGATCGAGCCGTGCCATCTAGGGCGCCCAGTGGATGTCGATGGGGAATTCGGCTTCGGCCAGCACGCGTCCGATCGGCAGCTTCGACGACTGGCCGTCGGCAATCGCCTGTTCGAGCACGGCCTTCTTTTCCTCGCCGGTGATCGTGATGATGATCGTGCGCGCCGAAAGGATTGCGGCGCGGGTCAGCGACACGCGCGGAACCGGGGCTTCCTCGGGCATGGGATCGGGCATGATCCCCATCGCAAGGCGCGCCTTTGGAGCATCCATCGCATTCTCAAGGTCGGGGCCCGGGAAAAGCGACGCGGTATGACCATCAGTACCCATGCCCAGCCAGACAAGGTCGGGCGGCCATTTGAGATCCTTGAGCCGCGCATCGGCGGCATGGCCAGCCATCGTATAGTCCTCGGCCTCGATGGCGATCGGATAGACGCGCGCGCCCGTCGGCAGCATGGCCTTGGCAATGGCGCGGATGTTGGACATCTCGTCATCGACCGGCACGAGGCGATCGTCACCGGGAATAATCGTCACCCGCTTCCAGGGCAGCTTCTTTTCCGCCAGCTTCGCGTAGATGGGTGCCGGGGTCGAGCCGCCGGGAAAGGCAAGCAGGCATTCGCTCCGCGCATCCACGGCGCTTTCGACGATGAAGCCGATATCGCCTGCTACGGCATCCGCCATCTCGTCGGCATCGTCATACTCCCACCACTCGGCTTCAATCATTCCATTCCCTTCCGTCGCGCTTGGCGAATTCGCTTGATCTCTCGGGTCCCCAACTCCCGCTTTCATATGGATCGGGGGTCATTCCGGCATCCTGCCAGGCCTGGCGCAGGGCATCGATCCATTGCCACTGGGCCTCCACCTCGTCGCGGCGCACGAACAGCGTGGGGTCGCCTTCGATAAGGTCGAGCAACAGCCGCTCATAGGCGATGCGCCGCCGATAGTCAGCAAAAGCACCTTCCATCGTCACATCGAGAGGCACCTCGCGAAGCGACATGCCGCCGCGGTCCAGACCTGGGGTCTTGGCCATCAGTTTCAACCGGATATTCTCTTCGGGCTGGATCGAGATGATGAGTTCGTTGGGCTCGGTCCGCGCGCCCATCGTGCCGAAGATCGAATGGGGTACACATTTGAACTGGATCAGCACCTCGGTCTTGCGGCGCGCCATCCGCTTGCCGTGACGAAGGTAGAAAGGCACGCCCGCCCAGCGCCAATTGTCGACATGCGCCTTCAGGGCGACGAAAGTCTCGGTGTCGGACGGCTCCCCCAATTCGCCGGCATAAGCATCATATTGGCCCAGCACCAACTCGTCGCGCACCCCAACCTTCGTCATCGGACGCAGCGAACGGAGCACCTTCACCTTTTCCTCGCGCACCGCGACGGGGTCATAGTCGGCGGGCGGCTCCATCGCGACGAGCGCAAGCAGCTGGAGCATATGGTTCTGGAGCATGTCGCGCACCGCGCCCGCGCCGTCATAATAGGCCGCGCGTCCTTCGAGGCCGACGGTCTCGGCGACGGTGATCTGGACATGGTCGATATGCGCGGCATTCCACACCGGCTCGAGCAGCGAATTGGCGAAGCGGAGCGCGAGCAGGTTCTGGACGGTTTCCTTGCCCAGATAATGATCGATCCGGAAAATCCGGTCCTCGGTAAAGGCCTCGGCGACCGCGTCGTTGATCTCGCGGCTCGATGCGAGGTCGTCGCCCAACGGCTTTTCGAGCGCGAGATGGACCTTGGGGCCAGCCAGCCCGACCCGCTTCAGATTCTCGATGGTGGTCTTGAACAGCGACGGGGCGGTCGAGAGGAAGATGCTCACGCCCTTGTCGAGGTCGATCGCGTCGGCCAGCTGGTCATAACCTTCGGGCGTGGTGACATCGACCGGGATGTAGCGGACCCGCTTGGCAAAGCGGCGCGCGGTCACTTCGGAAAAAAAATCGGCGGGCAGATGTTCGCGAAGATTGCTGATCGCCAGTTCGCGAAACTCGGCATCGTCCATTTCGGTGCGCGCGGTGGCGATGACCTGGATATCGTCGGGTAGCAATCCGTCCGCCGCCAGCCCGTAAAGCGAGGGAAGCAGCATGCGCCGCGACAAATCGCCGGTCGCGCCGAACAGGAGCAGGGTCGAGGATCGCTGTGCCATCAGGCTCCTTCCGTCAACCGGGCCAGCGCGTCGGCATGTCCGGGAAAATTGGAGGCGCAGCCATCGAGAAATGCCGCGATGCGCCCCATGTCCGCGACATTGATTTCGGGACCTGCAGGCTTCAATTGCCCATCGGGCGGGAAATTACCATAGCCCGCCAGGAGGCAATGCCAGCTCACGGCATTGTAATAGCGCGCGATGCCCTGCTCCTCGATCTCGCGCAGGAGGTCGGCGCGGGTGAACCAGCAGGTGATGATCCGCTTGAGGCTCGGCGAGAGATTTTCCTGCGCGGCATTGTCGCGCCAATAATCGGTGTCGCGTCTCAACTGGGTGCGATAATGGGCGACGATATAGTCGCGAATACCCTCGTATCGCGCCGCGATGTCGGCGTTGAAGGACCGGCGGGTCTCATTGGTCAACCCGCCTTGGTCGACCGACGCGATAAATCCTTCCACCGTCGCCAGAACGATATGGAGCGCGGTGGCTTCGAGGGGTTCGAGAAAGCCTTGCGACAAGCCGATTGCCAGACAATTGGATTGCCAGCTGTCCTCGACCCGGCCGCAGCGCATCCTGAGATGGCGCGCCTCGACCTCGTCGCCCACGCCAAGCGCGGTGCGTAATTCCTTTTCGGCATCGTCGGGGTCGCAATAGCGCGAGGAATAGACATAGCCGTTGCCGGTGCGGTGCGTCAGCGGGATCGACCATCGCCAACCCGACTTCATCGCGATGGCGCGGGTCGCGCATTCGGGACCGTCATCGGCGACCGGCGTGGGCAGGACCACCGCGCGATCGTTGAAGAGATTGTCGCCAAAGGAGCGATAGCGCCCGCCCAGTGCCTCCTCGATGATCATCGCGCGAAAGCCCGATGCGTCGATGTAGAAGTCGCTTTCGAACCGTTCGCCATCCTCGCCGACGAGCGCGCTGACTTTCCCCTCGGCATCGACCTCGACGCCCTGGATCAACCGGTCGACCCATTCTACTCCGCGATCGACGGCGACGCCCTTGAGGAACTGTCCGACCAGATGGGCATCGAAATGATAGCCATAGGTGATTTCGAACGGGAAATTGGGCGGGTTGAGCGGAGCCAGCCGCCGCTCGGCAAGGAGGCCGGGAAACAGGAAGGCATCGGGATGCGCTTCGACCTGGAAGCCGTGTCGACGCTGCCGCGCGGCGCGAAAGAATTGCGGCGCGCTATGCCCGTCGAGCGCGGTCGGAAAAGGGTGGAAATAGCGTTCGAACCCGGCGCGCTCCGACCAGCCTTCGAAGCCAATGCCCACCTTGTAGGTGGCATTGCAGCGCGGCATCCATTCGGCTTCGTCGATCCCGATTCGGTCGAAAAAGGCCTTGAGCTGGGGCGTCGAACCTTCGCCCACCCCGATGATGCCGACCTGGCTGCTTTCGATCAGCCGGATCTTCGTGCCTTGGTTGCCCCAGGCATGGTGAAGAAGGCAGGCCGCCATCCAGCCTGCCGTGCCTCCGCCAAGAATGGTGATGGAAGCGGGCCGGGCGGTCACCGCGCGATGAACCGCACCGCAAAACCGCCCCCGGGGGCCATCGTCAGTTCGAGCATTTCCTCGGCCGTCACGTCACGCTCCTCGATCAGGATGTCGAACCGCCCCGCGCCTTCATAATGGGCATCAGGGCCGTCGCGGTAGATCTGCGCTCTATAGTTGCGGCCCTTGTCGAGGAAATCCAGCGCGACTTTCACGTCGCACCCCTTCTCGTCCACCGCTCCGCCGAGATACCAGTCGTCGCTGTTCCGATCCTTGCGGGCGGTGACGACGTGCTGGCCGACCTCGGCTTCGAGAATGCGGCTTTCCTCCCAATCGGTGGGCACGTCGCGGATGAAGCGAAAGGCCTCGGGATGCTCGGCATAATGTTCGGGCAGGTCGGCGACCATCTGGATGGGCGAGTAGATGATCACATATTCGGCCAGAGCGCGGGCCTGCGTCATCTGGAGGGGCTGTCCGCGTCCTTCGAGACTGAGAATGCCCGGCGTATAGTCCATCGGACCCGACAGCATGCGCGTGAACACCATGGTCGGGACATGATCGGGACCATTGGGGGGAACGCCCCAGGCGTTGAATTCCATGCCCCGCGCGCCCTCGCGCGATACCCAGTTGGGATAGGTGCGACGAAGGCCCGTCGCCTTGACGGGTTCATGCGGGTTGATCGCGATCTGCCGCTTGGCGGCCTCGGTAATCACCTTGAGGTGATGGCGCTGCATCACCTGGCTTTCGGTGCATTCGCGGGTCTCGCTGCCATCGGCATGGACATAGCGAAGATTGCAGGCATCGGTGACATAGCCGGTCTTGATCGTCTTCACGCCGCGCTCGGCCATGAGGTCGAGAGCCTCCCCGAGCTGCGCTTCATAATTGCCGACATCGCCCGACGTCTCGTGATGCCCAACGATCGCCACGCCCTTTTCGGCGGCATAGCGGGCCACCTCGGCAAAATCATAGTCGGGATAGGCGCGGGTAAAATCGAACATCGAACCGTTGAAGAACCAGTTGCCGTCCCAGCCAAGGTTCCAGCCCTCGACCAGCACGCCCGCAAAACCGTTATCGGCGGCGAAGTCGATATAGCGCTTCGCATTGGCCGTGGTGGCACCGTGCTTCGGCCCGGAACCCCAGCTTTCCTCGTCAAGATGGAGCGACCACCAGATGCCGACATATTTGTGCGGCGTGAACCAGCTGACATCGCCGAGCTTGTTGGGCTCGTTGAGATTGAGGTCGATATCGCTCATCGCCAGACCCGCGGCATTGTCGCTGATGCGGACCGTGCGCCACGGGGTGGCGAAAGGCGTGTCGCGCACGGCGCGCGAGGCGCTGCTACCCGTCGGAGCGAGCGTCGCCCGGAAATTAGTGCCGGTCGTCCGCTTCACCCACATGCCCGCGAAATCAACCAGCGCGGCTTCGTGGATCGCGAGGTGCGTGCCATTGTCGAGCCGGAAGGTGAGCGGGCTGTGCGCCATCGACACCGCCGATGCGGGCGTTTCCTCGTAAAGATATTCGTAGCGGTTCCACTCGCCCGCCGGGATCCACCAGGCGGTGCCGTCTTCGGCAAGATTGAACTCGGTCAGTTCATCGGCGATCCGCACGGTCTTGCCCATGCTTTCGTCGTCGAAAAGATAGCGAAAGCCCAGCCCGTCATCGAACAGGCGGAAGGTCACCCCGAACCGGCGCTTCTCGTCGCTATCCTCCTCGAAACGGACCGTCAGTTCGTGGTGGCGATCCATGACGAAGCGCCGCTCGCCCCATGGCTGCTCCCAGCGCGTATCGCGCGATGCGCGCTCGGCGCCGACGAGCTTGAGGCGCCGTTCGAGCTTGTCCTGGTCGGTCAGGAGAAAGCCGAGGCGGCTTTCACGAAGGACTGGCTGCCCATCGCGGTCGATGCGGTAGAAGGGACGCCCTTCGCCGTTGACGTCGACCGTCAGGACCATGCGGCCGTCGGGCGATTGCAGCCGCTCCTCGGCCATCGCGGGAAAAGCCATCAAAGCGGCGACAAGAACAAGCCACAGGCGTCTGATCATCAATTTCACTCCGGCAGGCGGGCCACCAGCGCGGCAAAGGGGCCCAGCCCGTCGTCGCGAATGGTCCCGCAGGAACTGAGAATTTCGGCGCCCTCGGGCAGCGTGAAAGCCACGTCGTCCTCGCCGATATTGAAGGCGCAAAGCAGGCTTTCATGCTCGCCGCGACGCTGGAACGTAAGAAGCGCGTCGCCGGCCTCGCACTCGGCCAGGTCACCTACCAACAGGGCCTCATGTTCCTTGCGAAGCGCGATCACCCGGCGCGTCCATTCAAGCAGCGAACCTTCGCGCCCCTCCTGCTCGCTGACCGCCATCGCAGGATGATCGGGACCGAGGGGCAGCCATGGTTCGGCCTTCGAGAAACCGGCATGGGGCGAACCCTTTTCCCAGGGCATGGGGGTTCGCACGCCATCACGCGAAAGAGTGGCGGGCCAGTTGGCGATCGCCTCGGGGTCGCGCAATTTCTCATAGGGAATGTCGACCTGGGTAAGGCCCAATTCCTCGCCCTGGTAGAGGATTGCGTTGCCGCGAAGGCACATGAACAGGAGCATCTTCAACCGATTGAAGGCATCGGCATTTTCGGGCGTGGTCCAACGCGACACCGCGCGCGGCGCGTCATGGTTTTCGAAGGCCCATGTCGGCCAGCCCTCGCCTTCCCCTCCCGGCCATCGCGCCAGCGCGTCGCACACCACCCTGGGGGTGAGTTGCTTGGCGTAGAGAAATTCGAAGCCATAACTGCTGTTCAGCCGGTCGCCGTCCTGCGTGCATTTCTTCTGGAAGGCCTCGGTGCCCGAGCCGCCGACTTCGGCGACCGAGAAGATGGCGCCATATTCGTCCATCAGCGTGCGTAGCCGCTTGACGAAGGTGAAGGTGCCGGGGCCAGCCTGATTGTAGACATTGTCCTGGAAATCATGGCTGCGCGCGCGGGGCTTGCCCGGATCGCTCGCCGGGGGATTGTCGCGCAGTTCGGCGTCATGGAACATGTGCAGCACCGCGTCGATGCGGAAACCGTCCGCTCCGCGATCGAGCCAGAAGCGAGCGACGTCGAGCAATTCGTCCTGCACCTTCGGATTGTGAAGGTTGAGGTCGGGCTGCTGCTTCAGGAAATTGTGGAAATAATATTGCCCCCGCCGCGCATCCCAGGTCCAGGCGGGCCCGCCGAAGATCGACTGCCAATTGTTGGGCGGCGTGCCGTCGGGGCGGGGATCGGCCCAGACATAATAGTCCGCCTTCTCATTGTCGCGGCTCGACCGGCTTTCGATGAACCAGCGATGCTGGTCCGAACTGTGCGAATAGACCTGGTCGATGATGACCTTGAGCCCCAGTTCATGCGCCTTGGCGACCAACGCGTCGAAATCCTCGAGCGTCCCGAAAATGGGATCGACATTGCGGAACTCGGCAACGTCATAACCGAAATCGAGCATCGGCGAGGTAAAGAAAGGCGAGATCCAGATCGCATCGGCGCCCAGCGCCGCGACATGGTCGAGCCGCTCGGTAATGCCTGGCAGGTCGCCGATCCCATCATCGTTGGAATCGGCAAAACTGCGCGGATAGATCTGGTAGATCACCGCGCCTTTCCACCAGGGATCGCGCGTGCGGGCTTCTTCGGCAGCGCTCTCTTCGCGGCCCTTCACCTTGATCAGTTTCGACAAGCTCATCGCGCGGCGCACACCGCATAGGCAAAGGGCGCGAGCGCATAGGAAAGGCTCCCGGGCGCGGAAACCTCTGGGCTGCACTGACCCGCCAGCGTCGTGAATTCCGTGGATGCGGTCGAGACGAGCACCTGTCCGCTGATCGGCTGGTCCGAAGTGTTGAACAGGAGCAGAGTTTCCTTGCCACTGTCGGGGTCGAAACGCGAAGCGGCGAACAGGCCGGGTTCTTCCTCATAGGCGCGGGTGACCTGCCGCCCGCGGCGAAGCGCCGCATTGTCGGCGCGCATCGCGGCCAGCATCGCGATTTCCTGGTAGAGCGGGTGGCTCTGGTCGAAATTGGCCTCGGCGGTGGTGGCATCGGTGCCGAGCAGCATATTGTCGTTATAAACATCGACCTTGCTCGGGAACATGTCCTCGCGGGCCAACTGGTCGCCGCCATCGCCGACGAACCCTTGCTCGCTGCCCGAATAGATGACCGGCGAGCCGCGCAGCGTCATGAGCATCGCATGGGCGAGCGTCACGCGGGCCAGCGCTTCCGAAGGATCTTCATCCGGCCGCTTGGCGCGGACGAAATGGGCGAAGCGTCCCATGTCATGATTGCCAAGGAAGGTCGGCAGGCTGAGCGCGGTTTCCTCGCCCCCTTCGTAGAGGACATCGCCCGCGAACAGATTGGCAAGCACATGGGTGCCCTTGCCTTCGACCACCGTTTCGCGGACCGCCATCTGGAAAGCGAAGTCGAGAACCGACGGCAGCCGGTCGCGGCGCGTATATTGGGCGATATATCCATTGTTCGAATCGTCGCGGAAAATCTCGCCGAACATGTGGAAGTGGGGAATGCCGGCCGCGTCCGCGCGGGCCTTCATCGCGGGAATGAACTGCTGCCAGAATTCGGGGTTCACATGGCGTGCGGTGTCTATGCGGAAGCCGTCGATCCCGAACCGCTCGATCCAGTCGCCATAGATTTCGATCATTCCGCCCACGACGAGGGGATGTTCGGTGAAGAGATCGTCGAGCCCGACGAAATCGCCATAAAGGCTGTCTTCGCCGAAAAAGCGCGTGTCGCCGCGATTGTGATAATAGATGGGGTCATTGAGCCAGGCCGGCTTCTTCACATACTTCTCGGCCTCGGGGACATGCACTTCATAGGCATAGTTGGGATCGGTCAGCCGAGCGAAATTCTCGAGCGTTTGCACCTCGTCACCGGCAAAGCCCTCGTTGATCGGCTCGCCGTTCACGCCGCCGCGCGTCGAATAAGGATAATCGGCCTTCGAACGATAGCTATAGTCGCCATCCTTATAGCGGATGACGTCGGCGGTATGGTTGGTGATGATGTCCATATAGACCTTCATCCCGCGCGCATGGGCGGCATCGACGAAGGCCTTGAATTCGTCATTGGTCCCGAAATGGGGATCGACGCTGGTGAAATCGGTCACCCAATAGCCATGATAGCCCGCGCTCTCGTCGCCCGCGGGGCCCTGGACGGGCTTGTTCTTGAAGATCGGCGCGAACCAGATGGCGGTGATGCCCATTGCCTCGAGATAGTCGAGCTTGCCGGTAAGGCCCGCCAGGTCGCCGCCATGGTAGAAGCCCTTGTGCGTGGGATCATAGCCATGGGCGAGCCGGTCTCCCTTGATCCCGCCGCGGTCGTTGGTGGGATCGCCATTGTCGAACCGGTCGGGCAGAACGAAATAGACGACCTCGTCCGAGGCGGGGCGCGCGCGATAGTCCTGCGCGTCCTGGGCCATGGCCGGAATGGCCGCCAGGCTGGCGGCGGCGGCGAACAGGGACCATTTCTTCATCACGCACTCTCCTTGGCGGGGGAAATCTTTTCGAGATATTCGGCATGGCCGGGCAGTTTGCCCGCCCGCGCTGCATAGGCATCGGCGATAATGTCGAGCAGCTTTTGCAGTTCGGCCTCGTCGATCGGTTCGACCGTGGGATGCCAACTCCTGGGCATCACGCCCTGGCCGAGGAAAAGCTGCTGCCAGCCTTCCTCGGTGAACAATTCCTCGCCCTCGCGGTGGATCGTGCCCGATTCCTCGAATAGGGCGCGCTTTTCGCTGAGAGTATCGGGCACCGCCATCGCGCGGCAGGCGTCCCAGAAGGACTCACCCTCGCGCCGGTTGAACTTGTAATGCCCGATCAGGAAATCGCGGATGCGCTCCCATTCGAAGCGAGTGAGCGAATTGAACTTGTCGCGCCGCAGGCGATAATCGCCCCGGTCGGGGAAGAAGCGCAGCAGCCGTTCGATGCCCGACTGGATCAAATGGATGCTGGTCGATTCCAGTGGCTCCATGAAACCTGCCGAAAGGCCCAGCGCGACGACATTATGCGACCAGGCCGCCTCGCGCCGCCCGGTAGTGAAGCGGATGAGCCGGGGTTCGGCCTGCGGCTGGCCTTCGAGATTGGCGAGGAGAATGTCACGCGCTTCCTCTTCGGCGATAAAGCGCGAACAGAAGACATGGCCGTTGCCCGTGCGATGCTGGAGGGGGATCCGCCATTGCCACCCCGCTCGGTGCGCGATCGACTGGGTATAGGGCCGGAAGGGACCGGCGCGTTCGCTCGGCACCGCCCACGCCCGGTCGCACGGCAGCCAATGGGACCAGTCCTCGTAGCCCACGCCCAGCGTATCGCCGATCAGCAGTGCGCGAAAACCGGTGCAATCGATAAAGAGATCGCCCTCGATGCGCTCGCCATTGTCGAGCAGGATCGCTTGGACATCGCCCGTCTCGCCATCGCGATCGACGGTCTCGATGCGCCCTTCGGTGCGCTGTGCGCCGCCCTGCTCGGCAAGGCCGCGCAGCATCCTGGCGTAAAGCGCGGCGTCGAAATGATAGGCATGGACGAGATGGGGGATGGCGCCGCCGCCTGCTTGGGGATGATAGCGCAGCGCGCGGGCCGCGACCTCGTTGAAACTATAGGCGCCGAAGGGACGCGCCATGCCGAGCGCTTCGCCGCGACGCCATGCATGACGGAACGGAGCGACCCCGATCGCTCGGCCCGCGGTGCCGAAGGCGTGCATATAGGCCTCATCGGGGCGGTCCCAGCCAAGGAATTCGATGCCCAGCTTGATCGACCCGTTGGTGGCCTGGAGGAACTGGGCCTCATCGAGTTCGAAAAGCCGGTTGAGATGGCGGATCTGCGGGATGGTGGCCTCGCCCACCCCGACGGTGCCGATCCCTTCGGATTCGACGAGACGGATCGAAACCGCCCGGCCCATCACCTTGATCAGGGTCGCGGCGGCCATCCAGCCTGCCGTCCCCCCGCCGGCGATGACGACCCGGATCGGTCCTTCTGTCTCCTCGGTCATAATAGCCATCCAAAGAAAAGGGCCGCCCCCGCCCCCTGCCCGTCAGGACAGGAAGCAGGCGCGGCCCGAATTCCAATCAGAACTTGTAGGTGAAGCCCGCAAGGAAGCGACGACCATAGATCTGATAGTCGATAACCGACAGCGGGTTCGACGTGTCTGCCACCGAGGCGAAACGCTCGTCGGTGAGGTTCTGGCCCTGGAGATAGAGCGAGAGACCTTCGAGCGTGGAACCCGGCTGGAATTCATAGCCGATCTGCGCATCGACGATGGTTTCCTCGAGTGCCTGGCGGCGCGTCGGCGAACCGCCAAAGCCGGTGAAGTCACCGAGGAAGGTCGTGCGATGGCGCACGCTGCCACGCGCGTTGAAGCCCCACCGTTCGAAGTAAGCGGTGCCGTTGGCGACCCATTTCGAATAGCCAGGAATCGCTTCGCTGACGCCGTCGGCGCGCTTCACTTCGGATTCCACGACACTCACGCCGCCCGTCACGCCGAAGCCTTCAAGAGCGGGCGAGAAGATTTCGAAGGGCAAGGTGCCTGCCGCTTCGATGCCGTAGAGTTCGCCCGAACCGGTGTTGTTCTTGGTGAACAGAACGCCCGTCAGACTGACCGGCTGGACCCCGGCGGGAAGCGGGAAGCCCGAATAGTCGAAGTCGGTGACCACATCATCGGAGATGTAGTTGGCGATGTCCTTGTAGAAGGCCTGCAAGGCGACATAGCCCGACGATCCGAAATATTTCTCGAAGGTCAGATCGACCGAATTGGCTTCATAGGGGCGAAGCTGCGGATTGCCACCGCCGCCTTCGAGATAGGGTCCGCCGAACTGTTCGACGAACTGGCCGGTCGTGCTCACGCCATAGCCGATCGCCACCCGGAGATCGTCAAGGCGGGGACGCATGATCTCCTTGCGGGCCGAGAAACGGATGACATAGTCACCCGGCAGGCGCGCCGCGAGATTGAGGCTCGGCAGAAGGTGAGCATAATCGTCTCCTGCCTCGACATCGACCTGGGTCCCGTTGAGGAAAGCGATGCCGCTCGAGGCCTGGTCGGTCCAGACCATCTGGACACCGAGGTTGCCCGTCAGGTCCACCGCGCCCAGTTCGCCATCGATATCGGCCTGGATATAGGCGCTGACGATGTCTTCGGTGACGGTAAAGGCCTTGGCCGGGATGTCGTTCGACAAGTTGGGCTCGAGCACGAGAACGCCGTCACGGATGAGCTCGCGCGGGTCGTAGCTCACCATCGGACCGAGGCCGAGATAGGCAAGGTTCGTCGGCGACTGCAGATATTGCTGGGGAATGTCGACTTCGCGGATGTAATTGCCCATGCCGTCGAGGCCCAGCGTGACGAAGAACTCGTCGGGCACCAGCGACTTGTCACGGTCGGTATAGGCTACGCCCGCTTTCAGTCCGCCGAAGAAGTCATGATCGAATTCCTTGGCGAGCTCGGCACGATACTGCTTGAGCTCGTCCTCGACGATGCGGTTGTTGTAATAGCCCGCTTGCGTACGGGTACCCCCGCCCCAGCCGAGCGGATCGGTCAGCCGTATGATGCTGGGGTCTGAATAGTCGAGCGTCGGCGAGAAGAAGAGGCCGGTTTCCGACAGGGTGAAGCCCATCGTGTCGGTGAGGTCGCCTGCCGCGAAATCATCGTCCGAGCTGAAGGGGCTGTCCCAGTTGAAGCCGGTACCCGAATAGCTTTCGATCGACAGCTCTTCACGGTCGGTGCGTGAATAGCCGAAATCGACGAATGCCGACCAGCCGTTGCCCGGATCCCAGTTGATGTTGAGACCGCCCGAATAAAGGTCGGCCTTGCGGCTGAAGATGTCGTTACGAACGACGCCCTGGACATTTTCGAGCGTGCCCGAGGTGTAGAAGCCATCGGTGATCCCGTAGGTCGAAGGATCGCCGGTAGTCCCGAACCAGCCCGCGATTGGCAGTTCGATGCCGCGCTTGATCTGGTCGTCGTCGAAGTTCGAATAGAAACCGTCGAGCGTGACCATGATGTCATCGCTGGCTTCGACCTGGATGGTGCTGTTGACGCCGAGACGCTTCAGGCCCGTCGAGGTCACGAAGCTCTTCGAACCGCCCGGGATGAGAGTATCGCCGCCGCGCGGATCGTCCGGGAAGAAGAAAGCGCTGGAGATCGGCTGATAGCCCCAGGCGTTGAATTCCTGGTTGTGATAGGGCTCGTCGACATAAGCGACCGCAAGGCTCACGCCCACGCGGTCGTCAGCGAACTGATCGATGAAGGTCGCATTGGCGCGCCAACCCAGTTCTTCCGAACCCGAATTGAGCTTGCCGATGTCGGCATAGCTGCCGCGCGCGCCGATGGCGAAGACCTGCTTGCCGAAGTCGAGCGGGCGGACGGTGCGGATGTCGACGGTGCCGACAAGGCCCTGGCCGATGAGGTCCGCCGAGGGCGCCTTGTAGATCACCACCTGGTTGACGATTTCGGAAGGATATTGGTCGAACTCGACGCCGCGATTGTCGCCGGTCGAGGTCTGCTCGCGGCCATTGAGAAGCGTGGTGGAGAAATCGGGGCCGAAGCCGCGGATCGCGATGACGTTCGAACGGCCGTTGAGACGCTGCGAAGTCACGCCCGGCAGGCGGGCGATCGATTCACCGATCGAGGCGTCGGGCAGCTTGCCGATGTCTTCCGCCGAGATCGATTCGATGACGAGATCCTGGTCCTTCTTGGTGCCGACCGCGCTTTCGAGGCTGGCGCGGAAGCCGGAAATGATGATCGCCCGATCGGCTTCATTCTGGCCCGGGTCGTTGGCATCGACATTGGGATTGGCTTCTTCGCCACTATCGTCCTGCACGTCCTGCGTGTCCTGGGCGAATGCGGGCGCGGCTCCGGCAGCAGCCAGCACGAGGCCCATTGCGACAGCGCTCGACGTGGCCGTCATGCGCGTCATCAAACCGGTTCTTTTCATGATGTCCCCTCCTAAAGGCATTTCGCGCCCGAATTTTCCCCCGGGCTGCGAATTGCGCATCACCTTGCGCCAAGCGAGGGGCAAAGTCAGCATTCCGGCCCCGCTATACATACGTATTCAAAGGCCTTAGACAGTTTTAGCGATGCCACCGTGGCATCATTGCAATGACTGGAATGCAACGCTTTTCATGACGCAACGGCGGCCCACCAGCTTCGACATCGCAGCGCTCGCGGGGGTTTCACAGCCCACGGTGTCGCGCGCGTTGTCGGGTAACGCCGCGGTCTCCGAAGAAACCCGTGCCAAGGTGCTCGCGGCGGCAAAGGAGCTCAATTACACGGTGGATCGCAATGCCTCGGGGCTGCGCAAGGGCCAGTCACGCACCATCGCGCTTCTCTTTTTCGAGGATCCCACTCCCGACGACACGCTGATCAACCCTTTCTACCTCTCGATGGTCGGCGCGATTACCCGCGCCTGCGCGACGGCGGGCTACGACCTCCTCATCAGCTTCCAGCAGCTCTCGGCCGACTGGCATGTCGATTATGAAGACAGCCGCAAGGCCGACGGGATCATCCTGTTGGGCTATGGCAATTATCTCAAAGCCAAGCCGAGGCTCGAACAACTGGTCAGCCAGGGCACCCATTTCGTCCGCTGGGGCGCGGCGCGCAAAGGGCAGATCGGCACCACCGTCGGATCCGACAATGTCGAGGGTGGATATCTGGCGGGAAGGCATCTCGTCGAGCGGGGTCGGCGAAAGATCGCCTTCATCGGCACCGCCGATGCGACATCCCCCGAAATGCTCGAACGATTCCAGGGCCTCACGCGCGCCCTGGAGGAAGATGGCCTGCGGCCGGTGATGCGGATCGATGCCAGCCCCACCGAGGAAGCGGGCGATGCGGCCGCGCGGACCCTGCTGGAATCGGGCACCGATTTCGATGCGATCTTCGCTTCCTCCGACCTTGCCGCGATCGGGGCGATGCGGCGGCTGAAGAAGGAAGGCCGGACGATCCCCGACGATGTGGCGATCGTGGGCTTCGACGATATTGCCGCGGCGCGCTTCGCCGACCCCTCGTTGACCTCGATTTCGCAGGACACCCGTCGAGCCGCCGAAACGCTGGTCGATACCCTGCTCGCCACCATCGAGGATCGCCCCTCGGGAAGCGTGCTCCTCCCGGTCGAGCTGATCGCCCGCCGCTCCAGCTGATCAATGGCGCACGCCGCTGGCTGCATACCTATGCAGATTGTCAAGGCGGCGAAGCTCTGCCAGCGTCGGTCATCCAGGAGAGACCGGGGGATTTATTCATGGAAAAACCGCGCCAGAATTGGGCCGGGCTGTTCAATATCAGCTTCGGATTCTTCGGGATCCAGATCGGTTTCGCGCTGCAGAACGCCAATATGAGCCGGATTTTCCAGACCTTGGGATCCTCGCTCGACGATCTTCCCGCCCTGTGGGTCGCGGCGCCGCTGACCGGCCTCCTCGTCCAGCCCGTCATCGGCTTCATGTCCGACCGTACCTGGCTCGGCAAATTGGGTCGCAGGCGACCCTATTTCCTCGCGGGCGCGGTGCTGGCGGCGCTGTCGCTCTTCCTGATGCCCCTGTCCGATTTCCTGTTGATGGCGGCGATCCTGCTCTGGGTGCTCGATGCCAGCCTCAATATCTCGATGGAGCCGTTCCGCGCTTTCGTCGGCGACATGTTGCGCAAGGACCAGCATACCGCGGGTTATGCCGTGCAGACCGCCTTCATCGGGGTGGGCGCGGTGGTGGGCTCGGCCTTCCCCTGGCTGCTCGATTACTGGGGCGTGTCGAACGTCGCGGCCGATGGCGGCATCCCCGACACGGTCCGCTACAGCTTCTGGTTCGGCGCCGCCGCACTCTTCCTTGCGGTAATGTGGACGATTGTCTCGACCCGCGAATATGACCCCGAACAGATGCGGGCCTTTGCCGGCGACAGCGAAGATGCGGTGCCGACCGGCCAGACGATCCGGGCACTGGCCACGCGCAATTACAATGGCGCGATGATGTGGGTGCTGGCGGGCGCGATCGTCGCGGCGTCGGTCGACTATCTCGACCTGCAAAAGGAAGTCTATCTTCTCGGTGCGCTGCTTGCCGCTTATGGCCTTGCCTCGATGCTGGCGATCCGGCTCGCAAAAGGCGGGTCATCCTCCAATATGCTCAGCCAGATCGTCGGGGATTTCTCGGGCATGCCCGACATCATGAAGAAGCTCGCGCTCGCGCAATTCTTCTCCTGGTCGGCGCTGTTCATCATGTGGATCAACACCACGCCGGTGGTCGCGATCAATTTCTACGGATCGGGCGACCCGTCGAGCGCCGCCTATCAGGAAGCGGGCAATTGGGTCGGCATCCTCTTTGCCGTCTATAATGGCGTCGCCGCGATCGCCGCCTTGCTGCTGCTGCCTTTCGTGGCGCGGCGGATCGGCAAGGTGAAGACCCACATCCTCGGGCTGCTGTGCGGTGCCGCGGGCTATGCCAGCTTCTTTGTCATCACCGATCCGCAGATGCTGGTGCTGGCCGAAATCGGGATCGGCATTGCCTGGGCCTCGATCCTCGCCATGCCCTATGCGATCCTCGCCTCGAACCTGCCGCAGCGAAAGCTCGGCATCTACATGGGACTGTTCAACGTCTTTATCGTGGTGCCGCAATTGCTCGTCGCGACGGTGATGGGGACGATCATGGCATTCTTCTTCCCGGAACAGCCGATCTACACCATGGCCTTTGCTGCGCTGGTGATGGTCATTGCCGCGCTGGCGATGCTGCGGGTGCGCGAAGAGTCCTGAGCTACCGTTCCTCGAACCAGACCCGGCGCGCGCGACCGACGATCGAAATCGGCTCGCCGCGCCCGTTGGTCGCGGGCCGGTAGCGATAACGTTCTTCCATCAGGCGGCAGGTGTCGCGGTCGAGGATGGCATTGCCGCTCGACTTGACCGCGCGGCAATAGCGCACGCGGCCGTCCACCCCGATGGTGAATTCGAGGATCATCTCGCCGCGCACCAGCGGTTGGTCGCGAAGCTCCTTGGGATAATCCTTGCGCGTGATGTTGCCCGCGATCAGCACCGGCGGGTTGATCCCGCCTCCGCCCTTTCCGGTTCCCGCTTCGCCCGCTCCGGTTCCGGGTCCCACGCCCCCGGCCCCGGCGCCGGGGCCGACATTGGTCGAGGCGCCTTGCGTCGCGTCATTGCCCGCGCCGGCATCCTCCGCCGCCGGGCGTGGGTTGACCGGCGGCAGCTTCACCTTGGGTTTGGGCGCCTCGACGGGCTTGGCCTCGCTCTCGATATTCTCCGCCGACGCCATGCCTTCGTCGCGCGGCAGCGACACCGAGGCATCCTCGCTTTCCTCGACTACCGCCATGGGCGGTTCGACAATGGCGACATCGAAAGTCTCGAGCGGTTCATCGTCGAAGGGCGCGGCCACCACTTCGCCGCGAATCAGAAGCGCCGCCGCAAGCGCTGCGGCGTGAAGGAGAATGACAAGCGCCAGCGTCCCGATGCGGGTGCGCCCCTCGATGGTGTCGCGATAAGCCATGCCTGCCATGAACGCCGCAGCCCCGACTTTGGGTTCCGCGACCCGACAGGGCGGCAAGGACAGGCCGTCAGCAGAAGAGGCGAATGGCGGAGAGGGTGGGATTCGAACCCACGGTACCCGTAAAGGCACGCCGCATTTCGAGTGCGGTACATTCGACCACTCTGCCACCTCTCCGCGTGATTCGACGGTGGTTTGCACCCCTTTTCGGGCGTGCTTGGTCGTTAGGATTGGCGCCTCTAGCAAGGAGCGGCGCCCTTGCAAAGAGGCTTTTCCATCCTCTCCTTTTGGCCCCCAAGCCATGGCCCGCGCGTTGCTTCCCACATGCGCACATTTTCCAAGGCGATTGTCATCGGTTCGACAGGCGGGATCGGCCATGCCCTGGCCGAAAGAATCTCCTCGCTCGGCGGCGAGGCCCTGAGGCTCTCGCGCGGGTCAAACCCTGCCATCGACTATGACCGCCCCGAAACCATCGCTGCGGCGGCCGAGGAAGTGAAATCGTCCGCGCCTTACGACCTGGTCATCGTGGCGACGGGTATCCTCCATAGCGAGGAGTATAGCCCCGAAAAAAACTGGAAGGCGCTCGAAGCCCCTGCCCTCGATCGCTATTTCCGGATCAATGCGACCGGCCCCGCGCTCGTGGCGCGTCATTTCCTGCCACTCCTCTCCAGGGGCGGCATCTTCGCGGCGCTATCGGCTAGAGTGGGCTCGATCGGGGATAACCGCCTCGGGGGTTGGTATGGCTATCGGGCCTCGAAGGCCGCGCTCAACCAGATCGTCCGCACGCTCGCGATCGAGGAAGCGCGCAAGAGCGAGGGAAAGCTCGTCGTCGCGCTCCATCCCGGCACGGTGGATACGCCCTTATCCTCCCCCTTCCAGCGCAATGTCGCCGAGAAAAAGCTGTTCGACCCGGACAAGAGCGCGGCCCGGCTGATCGACGTGCTATCGCGTATGACGCCCGAACAAAGCGGTGCGCAGCTGGACTGGGCGGGCAAGGTCGTCATCCCCTGATACAATTTGCGACAATTGCGCAGCACGCCGACAATCGGTTGCGACATGCGCCCTCCATAAGGACCCGACCCAGCCAATGATGGAAAGACAAGCAATGAAAAAGCTCCTGATGATCTCCGCCGCCGCCGCTGTTGCGATTCCCGCCGCTGCCCTGGCCGACCATCACCGTGGTGCGCGTGCCGACGCCGATGGCGACGGCGTGGTGACCATGGCCGAAATCGATGCCCGGACCTCCGAGCGCTTCGCCAGGCTCGATGGTGACGGCAATGGCGCGATCACCCGTTCCGAAATCGTCGAGGCCCATGCCGCAAGGCTGCAGCGCCGCGCCGAGATGATGAAGGAACGTGAAAGCGAAGGAATGAAGGAAGGCCACAAGATGGGCCACAAGCGCATGGGCGGTCGTCGCATGGGGCACGGCCGGATGTTCGAACGGCTCGACACCAATAACGACGGTCAGCTGACGCTCGCCGAATTCCGGGCCCGGGCCATGGAACGCTTTGCCAGGCATGATGCCAATGGCGACGGCACGATCGACGCCGAGGAACGCGCGGCGGCCCGCGAAGCGCGCAAGGCAAGGCGCGGCAACCGCGGCGAATAGGTCCCCCAAGACCCAGGCGGCTTGGGGGCTGGTAACTCCGGCCCCCTTGCCGCATCACCGATCGAGATGACCGAACGACCCCATCTGCTCATCGTCGAGGATGAGCCGGCGATCCGCACGCCGCTGCAGCGCTATCTCGAGCGCGAGGGCTTTCGTGTCACCGCGGTTGGCGATGCAGCGGGCGCTCGCGAAACCCTTCCGAAGGGCGCCTTCGCCATGGTCATCCTCGATATCATGCTGCCGGGCGAGGACGGATTGAGCCTTGCTCGCCACATCCGTTCCCAGGGCAGCCTGCCCATCCTGTTCCTCAGCGCGAAGGCCGAGGATATCGACCGGATCGTCGGCCTCGAAATGGGTGCCGACGATTATCTCACCAAGCCTTTCAACCCGCGCGAACTACTCGCCCGGGTAAAAGCGATCCTTCGCCGCAGCGACCATGAGGGTCATTCGGCTCCCAACGCATCGCTCTGTCGCTTCGACCGCTTTACCCTCGATTCCGCGCGCCAGACCTTGTCCGATGATGAAGGCCCGATCGATCTGACCAGCGGCGAATATCGCTTGCTTCGCGTGCTCGTCGAGCGGCCGGGCCGGGTGCTCAGCCGTGACCAGCTCCTCGACCTCACCAAGGGCCGTGAAGCGGGACCGTTCGACCGCTCGGTGGACAATGCGGTGATGCGGTTGCGCCGCAAGCTCGGCGAGGACGGGGCCGATTTGATCCGCACGGTCCATGGCGCGGGCTATTGCCTTGCCGCGGATGTCGAGCGCGGATGAAGCGTCTTTCCCTTGCCGCGCAGGTCGCGCTCATTGTCGCGGCGGCGATCCTCATCGCGCAGGCCGTCAACTTCGCGATCGCACTCGACAATCGAAGGGGCCAGCTCGTCAATGATGCGGCGATCCCGGCAGCGCAGCGCCTCGTGGTCATAGCCGACAGCCCGGCGATGATCGACCGGCTGGAGGAACGGCGCAGGCCCGGGCGGCGGCGTGTGCGAGTGGGCAGTGAAAACCCCGTTCCGGATGATGCCATGCGCTTGCCGCTTGCCGAACGGATCGTCGCCGACACCTTCGCCAACAATGGCGTCAACGTCCGGCAGGTCGTGGCAGGTAGTGTCGACGGGCGGCGCGGCCATCGCACGATGATCCTCGTCGCGGTCCAGCTTGAGGATGGGCGGTGGCTCAGTGCCCGTGGCCCGGGCCCGCGTCCCATGGGCCCGCTGATCGTCCTGCTCGCGGCTCAGTCCCTCCTGATCGGACTGATCGTCCTCATTCCCACGCTCCTCCTCCTGCGCAAAGTCGGCGGCTCGCTGCAGCGCCTCGCGCGGCGCGCCGAGGCCTTCGACGGACTGCATGCGAGAGAGCCGATGGACGAAAGCGGGCCGAGCGATGTCCGCCGCCTCATCGCCGCGACCAACGCCATGCAGGAACGGATCTCGGCGATGATGCGCGAGAAGGACGTGATGCTCGGCGCGATCGGGCATGACCTTCGCACCCCGCTTACCGCGCTGCGGCTCGAGGCCGAAACGGTCGAGGATGGAGAGCGCCGCCTCGCTCTCGTGGCGCAGATCGAGGAATTGCATGCCCGTTTCGAACAGATCCTCGAATTCGCGCGGCTCGGAAGCGTCGCGGGCCCACTCGAACCGGTAGAGGTGGCGCCGCTCCTCGCCGCGCTGGCGGAGAAGCATGATGGACAGGTCAAGCTGGGTGCTATCGAGGCGCTGGTAGTGCGGGCCCAGTCGGGTCCGCTGCGCCGCGCCATCGAGAATCTCATCGACAATGCCCTGCGCCATGGCGGGGATGCGGAACTTTGGGCACGCGGCGAAGGCGGCAATGCAATCATCGCGGTGCGCGACCATGGCCCGGGCATTCCTCCCGACCGGCGCGAACTGGCCTTGCAGCCCTTCGGACGGCTCGACCCCTCGCGCAGCCGCCAGAGCGGCGGCCATGGTCTCGGCCTCGCCATCGTCGCGGCGATCGCGCGGGCGCAGGGCGGACGGCTAGAACTGGCCGATCCTGCCGACGGGGCCGGTCTAGAGGCACGGATCGTCCTTGACCGCTTGTCCTGAAAGCCGGAGCGATTACATTGAGGGCATGAACAACAAGATTCCGCATGCCCGTTTCGGCCTTGGCGATGTCGTGAAGCATCGCGTGCTCGATTTTCGCGGCGTCATCTTCGATGTCGACCCCGAATTCGACAATAGCGAGGAATGGTACCAGTCGATCCCCGAAGAGATCCGGCCGATCAAGGAACAGCCTTTCTATCACCTGCTCGCCGAGAATGCCGAATCGAGCTACATCGCCTATGTCAGCCAGCAGAATCTGGTTGCCGACGACGAAGGCGAGCCGGTCGATCACCCTGCGATCGGGACCATGTTCGGCCCGTTCGAGCAGGGGCGCTACCGCTTGCGGCCCGAACTTCGCCATTAACGCCCATTTTGTAGCCGACGAAGGTTGACAGCGCGGCCCCTGTTCCATAGGTGGCCCCATCCCCGCGGACGGTGACGTTACGCGGTCTGAAATTCGTTGAAGATTGAGAGAAGAGCCAATGTTCGCAGTCGTGCGCACGGGCGGCAAGCAATATCGCGTCGCCCCGGGAGACAAAATCGTCGTCGAGAAACTGGCCGGTGAGGCCGGTGACAGTGTCAAGCTGGACGACGTCCTGCTCGCTGGCGACGGCTCGAAGCTGCAGTCGACCGATGGGTTGACGGTGGACGCCAAGATCGTGGCCCAGGCCAAGGGCGAAAAGGTCACCGTCTTCAAGAAGAAGCGTCGTCACAACTATCGTCGCAAGCGCGGCCACCGCCAGCAGCACACCATCCTCGAGATCGTTTCGATCGGTGGCAAGGGCGCGGCCAAGAAGGCCGCTGTGAAGCCCGCCGCGAAGAAGGCTGACGACAAGCCGGCCGCCAAGAAGGCGCCTGCCAAGAAGGCCGAAGCGAAGAAATCGACAAAGGATGCTGCACCTGCTAAGAAGGCGGCAACCAAGAAGACAACGGCTGCCAAGAAACCGGCCGCCAAGAAGACCGAGAAGAAGTAACGATGGCACATAAAAAAGCTGGCGGCTCGTCCAAGAACGGTCGCGATTCCAATCCTAAGTATCTCGGCGTCAAGAAGTTTGGCGGGCAGCAGGTCGTTGCCGGCAACATCATCGTGCGCCAGCGCGGCACCAAGTGGTATCCGGGCGACAATGTCGGCCTGGGCCGCGACCATACCATCTTTGCGCTTGTCGATGGCCGTGTCGCGTTCAGGGACGGCAAGCTTGGCCGTAAATATGTGCATGTGGAAGCCATGCCGGAAGCGGCCGAATAATCGGGATTCGTCGATAAGGGGCGGTCCCACCGGGGACGGTCCGACAATCTGACAAGATCAGGAAAGGGAGAAGGGGCCGCCCCCTTCTCCCTTTTTTGTCTTCGCCTTCTCCCTGAACTGTCACGAAAGCGCGCTAGCGGCGGCTTTCAGTGAGGAGAATGGTGATGTTCGCACGTACACCGCGCCTGTTGCTTCGCCCCGGATGGGCCGACGATGCGCCTGCCCTGGCACGCGTTCTCGCCGACAAGCAGATCGTCATGCAGCTTGCCAACGCCCCCTGGCCTTATGGGCTGGAGGAAGCCGAGGCCTTTCTTTCCTCTCCGCGCGACCCGGTGCTCCCGACATTCCTCATCGTCCGCCGGACCGAGGGCGCGCCCGAACTGGTCGGGGCGTGCGGGCTCGCCCGGCGTCCATCGGGCGCGGTCGAGCTGGGCTATTGGATTGCCCGTGCTCACTGGGGGAAAGGCTTTGCCAGCGAAGCCGCCCGTGCAGTCATCGAGATTGCCCGGACGCTGGGGCTACGCCAACTCGAAGCCTCGCACGCGATCGACAATCCGGCGTCGGGCCGCGTGCTCGAAAAGCTGGGCTTCAGCGCCACCGGCATCACCGCGCCTCGGCTGAGCTGCGCGCGCGGCGAAGTCGAGTGCAAGATGTACCGGCTCCAGTTGGCGGCGATGCAACCCGCAAAGGTCGCAGCCTGACGAGAGGGAGATGCGCCGCTCAGCCTGCGCGGCGCACTTTCTTCCGGCTGTCGAAGCGGGTCCCCACCGAGGCGTCATAGTCACGGATGAGATGACGGTCGTCCTCGTTCCACGGGTGGAAGCCCGGGAAGAAATATTTGGCCCAGGGGACGAACCATTGCCGCACCATGCCCGGTGACAGGAAGGCATATTTCAGCATGGCCCATTTGGCCTTGCGCCCGGTAAGGCCGTCCTGCCGCAGGAGATCCAGCATTCCTTCCCAGCGGTGGACCAGGAAATTGCGCGTGACATCGATCATCACGAGGCTTTTCACTTTCCACCGCTGCCAGCGCGACCAGTCGCGCGTGGCATGAAGCCATGTGTCGTAGGCGACGCCCTTATGCTCGATCTCCTCGGACGCGTGCCAGCGCCATAGTTCGGCGGTGGCTTCGTCGGCGCCCTCGAGATGGCGCGGATCTGCAAGCAGCTGATGGGCGAGAATCGCGGTGAAATGTTCGAGTGCCATGGTCGCGGCCAGGGAAACGATCTTGGGTTTTTCGGAAACCAGGTCGATGCGCTCCTGCACCACCGCCTCGAGATGGTCGATCCGGTAGCCCGTGTCGGCGGCGCGATTGTTGAAGGCGACATGCTCGCGGCTGTGCATCGCCTCCTGCGTCACGAAATTGCGAATGTCCTCGGCAAGGCGCGGCGGCGTGCCTTCGCGAAAGGCGCGCACGCTATCGACGAAGAAGGCCTCGCCCTTGGGAAAGGTGATCGACAGCGCGTTGTAGAAGGCCGTCGCATAAGGGTTGCCGCCGTGCCACCAGCGCGGGGTTGCTTCGCCACGACCGAAGCGGCGATCCCGTGGGGAAATCGTCAGATCAGAGGGCGTTATACTTGCAGTGGCCATCGCGGGGCTCCAAAGAAAGGTGTCGAGCATTCTCTAACTGGTTGTTACTGACACTAATGTCAATATCGTTGCAAAAGCGTAAACGCATGAGCCCGGAGGAGAGCCGCAAGGCTGCGGTCGATGCCGCGCGCCTGCTGCTCCGCGAGGAAGGGATCGCCGCGGTCACGCTGAAGGCGGTGGGTGCGCGGATCGGTCGCACCCATGCCAATTTGCTGCATCATTTCGGTTCGGTGGACGGCCTCCATGCCGCATTGGCCGATGCCATCGCGCATGATGTCGCGGACTCGATCACCGGATCGGTCGGGCGCTATCGCGCGGGCAAGACCAAGCTTCGCCACGTTGTCGAAGAGATGTTCGATGCTTTCCGCGACCAGGGCTTTGGCGAACTGATTGCCTGGGTGGTGGTCTCGCGGCGGCGCGAAAGCCTTGCCGCGGTGGAATCGGCGGTCGCCGACGTGGTGCGCGCGATCACTGCCGAAGGCGACGATCGACCGCTCGACAAGGCCACGCTGGGCCTGGTTCTTCTCGCCATCGGCGACAGCCTGGTGGGTGAGGAGATCGCGCGCGCCACCGGCCTTCCCCATTCGGCCGCGCATGATATCGCGGTCACGCAAATCCTAGGCGTTCTGGGGGAACTGCGCTAAGGGCGCGCCCATGCATTTTCTCGACCAAGCCAAGATTTTCATCCGTTCGGGCGCCGGTGGCCCGGGCGCCGTCAGCTTTCGCCGCGAAAAATATATCGAGTTCGGCGGTCCCGACGGAGGTGACGGCGGCAAGGGCGGCGACATCATCTTCGAGGCAGTACCCGGCCTCAATACGCTCATCGACTTCCGCTACACCCAGCATCTGCGCGCACCGCGCGGCAAGGGCGGAGCGGGCCGCAACCAGACCGGGGCAGGCGGCAAGGATCTCGTGATCAAGGTGCCGGTCGGCACCCAGATACTCGCCGATGACGAGGAACGCTCGCTGCTCGCCGATCTCACCAGGGAAGGCCAGCGCGTCACCATGCTGCGCGGCGGCATGGGGGGTCGCGGCAACGCCAGCTACAAGACCTCGACCAACCGCGCACCGCGCCAGCACCAGCCGGGCGAGGAAGGCGAGGAAATGTGGGTCTGGCTGCGGCTCAAGCTGCTCGCCGACGTCGGCCTCGTCGGGCTTCCCAACGCGGGCAAATCCACCTTTCTCAACGCCGTGACCAACGCCAAGGCCAAGGTTGGCGCCTATCCCTTCACCACCATCCATCCCAAGCTGGGCGTGGTGCTGCACAAGGGCGCGGAATTCGTCATGGCCGACGTGCCGGGCCTCATCAGCGGCGCTGCCGAGGGGGCAGGCATCGGCGACCGCTTCCTCGGGCATATCGAACGGACACGACTTCTCATCCACCTTGTCGATGCCGACGGCGGCGATCCCGCCAAGGCCTATCGCACCGTGCGCGAGGAACTCGACGCCTATGGCGCGGGGCTGGGCGACAAGGAAGAAATCGTCGCACTGTCGCGGGTCGATACCGTCGACGAAGGCGTGCTCGCCATCGCCCGCGAGGAATTGGCCAATGAGGGCGTGACCCGTCTTTTCGAAATCAGCGCGCTCGCCGGACAGGGGATCGAACCCCTGCTTGACGCCGTGATCGCCCGCCTTCCCGAAAAGGAGCGCGAGGAGGAAGATGAAGCGGAGGCCGACAGCGATTGGTCCCCGCTTTGAAGATAGCGGTCACCGGCGCTACCGGCTTTGTCGGCGGGAGGCTTCTTCGCCTCGCCGGTGAAGAGCAGGTTGAGCTCCGGGCGCTGACCCGCCGGCCCCAGGCACCCCTGCCCCATGTCGAGTGGATCGAAGGCGCGCTCGAAGACCGGGACGCGCTGGCCAGGCTGTGCGAAGGCAGTGATGCGGTCATCCATATCGCGGGCACGATCAGCGCGCCCGATCGCGAGAGCTTCATGCGCGGCAATGCCGAAGGCACGGCCGCCTTGCTCGCGGCGGCCGAACAGGGCGGCTCCGACCGCTTCGTCCATGTCTCCTCGCTCGCCGCACGCGAACCCGGCCTGTCGCTCTATGGGGAAAGCAAGGCGGTGTCCGAGCAGCTGGTCGAGGCCTCTTCCCTTCCCTCGGTGATCGTTCGCCCGCCCGCCGTCTATGGGCCCGGCGACCGCGAGACGCTCGAACTTTTCCGGATGGCACGGCGCGGGCTCGTCCTGATGCCGCCCGAAGGTCGCGCCTCCTATATCCATGCCGACGACCTGTCGCGCCTGCTCCTTTCCCTCGCCGCGTCGGGAACGCCGCGTGGCGAAATCTACGAACCCGACGACAATCGGGACAATGGATGGGGCCATCGCGAATTCGCGCAGGCACTCGGCAAGGCGGTAGGCCGGACGCCGCTCATTCTTAACATGCCCTCGGCGGCGCTTCGCGGCGCGGCGATGGTCGACCGGATGGTGCGCCGCGGCGCGGCCAAGCTCACGCCCGACCGCGCGGCCTATTTCTGCCACCCCGACTGGACCGTCCGCGCCGAGAAAAGGCCCCCGGCAACACTCTGGTCTCCTTCGATCGACACTCCCACCGGACTGGCAAGCACCGCGCGCTGGTATCTCGACAAGGGCTGGCTTTAGGCCGGTTGCCGCCCTTTTTGCGCCCGATTTGATTGCGAAAGCGCACCCCTCACATTAAGGCGAATTTCCATGACTGACCGCGCAGACGTGAAGGGCCGCATCTTCGGCCTCATCGACCAGTTCAACAAGAAGGGCATCGAGGTGTCCGAAGAGACCCGCTTCGCCCAGGATCTCGAATGGGACAGCCTCACGGTTCTCGATTTCGTGGCCGAGGTCGAAGACGAATTCGACATCCTCATCACGATGAACCAGCAGGCCGAGATCGAGAATGTCGGCCAATTGGTCGATGCCGTGGCCGGGATGGTGAAGTGACCGATCTTTTCACCAAGTTCGATGACCTCATCAAGACGCGGGAGGATCTGCTTTCCACCGGCGTGACCGACCCGTTCAACCTCGTGATGGAAAAGGTGCTGTCGCCCACCGTCGCCATCTGCAACGGCCGCGAGACCATCCTCCTCGGCACCTACAATTACATGGGGATGACCTTCGATCCCGACGTCATCCAGGCCGGCAAGGACGCGCTCGACAATTTCGGTTCGGGCACGACGGGTAGCCGCGTTCTCAACGGCACCTATGCAGGCCACAAGGCGTGCGAAGAGGCGCTGCGCGACTTTTACGACATGGACGGGGCAATGGTCTTCTCGACCGGCTATCTCGCCAATCTGGGCGTGATTTCGACGCTGGCGGGCAAGGATGACTATATCATCCTCGACATCGACAGCCATGCCTCGATCTACGACGGCTGCGCGATGGGCAATGCCAATGTCATTCCCTTCCGCCACAATGACATCGAAGCGCTGGAAAAACGGCTGAAGCGCCTTCCCGAAGATGCTGGAAAGCTCGTCATCCTCGAGGGCGTCTATTCGATGCTCGGCGATGTCGCTCCCTTGGACAAGATGGTGCCGCTGGCGAAGAAATATGGCGCGATGGTGCTCGTGGACGAAGCCCATTCGATGGGCTTCATCGGCGAAAATGGCCGGGGCGTGTGCGAAGCGCAGGGCGTGATCGACGATGTTGACTTCATCATCGGCACTTTCTCCAAGTCGGTCGGCACAGTCGGCGGCTTCTGCGTCTCCAACCATCCCAAGTTCGAGATTCTCCGCCTCGTTTCGCGCCCCTATGTCTTCACCGCATCGCTTCCGCCGAGCGTCGTCGCAACCGCGGCCACCTCGATCGGCAAGCTCAAGCATGCCAAGGCCAAGCGCGACCATCTGTGGGAAAATAGCAAGCGTTTGCACGGCGGTCTGAAAAAACTCGGCTTCCAGCTGGGCACCGAGGACCCCCAGTCGGCGATCATCGCGGTGATCATGCCCGATCTCGAAAAGGGCGCGGCGATGTGGGAAGCGCTCCTGAACGAGGGTCTCTACGTCAATCTGGCCCGTCCGCCCGCGACCCCGGCGAACATGACGCTGCTGCGCTGTTCGCTCTGCGCGCTTCATAGCGACGAACAGGTTGGCGAGATCCTCGGCATGTTCGAACGCGCAGGCCGCGCAACCGGTTGTATCGATTGAGCCTTTATCCCGTCCGTCCGCGCGGTTAGGATGGCGTCATGACGGGCGGGGAAGAAACGCGTTTTGACTGGCGACGCGGTGTCGCGGCGGGTGTCGCGCTGTTCGCAACTCTCCTGCTTCTCGGCATGGTGTGGCTGGTCGCGCTTTCCAACGAGGCGCGCGAGGAAGCCCAGCAGCGTGAACGCCAATCCTATGACGTGATGCTGCTGGCGCGGACGGTGGACAGTTCGATCGCGAGCGCCGAAGCCGCGCTGGGCCGCTATGTCCTCGACGAAGAACAGGCGACCGGAAGCATCTATTATGCCGACTGGCGGCTGGCGCGGATTCAGATCGACCAGCTCGAACGGCTGGTCGCCAACGACCCCCCGCAGCGCGAGCGGGTCACCGAACTCAAGCATCTGTTCAACGAGCGAGGGCAGGAACTCGCCGCGGCCGCGCGTGCCGCTTCGGCGCAGCGAGGCTCGGGCGGGATCGCGCTCTTCTACCAGGCGGGCCAGTCCGAAACGGTCCGCCAGCTTGCCGCCAAGCTGCGCGAGATCAGTTCGGCCGAACGGCAGAGCCTTTCGGCCTCGATGCAGCAAACGCAGCTTTTCTCGGCCGAAGCGGGTCGCCTCACCGATTATCTTTCCTGGCTGGGCGTCCTGGTCGCCTTGATCGCAATCGCCATGGGCGTCATCGCGATGCGCACGCTTCGCCAATATGTCGACAGCAAGAAGCAGGCCGAAGACCAGTTCGAACGCGCCACCGGCCTCGAGGCCGCGGTCGCGCAGCGCACCGAGGAATTGGAAAAGGCCAATGCTGCGCTTCGCGCCGAAGCCGAGGAACGCGCCGCCGCCGAAGCGCAATTGCGACAGGTCCAGAAGATGGAAGCGGTCGGCCAGCTTACCGGCGGTATCGCGCACGACTTCAACAATATGCTTGCCGTGGTGGTAGGGGGGCTAGACCTTGCCCGGCGCCGGATCGACGGGCCCCGGCGCGAACTTCTGGGCCATCTGTCGAACGCCATGGACGGCGCCACCCGCGCGGCCGCTCTGACTCGGCGGCTGCTGTCCTTCGCCCGTTCGGAGCCCCTGCTGCCCGAGCGGGTGGAGAGTGCCAATCTGGTCGAATCGATGCGCGATCTTCTCGATCGCACGCTGGGCGAGCGCATCCGCATCCGTACCAATCTTGCCGACGATGCCTGGCCGGTCTTTGTGGACGCGCTCCAGCTGGAAAATGCGATTCTCAACCTCGCGGTCAACGCGCGCGACGCGATGGACGGCAAGGGGGACCTCACCATCCGGACCGCCAATATGAAGCTCGCCGCCAACGAGGTGGGTGACATCCGCGCGGGCGAATATCTGGTGATTTCGGTAAGCGACACCGGCTGCGGTATGCCCAAGGAGATTTGCGAGCGTGCCTTCGAGCCCTTTTTCACCACCAAGGAAGTGGGCAAGGGAACGGGCCTCGGCCTCAGCCAGATTTTCGGCTTTGCGCACCAGTCGGGCGGTGAGGTCGGCATCGAGAGCGAGTTGGGCAAGGGGACCACGGTTTCCATCTACCTTCCGCGCACCGAGGTCGAACATGACAATGTCCATGTCCATCCCTCGGCGCAGATGGCCAGCGAGGAGGAACCGGTCTTCACATCGGCCCGCATTCTGCTGGTCGAGGATGATGCGCGGGTACGCAGCGCTACCGTCGGAGCGCTCGAAGACCTAGGCTATGAACCCAAGAGCTGCAGTAGCGCGGCCGAAGCGCTCGCCCTGTTCGAGCCCGGGTCCTTCGACCTGGTCATCACCGACGTCATCATGCCCGAGATGACCGGCCCCGAGCTGGTTCGCGAACTCAAGGCCCGGCAGAACGACCTGCCGATCCTGTTCGTCACCGGCTATGTCGGAGAAGGCGAAAGCGAGGATCTCGTCGGCTATGAGCTGCTACGCAAGCCCTTCACCGTCAACGGGCTCGCGCGCGCGGTCGCGACCGCGATTCAGACTAGCGTATCGCACCCGAACGGAGGAGCCGCGGCAGTAAACTGACCGCTGCCCATAGAGGGTGTCTTTTCTGGAATTCGGTCAATTCGATGTCGGTGCCGGCATGGCGATTGATCTTCCAGGCGATATATTCGGCACCCCCGTTGAAGGTCGCGCTGGCCTTGGCAAGGCGGATCACCGACAGGGCCTTGCCCTTGCGCTGCAGCCTCTTCCACTTGCGCGCCATCGCCCTGGATGAAACGCCTCGGGAAAGGCCTCGGGTCTCGACTTCTCGGCGCGCTGCATCGCCGACCTGCCGATAGCGCTCGGGATCGCTGTCGATGATCGACCCTCCCCGCCCTTTCCGCTCGGCGCGCAATTCGGCGGCATAGGTCTGGCGAAATCCCTCGCTCCATACCGCATTGCTGTCTTCCGGCGCCGCGTCCATCAGGGGAAGCGTCATCGCGAACAAGGTAACCGGGGCCTCCGCCACGGCTGCCTCGACCATCTGCCGCGCCTTGTCGTCGCGCTGCCACACCAGCCGCACCGGCTGGGCGAAGCGCGCCCAGACCGATACGCTGCCGGCGTCGAGCGAGGTTTCGCGCGCAAGGTCGGCGGCATCGAGCACCGCATATTTGGCGACGAGGCCCTCATGCTGGAAATGAAAGACATTCGGCGGAATGAGCGCATTGGCCTTCGCCAGCCAGGCCTTGTCATAGGCGCGGCGATAGTCGTCGACGATGAGATAGAAATCGAGCATCAGCCCCTCGAGCTGCCGTTCGCGAAGGCAGCTCCCGTAGAAAATGACGGCGAGGCTCGCATCGCCATGGGCTTCGGCGACGGCCTTAGCCATGGCCGCTACGCGCGGATCGACCGGTTCGGCCAGTTCCGCCGCAATCAGCGATCGAAGGGACATGTCAGGCCGCGATTTTGACGAAGGACAGAGGCTGCGCCTTGCGCAGCAGGATCGGGCGTCCTTCGCTGGCGCTGAACATCTCGCCATCGAGGATCACCGGGCTCATGCCTCCTTCGATCGACACTTCGTCGCTCTCGGTGACATGCACGCCGTCGAGCGGCTTCTTGCCCAGCTTGCCACGCAAACTGGCCGCGATCGCGCGAAGCAAAGTGAAGCGCTTTTCCTCGACCGCGATGACCTTGAGCCCGCCCTTGCCATTGCCTTCAAGGTCCCGCGAGAGGAGAAGCTTGTCGAGCGTGGTGACCAGAAGCAGCGAGAAGCGACCCGTAAGGCGCCGTTCGCGGTCGATGCCGATGCCCATTTCCGAAGGCGCGGGCGGCAGGTAGGAGCCGCGCATCCCGAAGATGTTCTGGAACAGGACCGCGATCGCGGTAAGCACATGGCAGATGCCGTTGGGCAGTCCGGTCGGATAGAGCTTGTGGCGGCAATAAAGCATGATGTCCGCAAGACCCGCTCCGCCCAGGAACATGCCGATCACGGGAAGCTGGTCATCGCCGCCATGGCGAAGCGCGATCAGCTCCTTCGCGACGAGATGCGGCGACAGGTCGCGCGCCGCGATTTCGGTCAACTTCTCGAGCGCGGCGATGGGATCACCCTCGGCCCCGAGGTCAAGTGCGATGAGATTGGTCTTGCCGCTCGGCAGCACCGCGAGCGGCGGCGCACCGTCGGCGAAATGTCCGCCATTATGCACTTCGGTGAGCGCGGCCTGCACCGTGCCATCGCCGCCGTTGATGACGAGAATGGTCGGCTTGATCCTCGCGATCATCTTGAGCGCGTTGCCGATCTGCGCGACTTCGTCCACTTCATAATGGAAGATGTCGGGGTGCTCGGCGCAATATTCGCGGATGCGCGGCAATTGCGCGATATTGCCGGTCGAACGGGGATTGGAGAGCAAGGCGATCCGGACATGTTCCATCAGGCACGCTCTCCACGATCATCCAGGGGGTTGATGAGAAGAAGGGGCATGATTTCGCTGACCAATCCTTTATAGGCTCCATAGGAACGGTCCGGTTCATCCACCCTTGCGGGAAGCGAACGGGACCAATGATTGAATTGCGCCGCAATGCGGCCAAATCATGGTCTCGCAGCGACCACAAAAAGGAGCCGCATGAACCTCAGCCTCATCGACCGCTATCTGGCGAAGAATATCTTCGTTCCGCTGGTCGGCACGCTGATCGTCGCGGCTATGCTGCTGGTCCTCGACAAGATGCTGCGCCTCTTCGATTTCGTGGTCGCGCTGGGCGGCCCGGTCAGCGTGGTCTGGCGGATGCTCGCCAACATGCTGCCCGAATATTTCGCGCTGGGGATTCCCATCGGCCTGCTGCTCGGCATCCTGCTCGCTTTCCGCAAACTCGCTCTTTCGTCGGAGCTCGATGCCCTGCGCGGGATCGGCGTGGGCTATGGCCGCCTATTGCGTGTGCCTTACATGTATGCGGGTGCGCTCCTGCTGCTCAACCTCGTCATTGTCTCCTATGTCGAACCCTATGCCCGCTATAATTACGAAGGGCTGCGTTTCGATCTCCGCTCGGGCTCGCTCGGTGCGTCGATCGAAGTGGGCGAATTCAACAAGCTCGGCAATCGCATGACCCTGCGGATCGACGAAAGCGAGAATGACGGGACGATGCTCAAGGGCATCTTCGTCCACGTCGACGACCGCGACGACGGGCTCATCACCGCTAGCGCGCGCCAAGGTCAATTCCTCGCCACCGACGATCCCGATGTGATCATCTTCCGCCTGCGCGACGGGCGGCTGGTGCAGGACAATCCCGACTTCCCCAGCCCGCGCACGCTGGCCTTCGACAGCTACGACCTGCCGATCAACCTGCCCGCGGTCGATGTCTTCCGCGGACGGGGCAACCAGATCCGCGAACTGACCCTGCCCGAATTGGCCAAGCTCGCCTATTTCACCACGGGCGCCGATCCCGGACAGAATCTCGCTGCGCGCGCCAACCTCCACTTCCGCCTCGTCGAAGTGATCATGATGCTGATGCTGCCCCTGCTGGCGATCGCGCTCGCGGTCCCGCCCAAACGCTCGTCTTCCTCGCTCGGCATCTTCGTGGCGATCGTGATGGTGGTGACCTATCACAAGATCAACCAATATGCCGAAAGCGCGGGGGCACAGGGTCGCCTGCAGCCCGAACTGGCGCTCTACATCCCCTTCGTCGTCTTCGTGGTCCTCATCGGTTGGATGTATCATGTGATCGCGCACCGCCCCGGCGGGCAACCGATCGGCGCGCTCGAAGCGGGCTTTGCCAAGATCGCCAAGGCGGTTCGCAAGCTCGTTCCCGATCCCCGCGCCAAGGCGCTCGCCGCCCGCCGTGCGGCGCGAATGGAGGCGAGCGAATGATCAACATGGATTTCATGCCCTCGCGCCAGCTTGCGCTCTACATGGTGAAACTGTTCGTCACACGCTCGCTCGCGGTGCTGATCGCGCTGGTGATGGTCCTGATGATGCTCGACCTCCTCGGCGAAAGCGGCAAGATCCTCGCGGTAGAGGGCAATGGCGAAGCCGAACTATGGCGCTATGTCTCGCTCCGGCTGCCGCTGCTCGCCTCGCGCTTCCTGCCTTTCTCGGTGCTGCTCGGCACGCTGATCGCCTTCACCAGCCTCAACCAGCATAGCGAGGTCATCTCGATGAAGGCCGCAGGCCTGTCGGCGCACCAGATTCTTGCCCCCCTGATCGTCGCCAGCGTCGCTCTCGCGGGCGTGCTCTTCGTCTTCAACGAAACGGTGGTCGTGAAATCGGCGCGCGTCGTGAACGCATGGAGCGACAATGACTATCACCCCGTCCCGCCCGACAGCGGAGTGATGAGCAATGTCTGGCTGCGCAGCGGCGACGACTATGTCCATGCCCGCCTCGCCTCGGGTCGCGGCCAGAATTTCCGTCTCGAGGGCCTGTCGGTCTACGAGCGCCCCGAGGGCTTGCTGCGGACCATCACTAAGATCGAGCATGCGCGACCCTCGGCCGACGGGACCAGCTGGGAGTTCGAAGGCCTCACCAGCTATGATTCGGAAATGAATCTCGTGCGCGAAGCGCAAAGCGGGCGCGGGCTTGCCGGTGTGAAACCCAGTCAGTTCAAACTCGCAGACGTCGATCCCGACAGCCTCAACATCTTCGATCTTGCCGAGGATATCGAGGCGCTCGAACAGGCCGGTCGCCCCGCCGAAGCCGCGCGCGCAGGATGGTGGCACAAGATCACCGGCCCGCTCTCGACGCTCCTGATGCCGCTGCTCGCCGCCGTCGCTGCCTTCGGCCTCGCGCGTTCCGGACAAGTGCTCTTGCGCGCTACTATCGGCATGGCGCTCGGTTTCGCTTATTTCGTCGCCGACAATTTCAGCCTCGCGATGGGCACGGCAGGCGTCTATCCGCCCTGGCTCGCGGCCTGGGGGCCGTTCCTGCTCTTCTTCCTGATCGGCGAGACGGTCCTGATCCGCTCCGAGGAGTAGCGCCTAGCGGCGACGCATCGTCGAAGCCGCCAGCCGCGCCACCAGCGGCGTGAGGCCGCGATGGTTGGTGGCGTGATAGACCGATTGCCCGTCCAGTTCGCGGCGCAGGCGGCGATGCGCCTCGCCCAGCGAATGGTAAGGCAGTCCGGGCAGCAAGTGGTGCAGCGCATGATAGCGAAGCCCCACCGGCGCCCACAGCGCCGGAAGCGTCGCGGGCGGCGGCACGTTGACGCTGTCGAGATATTGCGCGGTCACGCTCATCGGTTCGCCGTCATTCTCCCACAGGTGCGCCACCAGGGTGCGGACCTGGTTGATGAACATCAGACCCGACAGCACGGCAAGGAAAGTCGCCATCGCCGCAAGGGGAATCGCACCCGCCAGCGTCGCGGCAATCAGGCCGATCGACCAGAGGCTCGCCGCGCCTTCCTGCCAGCGCCATTGGCGCGCGGCCTCGCCCTCGGCGGGCTTGCGGCGGAAAGCAGGGTTGATCTGCAGCCCCGAATAACGCGCAACCACCACGCGGCGAAGCGAGGGGAAGAGAAGCGACAAGGGCGTCAGAACCGCAAAGCGGAACAGCAGCGCCAGCGGCGCGAGCGCCGCTACGATAAGAAATAGCGGCAGCGTCCACGGCTTCATCAATGCTAGCGGCAGATATTCGGGATCGTCGACCGTGCCATATTTGGTCTTGGCATGATGCTGGTTGTGAACGCCTTCATACATGAAGGACGGCGCCAGAAGCGGCACCCCGATGAGCATGTTCCACACCAGGCGGAAGCCCGGCAGGTCGCCTTTCTTGATATGCGCGATCTCGTGGATGAAGCTGCCCGCCCGATAAAGCGCCAGCATCGCCACCAGTCCGGCCGCCAGCTTGACCGCCAGCTCGCCGGAAAGAATGGCCAGCGCCAACGCCCCATAACCGAGCAGCGCCGAAAGGATGAGGTCCGCCCAGAAGATGCGGGCATCGGGCTCCTTGAGATCGCGGGTCAGCTGGGCAGCCGCGCGCAGCATCTCCTTGTCATCACCGCGCACGACGGCGCGCCGGACGGAGGTTTCCGCGCTTTCCTGGCCCTTGCCGAGAATATCTGCGTTGAACATATTCATCTTTCCGCGTGCCATCTGGCGACAGATGATGGCGTCATCATGGCGAAATCTTCGCCTTTCGTCACCATTAGGACCTTATTCCTTTACGTGGGATGACAGGGGCAGGCCAAGCGGCTAGCCCGATGACATGACCGAAACGCTCACCATCCGGCCCGTACGGACCCGCGCGGACAGGCGCGCCTTCGTCGACTTGCCATGGGACATCTATCGCGACGATCCCTATTGGGTTCCGCCGCTCAAGTCGGAAGTCCACGCACTGATCGACCCGGGCAAGAACCCCTGGTTCGAGCATGGCAGGCTGCAACTCTTCCTTGCCGAGCGCGACGGCAAGACGGTCGGGCGGATCAGCGCACAGATCGACGATCTGGTCCTCGAACGAATGCCCGAGACGGGGCTATGGGGCCTTTTCGAAGCCAAAGATGCCGAAGCTGCCGCCGCGCTCATCGCCGCCGCCGAACGCTGGCTGCGCGAGGAAGGGATGACGCAGGCAATCGGGCCCATCTCCATCTCCATCTGGGACGAGCCCGGGCTGCTGATCGAGGGCTTCGAGGAAAAGCCGCTGGTAATGATGGGCCATCACCGCCCCGAATATCAGGGCTGGGTCGAGCAGGCCGGCTATCGCAAGGCGCGCGACCTGCACACTTTCGCGCTCGACATCCGCATCAACATGATCCCGGTGATCGACCGGCTCATCAGGGCGGGGGAGCGCAACGAGAAGCTCGTCATTCGCGACGTCGACAAATCCCGCTTCGACGAGGAAGCCGCGATCATCCTCGATATTCTCAACGATGCCTGGTCGGATAATTGGGGTTTTGTCCCGCTGACCGAATCCGAAATCGCCTATGCCGGCAAGAAATTGAAGCCGATCATCGTCGAGGACCTGGTCAAGATCGCCGAATATGACGGCAAGCCCGCGGCCTTCATGATCACCATTCCCGATACCAACGAACTGATCGAGGATCTTGACGGACGGCTCTTCCCCTTCGGCTGGGCCAAGCTCCTCTGGCGGTTGCGCAGGCCGCGTACGCGCCGCGCACGGGTGCCGCTGATGGGGGTTCGCAAGGAATATCAGAAAGGCCGGCTGGCAAGCCAGTTCGCCTTCATGCTGATCGAACATTCGCGCCGGGTCTGCGTCGACAAATATGGCATCTTCCATGGCGAATTCGGCTGGGTGCTCGAGGATAACCAGGGCATGATGTCGATCGCCAACCTGCCAGGGGCGAACATCAACCATAATTATCGCATCTACCGGAAATCGCTGAACTAAGGCGCTTCGCCGAAGGCGCTGCAACATGGTCCTTCGCCCCGCGTTCGTGGGGCGAAAGGAGTTTTGCGTCATGTCCGACACCGCCGAACCGATGATCCACGAAGATCGCCTGCCAGGCGAGGAAGCCAAATTGTCCCCGCAGCCCAAATGGAAACCCCGCTACCCGGGGGCGGGCCGCCTCAAGGACAAGGTGGCCATCGTCACGGGCGGCGACAGCGGCATCGGCCGAGCGACCGCGGTGCTGTTCGCTCGCGAAGGCGCGAAGGTCGCGATCGTCTATCTTTGCGAACATGAGGATGCCGAGAAGACCGTCGAGGCGTGCAAGGCCGAAGGCGCCGAGGCCTTCGCCATCGCCACCGACCTTGGCACCAAGTCCAATTGCGAGGATGTGGCGAAGAAGGTCGCCGACCGGTTCGGGGGCATCGACGTGCTCGTCAACAATGCCGGGGAGCAGCATCCCGACAAGGACATCCGCGACATCAGCGAGGAGCAGCTCAAGCGAACCTTCCAGACGAACATCTATTCGATGTTCTTCCTCAGCCAGGCGGTTCGTCCCCATCTCAAGAAGGGCTCGGCGATCGTCAATTGCACCTCGGTGACCATGTACAAGGGCTCGTCCGACCTTCTCGACTATAGCTCGACAAAGGGCGCGATCACTGCCTTCACACGCTCGCTTTCGCAAAATCTCGCCAAGGACGGCATTCGCGTGAATGCCGTGGCCCCGGGACCGATCTGGACCCCGCTCAATCCCTTCGGCGGCAAGCCGCCCGAGGAAATTCCCGATTTCGGAAAGGATACTCCGATGGGGCGGCCCGGGCAGCCCAATGAAGTGGCGCCCAGCTTTCTGTTCCTGGCATGCGAGGATTCCAGCTATATGACCGGACAGGTCCTCCATCCCAATGGAGGCTATGTCATCGGCGGCTAGGCGTCGTGCAGTTGTAGCCAGACGGGCGCGTGGTCGGAGGCCTTTTCCTCCCCGCGCGCCCATTTGTGGACGCCCGCCCCGGCAAGCCGGTCCGCTGCCTGCGGCGAGAGGAGGAAATGGTCGATGCGGAATCCCGCATCGCGCGGCCAGGCCGCGGCCTGGTAATCCCAGAAGGTATAAAGCCTGTCATCGTCCGGATGGACCTGCCGCAAGGCATCGGTCCAGCCCTGGTGGACAATGCGCCGTAGCGCCGCCCGGCTTTCGGGCTGCATCAATGCGTCATGGGCCATGGCCTTGACCGAAAAGGTGTCGCGGTCTTCAGGAATGACATTGTAATCACCCGCCAGCACCACGGGTCGTTCCTCGGCCAGGAGCGCGGCCGCATGCTGTTCGAGCCGCGCCATCCATTCGAGCTTGTAACCGAATTTCTCGCTGCCCACCGGATTGCCGTTGGGCAGATAGATGCTCGCGACAATCAGGCCGTGCGCCTCGGCCTCGATATAGCGCGCCTGCTCGGGCGCCGGATCGTCAGGCAGGCCGGCGCGCCGCAGCTTGAGATCGCCGTCGCCGCGCGACAGGAAGGCGACCCCGTTGAAACCCTTCTGCCCATGCCAGAGCGCCTTGTATCCGGCTGCCTCCACCTGGTCGGTGGGCAAGGCATCGGGCTCGCCCTTCAATTCCTGGAGGCAGACGATGTCCGGCTTCTCGCGTTCGAGAAATTCAAGCAGGCGGGGGAGACGCGCGCGCAGCCCGTTGATGTTGAAGCTGACGATATTGACCATCAGATCGAGAAGCTCGATCCGCAGCCGCACCCGCTTGCGGCATTGGGATTTGTGACCTGGAAACTGGCGCCGCCGAGATTTTCGACGAAATCAACCGCCGAGCCGCGAACGAGGTCCATGCTCACCGGATCGACCACCAGCTTGACGCCTTCGGCCTCCGCCACGGTATCGCCTTCTTCGGGAGCGCCCAGTTCGAACTTGTAGGTGAAACCCGCGCAACCACCGCCATCGACCGACAGGCGCAGCACCGCGTCGGCGCCCTGCTTCTCGGCGATCTTGGCGACGCGTCGCGCCGCGTTGGGAGTAAGGATGATGTCAGTCACGCCATCGAGATAGGGACTGCATTCCCGGTGGGCAAGCGCCCCGCTCGGGGTTGTGGGGGACTTAGCGCCCGCCGCCGCCCAGACCGATGTCTTCCATGGCCTGGTCGTTCTGCTGCTGCATCGCGACGAGATAGTCGGTCGACTTCATGAAGGGAATGGGATTGACCGGCTTGCCGTCGATCCGGACTTCATAGTGGAGATGGCTGCCCGTCGAGCGGCCGGTCGACCCCATCGCGCCGATCTGCTGGCCGCGATCGATGCGATCGCCTTTCTTGGTGAGGATTTTCGACATGTGGGCGTAACGCGTCACGATGCCGTTGCCATGGTCGATCTCGACGAGGTTGCCGTAGCCGCCGCGGTTATAGCCCGCGCGGATCACCACGCCGTCGGCCGTGGCATAGATGGGCGTACCCACCGGACCGGCAAGATCGATGCCGCCATGCATGGCGCGGCGACCCTTGAACGGGTCGGTGCGGGTGCCGAAGGAGGAGGTCAGGCTGGCGGCCTTGACCGGCTTGTCCGAAGGCACGGCAATCGCACCATTGTGCAGATTGTCGAGCTTCTTCCAGTTGGAGAAGAGTTCGCGGAAGGTGGCATCGCCTTCACCGGCGGCTTCGAACGGACCGCCCACGGCGACATCGACGCCCAGCGCTTCGAGCTCGGCCAGCTTGGCCTGGTAACGTTCTTCGAGAAGCTGCGCCCCCAGCGCGGCAAGCGCCTTCTGGCGCTCGGCGATGCGGGCCAGTTCGGCGCGCTCGTGCTGCTGATAAGAAATCACCGCCGATTCGGCGGTGGCAATACGGGCAGCGGCATAGCTCGACCAGGCGGTCAGAAAGAGCAGCACGGCAATGACAGCCATCTGCACGGCGACCGGAATGCGCACGATCTTGAGCGCGGTTCCATCGCGAACCACCAGCTCGCGATCACGCAGAATTTTCCTCATGGCCGAAATCAACATCATGCCTCTACCCGCTCTTATTAGTTCGACCGCTTCGCCTATTCGGGCTGCGGCCCAACTAAATATTCCCAATTTCGAGGATCCCCATCCTCCCGAAACGCGACCTAGTCAGTGCCCCTTGAAGTCGCGAGGGGTAAGCTGTGCCCGAAAGGTTAAGGAATTCAACTGATCGTTCCACCATTAGGGACGAACTGCGGCGACGAAGCGATGAAATGCAGGATTTTCTTGATTCAGGTTAAGCGTTTAACGTTTAGTAAATGAATAATCGCGGAAAGGCGCGAATTTTTCACGGGCCCGAGGCATCGATTCAGTCTGTCATGCGTCCCCTAGCTGACGTAGAAGATCCTTGGGCCACGCCGCCCCAACGCGGCGCGCCTCTCGATGAGGGGACATTATGACGAAACCACCTGCCGTGCGTCCTGCACGACCCTATTTTTCATCCGGCCCTTGCGCCAAGCCGCCGGGCTGGGAAGCTTCCAGACTGGACACCGCAAGCCTCGGCCGGTCCCACCGCTCGAAGATCGGCAAGGCGCGCCTCCAGCGCTGCATCGACCTGATGCGCGAAACGCTCGAACTTCCCGACACCCATCGCCTCGGCATCGTTCCGGGCTCGGACACCGGCGCCTTCGAAATGGCGATGTGGACGATGCTCGGCGCCCGCCCCGTCACCGCGCTCGCATGGGAAAGCTTCGGCAAGGGCTGGGTCAATGACGCGATCGAGCAACTGGGCCTCGACACCCATGTGATGGAAGCCCCCTATGGCGAGCTTCCCAATTTGAAAAAGGTCGGCTGGCACCACGATGTTCTTTTCACCTGGAATGGCACCACCAGCGGGGTTCGCGTGCCGAACGGCGACTGGATCCCGGGCCACCGCCAGGGCCTGAGCTTCGTCGACGCGACGAGCGCGGTGTTCGCGCACAAGCTTCCCTGGGACAAGATCGATGTCGCCACCTTTTCCTGGCAGAAAGTGCTGGGTGGAGAAGCCGCGCATGGCGTCCTGATCCTCGGTCCGCGTGCCGTCGAGCGCCTCGAAAGCCACACCCCCGACCGCCCCCTTCCCAAGCTCTTCCGCCTCACCAAGAAGGGCAAGCTCATGGAGGAGATTTTCGAAGGCTCGACCATCAACACTCCCTCGATGCTCTGCGTCGAGGATGCCATCCATTCGCTCGAATGGGCGCAGTCGATCGGCGGCCTCGATGGCATGATCGAGCGCTGCACCGCCAATGCCGAGGCGGTTGACCGTCTCGTCGAGGAGCGCGACTGGCTGCATCACCTGTGCCCCGACCCCGCGATCCGCTCGCGCACGGGGGTCTGCCTGACGCTCGAAGGCGCAGACCAGGAGCGGATCAAGCGCATGACCGCGCTGCTCGAGGAAGAAGAGGTCGCCTATGACATCGGCGGCTATCGCGACGCACCGCCGGGCCTCCGCATCTGGTGCGGAGCGACCGTCGAAACCGCCGATATCGAGGCCCTCGGGCCATGGCTCGACTATGCCTGGGAGAAAAGCGCGTGAAGATCCTCATTTCCGACAAGATGGATCCGCGCGCCGCCGAGATCTTCCGCGAACGCGGGCTCGAGGTCGATGAACTGCCGGGCATGAGCCCCGACGAACTGGCCCGGGTGATCGGCGAATATGACGGGCTGGCAGTGCGCTCCGCGACCAGGGTCACCCCCGCCCTCCTCGAACATGCCGACAATCTCAAGGTCATCGGACGCGCCGGGATCGGGGTGGACAATATCGACATCGCCGCCGCCTCGCAGCACGGCATCGTGGTGATGAACACGCCCTTCGGCAATTCGATTACCACCGCCGAGCATGCCATTGCGATGATGTTCGCGCTGGCCCGTCAGCTTCCCGCCGCCGACGCCTCGACGCAGGCCGGCAAATGGGAAAAGTCGAAATTCATGGGGGTAGAGCTAACCGGCAAGACGCTCGGACTCATCGGAGCGGGCAACATCGGCTCGATCGTCGCTAGCCGCGCTCTGGGCCTGAAGATGAAGGTGATCGCCTACGACCCCTTCCTCACTCCCGAACGCGCGCTCGAACTTGGCGTCGAGAAAGTCGATCTCGACAGCCTGCTCGCGCGTGCCGACTTCATCACCCTGCACACTCCGCTCACCGACCAGACCCGTGGCATTCTCGATGCAGATGCGCTCGCCAAGGCCAAGACGGGCGTGCGGATCATCAATTGCGCGCGCGGCGGCCTGATCGACGAAGCGGCCCTGAAAGAGGCGCTCGACAGCGGAAAGGTCGCGGGCGCGGCGCTTGACGTGTTCGAGAATGAACCCGCGCATGAAAGCCCGTTGTTCGGGACGCCGGGTTTCATTTCGACACCGCATCTCGGGGCTTCGACCACCGAGGCGCAGGTCAATGTCGCGATCCAGGTCGCCGAACAGATGAGCGATTTCCTTCTGTCGGGCGCGGTTACCAATGCGATCAACATGCCTTCGCTCACCGCCGAGGAAGCGCCGCGCGTGAAGCCCTATATGGGGCTTGCCGAAAGTCTCGGTAAACTGGTCGGCCAGACCCTGGGCGAACAGATCGAATCGATCGCGGTCGAGGTCGAAGGCGATGCCGCCGAACTCAATATCAAACCGATTACCGGCGCGGTGCTCGCGGGCCTCATGGGCAGCTATTCGGACAGCGTGAACATGGTCAACGCTCCCTTGCTCGCCAAGGATCGCGGGCTCGACGTGTCCGAGGTGCGCCACAGCCATGAAGGCGACTATCACACGCTCGTGCGCGTCACCGCACGCACTCCCGATGGCCCGCGCAGTGTCGCGGGTACCCTGTTCGGGCATAACAATCCGCGCCTCGTCCATATCTTCGGCGTGGGGATCGAGGCCGAGCTGACCGGCCCGATGCTCTATATCGTCAACACCGACGCACCGGGCTTCATCGGGGCGCTGGGCACGACTCTCGGCAAGGCCGACATCAATATCGCGACCTTCAACCTCGGACGGCGCAAGGTGGGCGGCGCGGCGGTGGCGCTGATCGCGATCGACAGCCCCGCGAGCCGCGAAACGATCCGCCGGCTGTGCGAGCTCGAAGGCGTACGCGAAGTCGTCGCCCTGCGATTCTAGACCGCTTCAGCAGAAATTGGCGGGATGCGGCCCGACGCGGCCGTCCTCGCTGTCGAGCGCGTCGAGCCGCGCCATCTGCCCCGCGTCGAGCGTGAAGGACAGGCAGGAGAAATTTTCCTCCATATGCGCTTGGCTCGACGCCTTCGGGATGGGCGCGAGGCCCTTCTGGACGTGCCAGCGCAGAAGCACCGCGGCGGGCGACTGGTCGGCCTCCCGCGCGATGGCCTGGACCGTCTCCTCCTCCAGTCCGCCGCCCTGTCCGAGCGGTGACCAGCTTTGCGTCACGATGCAATATCGCTCGTGTAGCGCGCGCAACTCGCGCTGCTGGAAACGGGGATGGCACTCGACCTGGTTGACTGCGGGGACCACGCCGGTTTCGCGCACCAGTTCCTCGATCTGCTCGGGCATGAAGTTGGATACCCCGATCGACCTGGCCAGCCCTTCGTCGCGCAGCGCGATGAGCGCCTGCCACGTCTCGAGATATCGGCGCTTGTCGGGACAGGGCCAATGAATGAGCAACAGGTCGACATGGCTCCGGCCCAATCGCTCGAGGCTGGCCTCCAGGGCACGCGGCGCTTCGCGGCGGCCTTGGTCGTCATTCCATACCTTGGTGGTCAGCCAGACGCCTTCGGTCATCCCTTCGCCGACGCCTTGCTCGTTGCGATAGATCGAAGCCGTGTCGACCAGCCGATAGCCCACTTCGATTGCCGTGCGGACCGCATTCGCAGCCTCGCGATTGTCGATCTTGTAGGTGCCGAAACCCAGTTGCGGCATCGTGCGGCCATCGTTGAGCTCGATCATTGGCTGGTCGGTCATTCTTCTCTCCTGTTGGCCATGGAAGTGCTGGACGAAGGCCATGGTTCCGCCTAGGCGCGGGACGGACCACATCCGGGAGCTTGGCAACCATGGGAAATGTCACCGTTATCGGCGCGCAATGGGGCGACGAGGGCAAGGGCAAGATCGTCGACTGGCTAGCGAACCGGGCCGATCTGGTCGTCCGTTTCCAGGGCGGCCACAATGCCGGCCATACACTCGTCGTCGGTGACAAGGTCTACAAGCTCTCGCTGCTGCCCTCGGGCATCGTCACCGGTACGCCCAGCGTCATCGGCAACGGCGTGGTGCTCGATCCCTGGGCGCTCAAGGCCGAAGTCGAGAAATTGCGCGGGCAGGGCGTGGACATCACACCCGAGCTTCTGTGGATCGCCGAGACCGCGCCGCTCATCCTTCCCATTCACCGCGATCTCGACGCGCTGCGCGAAGATGCCTCGGGCAAGGGAAAGATCGGCACCACTCGCCGCGGCATCGGCCCCGCCTATGAGGACAAGGTCGGACGCCGTGCGATCCGCGTCTGCGACCTCGCGCATCTGGGCGAGCTCGAGGGTCAGATCGACCGTCTGTGCGCGCATCATGATCATCTGCGCGCGGGCTTCGGCAAGCCCAAGGTGGACCGCCAGCGCCTTCTCGACGATTTGCGCGAAATTGCCGATTTCGTATTGCCCTTCGCTCGGCCCGTGTGGCGCGACCTCGACACCGCGCGCCGGCGCGGCCGGCGCATCCTTTTCGAAGGCGCGCAGGGCGTCCTCCTCGACGTCGACCATGGCACCTATCCCTTCGTCACTTCGTCCAACACCGTCGCCGGGACCACCGGCGCAGGAAGCGGAATGGGGCCGGGCGCGGCAGGCTTCGTGCTGGGGATCGTCAAGGCCTATACGACGCGCGTCGGCGCCGGCCCCTTCCCCACCGAACAGGACAATGAGGTCGGCCAGCGGCTCGGGACGCGCGGCCATGAATTCGGCACCGTGACCGGACGCCAGCGCCGCTGCGGCTGGTTCGATGCCGTGCTGGTGCGCCAATCGGTCGCGGTCTCGGGCGTCACCGGCATCGCGCTCACCAAGATCGACGTTCTCGACGGGATGGAAACGGTCAAGATCTGCGTCGGCTATCGTATCGGCGACATGGAATATGATTATCTCCCGCCCAATCTGCGCGACCAGGAGCGGGTCGAACCGATTTACGAGGAAATGGCGGGTTGGGAAGGCACCACCGCCGGAGCGCGCAGCTGGGCCGAGCTTCCGGCGCGCGCGATCAAATATGTGCGCCGTATCGAGGAATTGATCCGCTGCCCGGTGGCGCTCGTTTCCACGAGCCCCCAGCGCGACGACACGATCCTGGTCTCCGACCCCTTCACCTCATGACTTCTCGCGAGCCGACCGGATTCCTCCCCAAGGATGTCGATGCGCGCGTCGGCTGGAAGGACCGGGCGATGGTTGCCCTGTTCGCGCCTTTCACCGCGCCCTTTCTCCTGAAATCGCTACGCGGCGGCTCGAAATCGGAAAAGCGTCGCCTGCTCGAACGGCTCGATCTGCCCCACGATGCCCTGCCCCACCTCGGTTCGTGGAAAGCCGATACGGGTCTCCTGCACATGATCGTCGACACCATCTTCGAAAAGAAGCCAGGGAGAGTGATCGAGTTCGGCTGCGGGGCCTCTTCGCTGGTCATGTCGCGGGCGCTTCAGATAGCCGGCGGCGGCACACTCACCAGCTTCGACCAGCATGTGACTTTCGTCGAAAAGACCGGCCAATGGCTGCGCCAGCACGGGCTGGAAGCCGATATCCGCCATGCTCCGCTGCGTCCCGCGCCGGGCGGCTGGCCCGGGCTATTTTACGATACCGGGCCGATCGAGAATATCGACCTGATGGTGATCGACGGACCGCATTGGACCCTGCACCCGATGACGCGCGGAGCAGCCGAAACGCATTTCGCTCAGCTCAACCCGGGCGCGACGATCCTTCTCGACGATGCCAACCGGCCTGGCGAACGGATGATCGCCCGCCGCTGGCGCGCTCGACATCCCGAAATCGACTTCACCCTTTGGAAGGGCGGCGAAAAGGGAACGCTGATCGGGACGCGCAAGCCCTAGGCAAGCAGGCGCCACGCCGCGAAGGCCGCGCCTGCCCAGATCGTCACGATGATCGCAAGGCCGACCATGCTGGCAGGCGCCCTCGCCTGCTGCTCTGCCTTGGCGCGCAGGTCGGCGACCAGTTCATCGGGGATGAGAAGCAGCGCCAGCCAGATCCCCGCCGGAACCAGCAACAGGTCGTCGAGCAATCCGAAGATCGGAATGAAGTCGGGGATGAGGTCGATGGGGCTGAGCGCATAGGCAGCCGTCAGGCCCGCGATCAACTTGGCGAACAAGGGCGTGCGCGGATCGCGCGCGGCCAGCCAGGCGATGAGGACGCCGTGCCGCATCGCCTTCGCCCAGCGGGCAAGGCGCGTCTTCACTGCTCGAACATGGCGAAAGCGGGCGCATGGACCGCCGTGCCGGAGTGCGCGTCGGCCAGCCGTTCGTCGATCGCCAGCGCCTGCCAATAAGGGCCGCCGTAAGGACTTTCGAAGGCCTGGGCTGCGCGGCATGAAAATCCGAACCGCGCATAATAGTCGGGCTCGCCAAGCAGGAAGAGGATCTCGACCTCGAGCTGGCGCGCCGCCATGATCGCTGCCTTCATCAGCCGCTCGCCCACGCCCCGACGCTGCCGATCGGGCAGCACCGCCAGCGGGCCGACCGCCATCGCCGTCACCGGCCTGCCGTCGGCGCTCGCCTGCATGCGGCTGAGAAGGACATGACCGACCACCGCTCCGTCCTGCTCGGCCACAAGCGACACCGCCGCATCTCCGGCGTCTTCAAGCTTCTCGACCAGCCGCGCCTCGTCAGGCGCCTCGAAGGCGGCTCGCAGGACATGGTCGATCGCTTCGCGATCCTCCGCCCGCGCCAGCCGGACCTCAGTCGAGGGCGATATCGGGGGCATCCTCGGCCTTCATGCCGACGACATGGTAGCCCGCATCGACATGATGCACTTCGCCCGTCACCCCGGCGGAAAGATCGGAGCAGAAATAAAGCCCCGCCCCGCCCACATCATCGATGGTGACATTGCGCCGCAGCGGCGAATTGAGCTCGTTCCACTTGAGGATGTAGCGGAAGTCGCCAATCCCCGAAGCCGCCAGCGTCTTGATCGGCCCCGCGCTGATGGCATTCACGCGAATCCCCTCGGGCCCGAGATCCGCCGCCAGATATCGCGTGCTCGTCTCCAGCGCCGCCTTGGCGACTCCCATGACATTGTAATGCGGAATGACCTTCTCGGCGCCATAGTAGGTCAGCGTGACGAGCGACCCGCCCGGCCCCATCATCTCGCGCGCCCGCCGCGCCACCGCGACGAAGCTGTAGGCCGAGACATTCATCGTCATCAGGAAGTTCTCGAGGCTGGTATCGACATATTTGCCGCGCAGCTCGTTCTTGTCCGAAAAGCCGATCGCATGCACCACGAAGTCGATCGTCTCCCACCGCTCCTTCAAGGTCTCGAACGCCCGGTCGAGATTGTCCATGTCCGACACGTCGCACTCGATGAGGAAGTCGCTTCCCAATTCCTCGGCGAGCGGGCGCACCCGCTTCTCCAGCGCATCGCCCATGTAGGAAAAGGCGAGTTCCGCCCCCTCGGCCGCCAGCTTCTTCGAAATCCCCCAGGCCAGCGACTTGTTGTTCGCCAACCCCATGATGAGCCCGCGTTTGCCCTTCATGATCCCCGTCATGCCAATCCCTTCTTACTCTTGGTCCTCTTCGTCCTCGCCCGGGTCCTCGACCTCGAGTTCGTCCGAATAGGGCCCCTCATATTTTTCGCCCTTTAGCGCGCTATCCCCCGCATCGGCCAGTGCCGCGTTGAGTTCGGCGCCGATCACCACGCCAAAGCCGATGATGTAGAAGAAGATGAGCGTGATCATCACGCCCGCAAGACTGCCATAGGTGCGCCCATATCCCCCGAACGCTCCGATCGCGTTGGGAAGCAGCTCGACCGTCAGTAGCCACCAGATGGTGATCAGCAGCACGCCGGGCCATTTGCGGCACCCGCGCTTGCGATAGCGCAGCGGCGTCAGCGCGAAGATGATCGCGTAGATCGTCCCGAACAGGGTGAGCGCGGGAATGATCCGCGCCAGCCCGAGCGCCGCCCCGATATTCTGCGAGATCGGCAGATAGACATTCACCAGGTGCTGGAGGCTCGACAGCGTCACCGCACTGGCAAAGGCGATCATCAACAGGAAGACCGACCCCACGATCAACCCGATCGAGGCGAGCCGATATTCCCAGAATGGTGCCGAATATTGCATGCCATAGGCGCGGCGAAGGATTTCGCGAATGGTCTCGATGAAGCTTGCGGCGGTCCACATCCCGATCAGCGCACCGAACCATAGAAGCGGGCCGGTGCGCCCCGACGACACCTCCAGCAAGGGCTCGGCCAGCACTTCGGCGACATTGGGCGGCAATTGGGAAAGGATGGTGAAGATCGCCGCTTCGCTGTCGCCGCCGCGGCCGATGAGGGTCGCTACCGCGGTCGCGAGGATGATGAAGGGAAAGAGCGCGAGAAGCGAGATGTAGGCGAGGTTCCCGGCATGGATGAAGCCGTCGTTATAGACGCCGATCGCAACGCGCTTGGCGACTTCGGCGGGACGGTCGCTGTCGCGCAGCTTGGCAATCGCTTCCCGGCCGAAGCGCGCGTGCAGGGCCGCGAGCCGCTTGCGCCTCGCCTCGGGGGATTGTGGCGAACGCCCGCTCATCAGACCCCGAGCTTGGCCCGCACATCCCCCGGCGCGTCCCAATTCTCGACGAATTTCTGGAGCGCCGGATCATCCTTGGGGACCTGCACCTCGAGGCGGACGAGCTGGTCGCCGCGCACCCCGTTCTTGGCGGTAAAGCCCTTTTCCTTGAGGCGCAGCGTGGTGCCCGAGGAGGATCCCTTGGGGATGGTCATGCGCACCGGGCCATCGACCGTCGGCACGCGCACCTTGGCACCTTCGACCGCTTCCTTGATCGTCACCGGCAGGTCGAGCCGGATATGATGCCCGTCCCGTTCGAAGAAGGGATGCTTGCGGACATGGATGGTGACGATCGCATCGCCCTTGCCTCCCGGGCCTTCCTGTCCCTGCCCGGCGAGACGGATCTTGGTCCCGTCCTCGACCCCGGCAGGCAGCTTCATGTCGATCGTCTTGCCGGCACCCAGCTTCACGCGCTGGGGTTCGCGGCGCGCTGCATCCTCGAAGGGAACGGTCAGGCGGAAGGCAAGGTCGGCACCCTTGGGCGGACGGCTGCGGAAGCCCCCGCGCCGCGCCGAAGCACCCCCGGCCGGACCGCCTCCGCCGAACAATCCTTCGAAGAGGTCGGATAGATCGGGGTCCATCCCGCCCGGATCGAACCCGCCGCCGGGCGGGCGCTGGCCGGCCCCGCCGGGGCGCGAACCGAAGGGGCTGCCGCCTCCCCCAAAGCCTGCGCCGAAGGGCGAGCGCGGATTGCCTTCCTCGTCGATCTCGCCGCGGTCGTATCGGGCGCGCTTGTCCTTGTCGGACAGGATGTCATAGGCCTGCGTGACCTTGCCGAAACGGTCCGCGGCCTTGGGATTGTCCTTGTTCCGGTCGGGATGAAGCTGCTTGGCCAGACTGCGATAGGCCTTCTTGATCTCGGCTTCGCTTGCCCCGCGTTTCAAACCCAATTGCTGATATAGGTCCATAAGACTCCTCTAACCCCACCCAATGCGTAAAGGCCAGAGGGGTTTCATGGCGACGCTTGCCTCGGCCCGCGCTGCCCGATAGGCCACACTCCATGGATCCACTGGCCTTATTCGACGAATGGTACGCCAAGGCGAAGGCGGGCGAGCCCAGCGACCCCGATGCCATGGCACTCGCCACCAGCGATGGAAATGGCCGCCCCTCGGTTCGGATGGTGCTCCTGAAAGCGCATGGCCCCGAAGGCTTCGTCTTCTACACCAATCTCTTGAGCCGCAAGGGCCTCGAACTCAGCGTCAATCCGCAGGCTGCGCTCTGCTTCCATTGGAAATCGCTCTATCGACAGGTCCGCATCGAGGGCCCGGTCCGGCCGGTTTCCGACGAGGAGGCCGATGCCTATTTCGCCAGCCGGGGCCGCGCCAAGCAACTCGCGGCCTCGGCATCGAAACAGAGCCGCCCGATGGCCGACCGCGCGGTCTTCGACGAAAGGATCGCGGCGCTCGACGAGGAATATGCGGGCCGCGACCTTCCCCGCCCACCGCATTGGAGCGGCTATGCGGTCAAGCCTCTGTCGATCGAATTCTGGGAAGGAACGCAGGACCGGATGCATCATCGCCAGCTCTTCACCCGCACGGACGAGGGCAGCTGGACACGGACCCTGCTTTACCCATGAACGAAGCGCTCCGCGACCCGCAGGAACATCTCGACATCCGTGCCCGCCTCACCGCCCGCGCAGCGATCGCGAGCATCACGGTCGCCATTTTCCTGATCGGTCTCAAGGCCTGGGCGAGCATCGAAACCGGCTCGATCGCGATGCTCGGCAGCCTCGCCGACACCGCACTCGACCTCATCGCCAGCCTGATCACCTTTTTCGGCGTGCGCTACGCCGCCATGCCCGCCGACGAGGAACATCGCTTCGGCCATGGCAAGGCCGAAGCGCTTGCCGCCCTTTTCCAAGTCGTCCTCATCTCGGTCAGCGCGATCGGGATCGCCTGGCGCGCCATCGACCGGCTCGGTAGCGGCACGCGGACCGAGGGGCTCGAGCTGGGCGTGGGCGTGTCGGTGCTGGCGATCGCGGCGACGCTGGGCCTGCTCCTTTACCAGCGCAGCGTGATCCGGCGCACCGGATCGGTCGCGATCATGACCGACCATGTCCATTACCAGTCCGACCTGTTCCTCAACCTGTCGGTCATCGCCGCGCTCGTCCTTGACCAGTGGCTGGGGTTTGGCCTCGCCGATCCCATCTTCGGCATCGCGATCGCGCTGTGGCTGCTCTACGGCGGCTGGCGCGGCGCCAGCCATGCTATCGACCAGCTGATGGACCGGGAATGGGATGACGAAAAACGCGACCGCTTCCTCGAAATGGTGAAGGCGCATCCCGAGATGCAGGGTATCCACGAATTGAGGACCCGCACCTCGGGCGGCGTCGATTTCGCGCAATTCCACATCTGGCTCGATCCCAAGATGACGGTCGAGCAGGCCCATCGCGTGATGGACGAGATCGAGGCCGAGATCAGTGCCCAGTTTCCGGGCACCGAAGTGCTCATCCACCCCGATCCCAAGGGGCTGGAGGAGCCCGGACAGGATACGACCCCCGAATGAACATTCCCTTCACCCAGGTCGATGCCTTCACCGTCGACGACCGGCCGCTGACCGGCAATCCTGCCGCGGTCATGCTCCTCGACGACTGGCTCGAGGATGAGGTGCTGCAGGCCATCGCGGTCGAGAATAACCTGTCCGAAACCGCTTTCCTCCGCCCCTCCGACGGTCCCAGCGACTATGACCTGCGCTGGTTCACCCCGGGCTGCGAAGTCGACCTGTGCGGCCATGCAACCATCGCCTCGGGCCATGTGGTGATCGGCGATTCGGAGCGCGTCACCTTCGCCACCCGCTCGGGCCAATTGTCGGTCGAGCGGCGCGGGGATCGACTGCTTCTCGACCTGCCCGCCGCCCGCGCGACAAATCCCCACCGAATGCCCGACATCGTGACCGCACTCGGGGTCGAGCCCGCCGAAACGCTGCTGGCGACCAGCGCCGAGGACGCGCTCTTGATCGTCCTCGATGACGAAGCGCAGGTGCGCGCCTGCCGCCCCGATTTCGGACGGCTGCGCGAAGTGCCCCAACTGATTATCGTCACCGCGCCGGGGACAGGCTGCGATGTCGCCAGCCGGGTGTTCGCCCCGGGATTCGGGATCGACGAGGACCCCGTCACCGGCGCGGCCCATGCCGCGATGGCCCCCTATTGGGCGAAGAGGTTGGGATCCGACCGGTTCAGCGCCTTCCAGGCAAGCGCGCGGGGCGGGCAGCTCGATTGCCAGCTTTCGGGTGACCGGCTCGCTCTATCGGGCCGGTGCCGCACCGTGATCGAGGGCCGCTTCCTGCTCTAGCTCCCGCCCCGCCGTCAGGCGGGTTCGAGTTCGGCGGGCTGGGTCGCGGCGATCGTGCCGCCGCCCAACAGCCTTTCACCATCATAGAAGACCGCCGACTGGCCGGGCGCCACGCCATATTCGAGGCGGTCGAAGCGCAACTGCGTTCCGTCCCATGTGGCGGGAACCGGCGGAGCGAGGCTGCGCACCTTGGCGCTCAGCTGACGCTGGTCCTCGGCAAGCCAGTTGACTTCCTCGACCGTTGCCGCGCTGACTGCGAGCGCGCGGCGCGGGCCGACCACCACGCGGCGCGTGTCGGGTTCGATCCTGACGACGTAGAGCGGTTCGGCCTGTCCGCCGATTTCAAGCCCGCGGCGCTGCCCGATGGTGAAATGGACGACACCTTCGTGCCGGCCAAGCACTTCACCCGACAGGCTCACGATCTCGCCGGGCGCGGCGGTCGCGGGGCGCAGCTTCTTGACCAGCGAGGCATAGTCGCCGTCGGGGACGAAGCAGATGTCCTGGCTGTCGGGCTTGCCCGCGACTTCGAGGCCCTCGGCCTCGGCAAGGCGACGCACTTCGTCCTTGGGCAGGTCGCCCAGCGGGAAACGCAGGAATTCCAGCTGATCGGCAGTGGTGCCGTAGAGGAAATAGCTCTGGTCGCGGCGCGGGTCACGGCCCTTCCACATCTGGACCTTGCCATCCTGCCCTCGCACGCGGCGCACATAATGGCCGGTCGCCAGGCAGGTCGCCCCCAATTCGCGGGCAAAGCCGATGAGATCGACGAATTTCACGCCCTGGTTGCACTTGCTGCACGGGACGGGCGTGCGCCCCATCGCATATTCGTCGGCGAAGCGGTCGATCACCCCTTCGCGGAAACGGCTCTCGTAATCGAGGACATAATGGGCGATCCCCAGGCGGTCGCATACCATCTTGGCATCATAGATGTCCTGCCCCGCGCAGCACGAGCCGCTGCGCTGGATCGCTTCGCCATGGTCGTAAAGCTGCAGCGTAACGCCGATGACCTCGGCGCCGGTGCGCGCGGCAAGCGCCGCGACGACGCTCGAATCCACGCCGCCGGACATGGCAACGACAATACGCGCCGTCTCGGGCGCACCGGGAAGATCGAAGTTCGGGGACATGATGGGACGCGTCTTTACCGGAAATTCACCCTGTTCGCATAGAGTCAATTCCACGAGAGAACAGGGAAGGGGGATTCGCCTTGGCGCATCACCAGAAGGATTTCGAACCGGCAGCCGAAACCCATTTCGACATGGCCGAAGTCATCAGGGCGCTGGCAAGCGGAGAACGGGGGCCCGTGCAGGGCAGCCGCTGTGCCGCTCTGGCGCGCTTTCTTTCCGGAGAGGATCGCGGAGAGGCGCTGGGCGGCGCCTTTGCCGGGACAGGGTTAACGAAAGACAAGGATATTTAACTGCGACATTAACCCTCCCCCGTTGGAATTTGTTCAACGGGTGAAGGCTAAATGGGCTCATCGAACGCAGTGAAGATTTGATTGAGGATTGTGATGCTTGAGAACCAGGACATTCGCCCCGCACAAGTCGTCGGCCCCCTCGGGGAGCCGCTGACGCTGGAATCGCTTCCGCCGGCCACCACGACTCGCTGGGTCGTGCGCCGCAAGGCCGAGGTGGTGGCAGCGGTTGCCGGCGGCCTGATGACCGTCGACGAAGCGTGCGAACGCTATTCGCTCAGCCTCGAGGAGTTCACCTCCTGGCAGCGTGCGGTCGACCGTTCGGGCATGCCGGGCCTTCGCGTCACCCGCCTCAAGCATTACCGCGACCAATATGAGCGGCAGCAGCGCTACTAAGGCCCCTGCCCTCTCCAGCCAGATGACACCGGCCCCGCTTTCCTACTCCGGGAAAGCGGGGCCGGCTTCGTTTCGGGATCGCAACCTACTGGACTTTAGCCCAGCTATCCGGAACAATATCCGGGCATCACGCGCTTGATGCCCATACGTCGCACTGGGGGCGACGACTAAACAGGAGAACATCATGGGTTTCATCATTTATCTTGTTGTCGGCGGTCTGATCGGCTGGCTCGCCAGCATCATCATGAAGACCGATGCGCAGCAGGGCATCCTGCTCAATATCGTCGTTGGCATCGTCGGCGCCTTCCTCGCCGGCCTCGTCGTTTCCGGCGGTTCGATCGGTGATGGCATCACCATCCGCAGCATCCTCGTGTCGCTTGTCGGCGCCGTGGTGCTCCTGGGTATCGTCAACATGATCCGCCGCGGACGCGTTCGCTAAGGATCGGGCACAATCCAAAAAAAGAAGGCCGCATCCCAGCCCGGATGCGGCCTTTCTTTTTGCCTTATTGAAGCTCGAACAGCATTTGCAGCGTCATGTTGACCTGCTGTTCGCCGGGCAGGATCTGCGTCGATGCGGCCTGGTCCATGCTTTCCGCCCGCATCGCCATCGGCATGGGCGGCATGTTTCCGCCGCCGCCCTCGCTGACCATCACCAGCCGAGCACCGTTCTTGCCCAATGCGCGGGCGTATAGCTGGGCGCGCTCCTGACCTTTCTTCAGCGCATCGAGCCGCGCTTCATCGAGCGCGCCCGCACGGTCGTCGATTTCAAGGCTGGGCCCGTTGATCTGGTTGGCCCCCGCCGACACCAGCGCATCGAGGATCTTGCCGGTCGAAGCAATGTCGTGGAAGCGCACCGTGACCATGTTGCTGGCGCGATAGCCCGTCAGCCTCGGCGCCTCGCGCTCGCTATAATCATAATCGGCGGACAGGGAGACCGAGGAGGTGTGCATGTCGCGCTCCGCAACGCCTGCCGCCTTGAGCGCGTCGATCACCTTGGCCATGCGATTGCGGTTCGCCGAGATCGCCCCGTTCGCGGTCGCCGCACGGGTCTGCACGCCCGCGCTCACAATTGCGATATCGGGTACGCGAACGGCCTCGCCCGTAACGCTGAGTTCGAGCCGCGTGGTACCCGGCGCGGTCTGCACCACCGGACTGCCCTGCGCGGTGGCAGGCATTGTCCATAGCAGGGGAGCGAGCGCGCCTATGCCGGCGAGCACAAGGTTCAACTTACGCATGCGCATTTTCCTCTTCTTGCCTTCAACTTTCACGAACTTGCTCGGCACTAGCTGAGCGCGGGCTGAATCAGCGATTGCGGATGAACAGGCGATAGGCAAGCAGGATGACGAAGGAGCCGACGACCGCCGCTAGGAAGCCCGCCGCTTCGCCGGTTTCATACCAACCGATGAGATGGCCGACATAGCCGGCGAGGAAGGCACCCGCGATGCCCAGCAGGATGGTGATGACGCAGCCCCCCGGATCCTTGCCCGGCATCAACAGCTTGGCCAGTCCGCCCGCCAGCAGCCCGACGATGATCCACCCGAAAAAACCGTAACTTTCGACCATGGCTTCCCCCTTCATTCATGGCGCACCCAAGCGCACGACCAGACATAGTGAACGCGCCTTGGCGCTGACAAGTTGCGAGGCGGCCTTGCCCGCTGGCAGGGTCCCACAAGGCCGTTGGTCGAATAGCGATGGCGCTACCTTCGTGCGGGGCCTTTTTGTTGCTTGTGGTGACTTATTGATTTAATACAGTTCCCGACCTGTCCCTTGGGGGGACCGAAAAGCGGGGCATCAGGGAAAGATGAGCATGAACCGGTTCAGCAGTTTCACCAAACGTCGCGCGATCGACGACCCCGCCTCGCCGACGCGCTCCAAGCGGCGGATGGCGATCATCGTCGGCGTGATCCTCGTCATCGTGGCGCTGGTGGCTGCGGCGATGTTCATGGGCGACGGCGGAGAAAATGCCCCGGCCGCTGCTGCAGAAGGCGATGCCCAGCAAGCGCAGACCGTGACGGTGATCGTGCCCGGACGCAGCGAAGTGGCCCGCACGCTGACCGCTTCGGGTACGCTCGCGGCGCGGCGCGACCAGCCGGTCGGTATCGCCGGACAGGGCGGCCGCGTAACGCAGGTTCTCGTCGATGCCGGCGATTGGGTCCGCCAGGGACAGCTTCTCGCCTCCATCGACCGTTCGGTCCAAGCCCAGCAGGCGGCGCAGCTGCGCGCATCGCTTGCCGCGGCGCAGGCCGATGCCGATCTTGCCAGGAACGAACTCGATCGCGCCGCGCAGCTCGTCGAGCGCGGCTTCGTCTCCAAGGCCGATATCGACCGCAAGCAGGCTGCTTATGACGCCGCGGTGGCGCGTGTCGGCGTGGCCCGTGCCCAACTGGCCGCGACCAATGCACAAATCGGGCAGCTTGATGTGCGCGCGCCGACTTCGGGCCTCATCCTCGATCGCAATGTCGAGGTCGGGCAGGTCGTATCCGCCGGGACGCCGCAGCTGTTCCGCATGGCGCGGGGCGGGGAAATGGAACTGCGCGCCCGCCTGTCGCAGCAGGATTTGACGGGGCTTTCGGTCGGGCTTCCGGCGACGGTCATTCCCACCGGAACCGACCGGCGCATCCAGGGACGCATCTGGCAGATTTCGCCGATCATCGATCCGCAATCGCGCCAGGGCGAAGTACGCATCGCCATTCCCTACGACCGGGCAATCCGGCCCGGTGGCTTTGCCGAAGCGCTTATCGAAAGCGGCGTGACCAATGCGCCACTGCTTCCCCAGTCGGCAGTGCTTGCCGATGCGCGGGGCAATTATGTCTATATCGTCAATGGCGACAATGAGGTCGAGCGGCGCGACGTGCGCGTCGGAACGGTGGATGATCGCGGCGTTACCATCGCTTCGGGCATCGACGGCAGCGAAGCCATCGTGGCCCGTGCCGGCAGCTTCCTGACCCCCGGGCAGAAGGTTTCGCCCCGCCGGCAGGCCGCGCGCGAGGAATAGTCGATGAACTTCCGCAACATCTCCGCCTGGAGCATCCGGAACCCGGTCCCGCCGATCGTCCTATTCGCGGCGCTCACGATCGCCGGGCTGATTTCCTTCTTCACGATGGAAGTCACCGATAATCCCGATATCGATTTCCCCGCGGCCAATGTGTCGATCATCCAGCCGGGTGCCGCGCCCGAGGAGATGGAAAACCAGATCACCCAGCGGGTCGAGGCGGCCCTGCGCAGCGTCGATGGCGTGGACGAGATCAATTCCAGCGTGAACGAAGGCACTTCCAACACCTTCGTCCAGTTCGAGATCGGCACGCCGACCGACCGCGCGGTCAACGATGTGCGCGACGCGGTCGCGCAGATCCGCGGCGACCTTCCGGCCGGTATCCTCGAGCCCCGCGTCAACCGGATCGACATCACCGGCGACAGCCTCAGCTTCATTGCGATCAACACCACCGACATGACGCTCGAGGAATTGTCCTGGTATGTCGATGATACCGTCAGCCGCCGCCTCCTGGGCCTCGAAGGGCTGGCCGAAGTCAGCCGCTTCGGCGGTGTCGATCGCGAAATCCGCGTCATCCTCGATCCGCAGGCCCTCCAGGCGCAGGGCATCACCGCCGCACAGGTCAATGCCCAGCTCCGCCAGACCAACCTCAATGCCGCGGGTGGCCTGACCGAGATTGCGGGATCGCGCCAGTCGGTTCGCGTGCTGGGCAATGCCGAAACCGCTGCCGAACTGGGCAACACGCAGATCGCCGTGGGCGGCGGGCGCGTGGTGCGCCTGCGCGATATCGCGACGGTTCGCGATGCGGCTTCCGAACAGACCAGCCTTGCCCGCATGAACGGCCAGGAAGTGGTGGTCTTCAGCTTCAACCGCGCCAAGGGTGCGAGCGACATCACCGTCTATGACCAGGCCTGGGAAGAGCTGCGCAAGATCGAGGAAGAGGACCCGCGTGTCTCCTTCACCGAAATCAACAACAGCGTCGAATATACCAAGGGCCAGTATAACAGTTCGATGCAGGCGCTGATCGAAGGCGCATTGCTGGCGGTGCTGGTGGTGTTCCTGTTCCTGCGCGATTTCCGCGCCACGATCATCGCGGCGGTCGCCATTCCGCTCTCGGCGATCCCCGCCTTCTGGTTCATGGATCTCATGTCCATCAACCTTAATTTCCTGTCGCTACTCGCGCTTGCGCTGGTCGCGGGGGTGCTCGTCGATGACGCGATCGTGGAGATCGAGAATATCGTCCGGCACATGCGCATGGGCAAAACCGCCTACCAGGCCTCGATCGACGCCGCCGACGAGATTGGCCTCGCGGTGGTCGCCACCACCATGTCGATCGTCGCGGTCTTCCTGCCGGTCGCGCTGATGCCCGGCATCTCGGGCCAGTTCTTCAAGAATTTCGGCTACACTGTGGTGCTTGCCGTGGTGGTCTCGCTGCTCGTCGCGCGCATGATCACACCGTTGATGGCGGCCTATTTCCTCCGCGCGAAGGGCGAGAGCGAGCATGCCTCGGGTCCGTGGATGCAGCGTTATCTCGGCGTCCTCAACTGGACGCTCAAGCATCGCTGGGCAGCGGTGCTCGGCGGGATCGCGACGCTCGTTCTGACGGTGGTACTGTTCGCCGCGCTGCCGAGCCAGTTCCAGCCCGACCTCGATCTCGACACGCGGACGGTTCGCATCTCGATGCCCCCGGGCGCGACCTTGGAGCAGACGCAGGAAGTGGTCCACGAGACCGCGATGCTCGTGAAGGAGCATCCGGACGTCGAGACGGTATTCGAACGCACCTTCACCAATTCGGGCTATGTCAACGTCACCTTGCGCGACGATCGCGAGAAGAGCTCGACCGAGGTCGAGCGCGAACTGGCGCCGGTGCTGGCGGGGATCGCCGATGCGCGGGTCAATTTCCAGAGCCAGGGCGGCGGCGGACCGGGCGGTTCGGGCCAGGCGCTCACCTTCTATCTGGGATCCTCGGACCCGCAATTGCTTGAAGAAACCGCCTACAAGATCGCCGCCGACATGTCGAAACGGCCCGAGTTCATCGCTCCCCGCGTGCTCGGCGATGATATCCGTCCCGAAATCACGGTCACGCCGCGTTTCGATCTTGCCGCCGATCTTGGCGTCACCACGGCAGCGCTGTCACAGACCATCCGTATCGCGACCTTGGGCGACATCGACCAGAACAGCGCGAAATTCTCGCTCTCGGACCGGCAGATCCCCATCCGCGTCAGCCTGTCCGAACAAGAGCGCCGCGATCTCGACACCCTGACCAACTTGCCGGTGCCGACGGCCAATGGCGGCGCGGTGCCGTTGCGGGCAGTCGCCGAAATCGGCTTCGGCGCGGGGCCGACGACCATCCAGCGCACCGATCAGATGCGGCGCATCTCGATCGGTGCCGACCTGCAGCCGGGGATGGTTTCGTCGGATGCTTGGAAGATCATCGACGAACTGCCTTCGGTGCAGGACATGCCCCAGGGGGTCCAGCGCCTCAACCTGGGCGCGGAAAAATGGCAGCAGGAGCTGATCCAGAATTTCATCATCGCCGTGCTTTCGGGCGTGATGCTGGTGTTCGCGGTGCTCGTGCTTCTCTACCGGCGCTTCCTTGCCCCCTTCGTCAACATGGGATCGCTTCTCCTCGCCCCGCTCGGCGCGGCGATCGCGCTGCATCTGGCCGGAATGGCGGTCTCGCTGCCGGTGTTCATCGGTCTTCTCATGCTGCTCGGCATTGTCGCGAAGAATTCGATCCTGCTGGTCGATTTCGCGCTCGAGATGATGAATGGCGGGATGGAAAAGGACGAAGCGATCTGGGAAGCGGGTCACAAGCGCGCCCAGCCGATCGTGATGACGACCGTCGCCATGGTCGCGGGCATGATCCCCATCGCATTGTCGCTACACGGCGACGGATCGTGGCGCGCGCCGATGGGCTATACCGTGATCGGCGGGCTCATCTTCTCGACCGCGCTCACGCTTCTCCTCGTGCCGGCCTTCTTCTCGCTGGCGATCGATATCGAGAAATGGCTGGCGCGCAAGCTCGGTGGGTTCGTCAATTCGAGCAAGCATCCGCTGCTGCCCGAAGGCGCCGACCCCACGCCGGTCGAAGGCGACGAAGGGCCGCCGCCGCTTCCTGCCGAGTGACAGATGCAATCGGAATGGTAAGGTGGGGGCGATGAACGCTCCCACTTCCCAACCCGCACCCGCCATCGTCAAGTTCCAGGTCGTGCAGTCCGGTGCGCGGGGAATGAAGCTCATCGCCACGGGGCTTCTCGTCGTGATGGCGATCACCTTTTTCACTGCCCGCGCCTATGAGCCCGTCTATCCCGCGCTTGGCTGGATCAAGGCTTTTGCCGAGGCCGCGATGGTGGGGGGCCTTGCCGACTGGTTCGCGGTGACCGCGCTGTTCCGCCATCCGCTCGGCCTGCCAATCCCGCATACCGCCATCATTCCGACCAACAAGGACCGGATCGGCGATACGCTCGCCAACTTCATTCGCGACAATTTCCTCGTACCGCAGGTGGTTGCCCGGCGCATGCACCGGCTCGACCTTGCCGGAGCGGCGGGACGGTTCCTCAAGGCGCCACGCGGGCAGGAAAGCCGCATCCGCGCGGGCGCCAGCCGCCTGATCGCCGACCTCGCCGAAAGCCTCGGAGACGAACGCCTTGGGGGCATCGTCAAGTCGGCCACGGCGAGGCGGCTGAAGGAAATGCAGGTTGCCCCGCTCATCGGGCGGGCCCTGGCGCAGGCGATCAACGAGGATCGCCATCTGCCGCTGCTCGAAGCCGCGATCCGCTGGCTGGCTCGCACTCTCGACGCCAATGAAAGCATGATCCGCGAAATGGTCCGCGAACGGGTGAGCTGGGTGCTGCGGCTTGCCTCGCTCGACGAAAAGCTTGCCGATGCCATTCTCGACGGGCTGCGCAAGCTGGCGGTCGATATGGAAAGCGACATGGGGCACCCCGTTCGGGCGCGCATCGAGCAGGAACTGGCCAAGCTGGCAAACGATCTCCAGACCGATGCCGCGACCCGCGCCAAGGTCGAGCGCTGGAAAGAGCAGCTGATCGAGAATGAATCGGTGGGGCTGTGGCTCGACGGCCTATGGCAGCAGGCCCGCGCCGCGATCATCAAGGGCGCGCGCAATCCTGACGCGGTGATGGCGGGCGAACTGGGCAAGGTGATCGCCGATGCGGGCCATACGCTCGAATCGGATGTGCGCTTGAAGGCCGCGATCAACCAGTTCGCGCGTAGGGCCGTGGTCGGCATGGCGGCCAGCTATGGCGGGTCGATGGTCAAGCTTGTCTCGGACACGATCCGCAACTGGGATGCGCGCACCATCACCGACCGTCTCGAGGCCGCGGTGGGCCGCGACCTTCAATATATCCGCATCAACGGAACGCTGGTGGGCGGCATGGTCGGCATGGCGATCCATGCTCTCGACGTCATCGGCCTTTAAGCCGAGGATCAGCCTTTCGAGCGGCGCTCGATCGTCGCGCCGACGCCCGCCAGCTTTTCCTCGAGCCGCTCATAGCCGCGATCAAGGTGATAGACGCGCAGGACCTCGGTTTCGCCTTCGGCACGAAGACCGGCGAGGACGAGGCTCATCGAGGCACGAAGGTCGGTGGCCATCACTTCGGCGCCTGTCAGGCGCTCGACGCCGCGCACGATCGCGCTACGCCCGCGCGTCTCGATGTCGGCGCCCATGCGCCGCAGTTCGGGGACGTGCATATAGCGGTTCTCGAAGATCGTTTCCTCGAGATAGCTGTCGCCGTCGGCCATGCACATCATCGCCATGAACTGCGCCTGCATGTCGGTCGCGAAACCCGGATAGGGCGCGGTCGAAATGGCGATGGGCCTGAGCTTGCCTGTCGCACTGACCTTGATGCCGTCGGCGGTGAATTCGGTGACGAGGCCCGCTGCCGCCAGCGCATTGGTGGTCGCCAGCATCTCGGAGGGGCGCGCGCCGACCAGCTCGATCGAGCCGCCCGTAATCCCCGCGGCGCAGGCATAGCTGCCCGCTTCGATCCGGTCGGGCATCACGTCATATTCGGTGCCGTGAAGCGCCTCGACGCCGTCGATGATGAGATGGCTCGACCCGATGCCCTCGATCTTCGCGCCCATGGCCACGAGGAGGTTGCACAGATCGACGATCTCGGGTTCGCGCGCGGCGTTGAAAAGCTGGCTTCGACCCGTGGTCAGCGTTGCCGCCATCACGGCATTTTCGGTCGCCCCCACCGATACGACGGGGAAGCTATAATCGCCGCCGGGCAAACGGCCCTTGGGCGCGCTTGCCTTTACATAACCTGCTGCCAGCTCGATCTCCGCACCGAGCGCCTCGATGGCCTTCAGGTGAAGGTCGATCGGCCGGTCGCCGATGGCACAGCCGCCAGGCAACGAGACCGTTGCTTCGCCCATGCGTGCAAGCATGGGGCCGAGGACGAGGATCGAAGCGCGCATCTTGCGCACCAGTTCGTAGGGCGCGACGGTAGAGTCGATATGGCTCGCATCGAGCGTCATCTTGCGGCTGGTCTGGCCCGAGCGGCGCCCGGCAAAGGCGGTCGCCACGCCCAATTCGTTCATCAGGTGGGAAAAGCTGTCGACGTCCGCGAGACGCGGCAGATTGCCGAGCGTGAGCTTTTCCTCGGTGAGAAGCGCGCAGGGGATGAGCGTGAGTACGGCATTCTTCGCGCCCGAGATGGGGATTTTCCCTTCGAGCCGCTTGCCGCCTTGAATCCAGATCGAGTCCATGGAAGCGGCTTTAACGCCCTGCCCCGCCAGCGCAAGGCCGCGAGAGCACGCCTGGCGTCAGGCCTTTTCGAGCGTGCACTGCAGCGGGTGCTGATTTTCCCGGGCGAAATCGACGACCTGGCTGACCTTGGTCTCGGCGACTTCGTAGGTGAAGACGCCGCACACGGCGACGCCCTTCTGGTGCACCTGCAGCATGGTGCGGGTGGCATCCTCGGTGCCCATGCCGAAATAGCGCTGGAGAACGAGAACGACGAATTCCATCGGCGTATAATCGTCGTTGAGCATCAGCACCTTGTAATTGCTGGGCTTCTTGGTCTTGGGGCGCGTCTTGGTGGCGATGCCCGTCTGGAAATCGGCATCGTCATCGCGCTCGCCCGAACCGGCCGTGGTCAAGATGCTCTCGAGAATCATTGCGTCTCCAAATATGGCATGGCGGTAACGGGCTTCAAGACTGGATGCTCCGCCTGGTCGCGAAAAAGAAACGGCCACCTGTCCCGATGTGGGAGAGGTGGCCGCTCTTCGGCGCCGCTTGTCCGGCGCGCGAGGGTCGGATGGCTTAGGCCATCATGCCCTTGACCTTTTCGGCGTTGACGCTGGCCTGGCTGGTCACCGGCTGAGCAGCATCGCCCGAAAGCTTGATCAGCTTTTCGGTGAGCTTGGAGCTTTCCGAAACGAGCTGGTCGAAGCTCGAACGCATCCAGTCGCTCTGGAGCTGGAAGAATTCGGTCGGGCTCTTCACTTCGGTGAGGGCCTTCACCGCTTCGGCATTCTTTTCCAAGCCTTCGCGGCCGTCTTCGATCAGTTCGCTGCCAATCGTCTTGGCACCCTGAGCGGCGATACGGCCGGCTTCGACGATCGCTTCGATGTTGGCCTTGGCCAGCTCGGCGAATTCCTCGGTCGCAGCTTGGGTCTTGCGAACCAGTTCTTCGTTCTTGCGGCTGGTCTCGGCGACCAGCGCTTCGAATTTTTCAGCGGTCGGCATTTCGAAATTGGCCATCCACTGCTTGCTGTCAAAATTGAACATATCCGTTCCTTTCTTCGCGCTGGCTGCCGCGGTCTTCGCCGCCTTGGTGCCAGCAATCTTTTTCTTCTTCGTGACCTTCTTGACCTTCTTGGCCGCCCCGGTCGTCGCTTCGGAGACAGGCGCTTCTTCGTTGATCGCCTTGGCGGGTGCCGCTGTCGCCACCGTCTGCGTCTCGATCACCTTGCCAGTGTCCGCTTCACCATTGGTTTTCTCAGCACTCATCACTGTCTCCCTCGTTTGTGCAGCGCAACATAGCAAATGCAGCATGGGGTTTCAAGGGTTTTGTTGCACTGCACAAAAGGCTTGGACGAGGCATGATGCGGGTTGACGCCATCGCCCCTGCTTTGCATGGCCTTTTCATGGCAGACCAACCCACGCGCCGCGGCCTCCTGATCGTGCTTTCCTCGCCTTCGGGAGCGGGAAAGACCACTATTTCGCGAAAATTGATGGAAGCCGACCCGACGATCCGCATGTCGGTATCGGCCACCACGCGGCCGGCGCGGCCGGGAGAAGTCGATGGCAAGGATTATCATTTCGTCAGCGAGGAAGCCTTCCAGCACCTTGTCGACGAAGGCGAACTGGCCGAATGGGCCTATGTCTTCGACCATCGCTATGGCAGCCCCAAGGAGCCGATCAAGGACGCCTTGAAGGCCGGGCGCGACATCTTGTTCGACATCGACTGGCAGGGCACGCAGCAGCTCGAGACCGCCTTCGGCAATGACCTGGTGTCGATCTTCATCCTGCCGCCCTCGATGGGCGAACTCGAGCGGCGACTACGCGACCGGGCGACCGACAGCGAGGAAGTCATCCAGGGCCGGATGCGCCGTGCCTCGGGCGAGATCGTGCACTGGAACGAATATGACTATGTGCTGATCAACGACAATGTCGACACCTGCCTCGAGGAAGTGAAGGCGATCATCGAGGCCGAGCGCCTGCGCAAGCATCGCCGCCCCTATGTCGCCGAGCTGGCGCGCCAGCTGGTCGAGCGCCCCAACGACTAGAGCAGCGAGAGAAAGCGCGCGCCATTGAGGAAATCACGGCGCCTCGCTTCGCTGGCTTTGCGCGCCTCCTCATCTTCGCCCCAATGCTCGATCTGCCAGTCTTCCTCAATCTGGCTAGCTTTCCACCCCTCTTCGGGGCTCAATTCGCCATGCCGGACCGCGAGCGCGACGAGCAGGGACTGGCCCGCGGTGACCAGCGGCGACAGACCCGCGAGGTGGAACGCGTCTTCGCTTCCCACCGCCGAGGCGAGCCGATCGAGGGTCGTCTCGGGCTGGGCGACGTGCATCACGCCGCTCGTGACCGTGAAATGGATATCGTAGCGCGCCTGCGCCCAGTCGATCAGCCGGTCCCATGACGCGGCCTGTCTCTCCACCAGCGCGTCGGGCTGGTCGGCGCGGTAACAGCACATCTCGCTTTCGGCGAAGCGCGACAGCCCCGCGGCAAAGGCCTGTCTGTCGGGCATCACCCGGTCGATGGCGGCATTGGCAAGCCCGGTCATCGGCATGGCGGCGGGGTCGACCTTTTCGCCCGCCGATTGCCATTCCTCGACGATCGCATCGGCAAGCGTGCCGGTCGGCACGACCAGTTCGCGCTTGGCCGGGGTCATCACCTTGCGCCCATCGAGCAGGATGACATGCCCGTCGTCCTGCGGCTCACGGCTGGCTTCCTTCCAAAATCTTTTCACTGGGCGCGGTCCTCGGCATCATAGAGCCGCTTCATGATCTTGGGCGATAGCGTGGCGTCGATCAGCCCGCTGACAAGAAGGACCGCCCCGAGAATGGGCCAGGGCTCGTCGGTAATCACGCCGCCTCGCATCAGAAGCAGGCCAAGAAGGGCAATCAACAGTCCCCCGATGCGCATCCACTGAACGATCGCGGCGCGATGGCGCCATTTCTGTTCCTCGGGCGTCATGCCCCCTCTCCTATCCATTTCCTCGCGGCATGCATCACTCCGTCCGGACGCAAAGTGATATAATGCGCGCCTCCGCCGACCAGTTCGTCATGGTCATGATAGCCCCAGGTCGCACCGATCGCGCCCACGCCCGCGGCGCGTGCCGTGCCCATGTCGTGCGAGGTGTCGCCGATCAGCACGGTCATCGCCGGTTCGGCACCGCAATCGGCCATATTCGCGAGCGCCATCGAGGGATGCGGCTTGGAAGGATGGCGATCGGCGGTGTGCAGCGAGGAAAACCGCTTCTCCCAGCCATGACAGGCCAGCACATGGGCCAGCCCGCGATCGCTCTTGCCGGTCGCCACGCCGAGCAGCCAGCCATCCTCCTCGAAGGCATCGAGCAGTTCGGGGATCCCGTCGTAAAGCGGCTCCTCGACTTCGCCGCGCGAGCGGAAGCTGACGAAGGCATCCTTGTAGCTGGCGGCGAGCCGTTGGTGATCGCCCTCGGGAACGAGCCACTGCATTGCCTCGACGAGGCTGAGGCCGATCACCTTCTGCGAAATCTCGCGCGGCGGGCAATCATGCCCATGCGCCGACAGCGTTTCCTTCAGGGCACGGTAGATCGTGTCCCCGCTGTCCACGAGCGTCCCGTCGCAATCGAAAATCGCCAGCTTGATCATCGCTTCCCGGGACGCCTCGGCTTACCGCCCTTTCCGCGCGGCGGGGCTTTCCTGCCGCGTCCCTTTGTCGGACCGGGCTTGGCACGGCCGCGAGCGGGCTCGCCTCGATTGCGCCGTTCGCCCTTCCTCGCCTTGCGAAAAGCCTTGGCATGGGCGGCCTTGCGCTTGGCCTTGGCTTCGGGCGATTGGGCGGGATCGGGACTGGTGAGCGGCAGGCTGTCGCCGTCCATCTCCTCGAAGCCCAGCGTCGCGAGACTTTCGGCAAAGTGGGGCGGGAGTTCGGCTTTCCGGTCGATCGTCTTGCCGCCCGGCGCACCGATCTTGAGGCGGCGGGCGTGAAGATGCAGCTTGCGGCTGATCCCGCCCGTGAGGAAACTTTCCGCACCGCCATATTTGGCATCGCCCACGATCGGATGGCCGACCGCGGCCATGTGGGCGCGCAGTTGGTGCGTGCGACCGGTGAGCGGTTGCAGTTCGACCCAGGCGGCGCGGGTGCCGGCGCGGTCGATGACGCGGATACGTGTCTTGGCCGGCGCACCTTCCTCCATGTCGACATGCATCTTTTCGCCGCCGGTGCCCGGCTGCTTGGCGAGGGGCAGGTCGATGAGGCCTTCCTTCACCTCGGGCACGCCGATCACGAGCGCCCAATAGACCTTGCGTACCGTGCGGCCCGAGAAGGCCTTGGAGAAATGCCCCGCCGCGCGCGCCGAACGCGCGACCAGCAGGACGCCCGAGGTGTCCTTGTCGAGGCGATGCACCAGCTTGGGCTTGCCCTGATCGTCTTCGTCGAGCCCGTGGAGAAGCCGGTCGAGATGCTGGCTGGTCTTGGTGCCACCCTGCGTCGCGAGGCCCGGCGGCTTGTTGATCAGATAGGCGTCGGGGAACTTGGCGATCACCATTTCCTTCACGAAGGCGATCTCGTCCTCGCTGAGATCGACCTTCACTTTGGGCTTGGGCCCGCGGGCAGCGGCGCTTTCGGGCGGAGGTACGCGGATAACTTGGCCTTCCTGCAACCGGTCGCCGGGGTTGGCCCGGCCGCCATCCACACGCAATTGTCCCGTGCGCGCCCAGCGCGACACCATGTTGAAACTCGTGTCGGGCAGATGGCGCTTGAACCAGCGGTCCAGGCGAATGCCGTCATCATCCTCGTCGACCACAAACTGCCGAACGCCGTCATTCTTGCTCATGGCGGCAGCCTTTAGCGATGTTCCCGCCAATAGTCGAAGGCTCGTTGCTGGAGCTTCTCGACAAGTTTTTGCGCGCGCGGACCTTCCCAAGGGCCGTCATAATCGCCTTTCTCCTCGCCGACCCACCAGCCCTGTCCCGGCAGCCCGTCCGACTGGCGAACCACGAGGACGGCAAGGTCGGGCTCACCGCGCCCCCGCGCATCGGCATCGATTGCGCCCAAGGTCTTGCACAAGGCCCGCATCTTTGGCCTCGAAAAAGCGAAGCCGAGGTGACCGAGCAGTTCGGAATAGCTGATCGAATGGCCAGCGGCCGCGGCCGCGACGAGATGGGCGCGCACCTCGGCCATGTCCCAAAGATCGCTCATGGACAGCTTATTCGGGCTGGTCGGCCACCGGTGTCAATTCGAAGAGGTCGAGGATGCCGCCGTTGCGCGGATAGGGAATGGCGAGACGCCAGCGGAACGGGCCGATCCGCTCCCACACGCCCGCCATGTCACGCTCGGGATCCTCGCCATAGGCCAGGGGCTCGCTTTCGTTGCCGAGGACAAGGCTGCCGAGGAAGATATAATGGTCGCCGGCGTCCCACAGCCGACCGGCAGGACGCTGACTGCCCGTCTGTTTAACGATGGTGAAACGGTCATTTTCGATTTCGACGTAACAGAAGAAGGGCTTGTAGGCGATGAAGGCCGGATCACCCTTGGCCGCACCGCCCAGCTTCACGAGGCGGCAACTGTAGCTGCCGGGCGTGGGGTCGGGGTGACGTAGCCCGGCATCTGGCACGAGCAGGCGCCCTTCCCTTTCCATTGCCGTCACGAAACCCGCCTTGCGTGCCGTGGCCAGGGCCTCTTTCCAGGCCTCGTCGAGCAGAGCGATCCGGTCGATATCGGCCTGGCTGGCATAGCCTTGCCATTCGAGCGCCGAGCGCTCCTCGACGATCACCTGCGCCGAAGGCTTGTCCGCCTCGGCGCCCGACAAGGTCGCACAGCCCGCGAGCGCAAGGCCCGGAAGGATCAGCAGAGAGGCTTTCCTCATGCCCCGAATAACGCCGGACCGCCGAGCCTTGTTCAACCCCGCGATTGACAATCCCGTCGCGGGACAGCAGCGCCTTGCCGCATGAGCAGTCACCACACCCGCCACGGCTATATCTACGCGCTTGCCGCCTTCGGACTGTGGGGCGTGATCCCGCTTTTCTTCAAGGCACTGATCCCCATCGATTCGATGGATATCGTCGCGCACCGCGTTCTTTATGCCGTGCCGACGCTGGCCCTCCTCATCTTCGCCAAGAAACGCTGGGGCGACGTCAAGGCGGCATTGGGCAACCGCAAGGTAATGCTGACTCTGTTCGCCAGCGCGGTGCTCATCGCGATCAACTGGGTGGTCTATGTCGTGGGGGTGAATGGCGGCCGGGTACTGGCCACCAGCCTTGGCTATTATCTCAATCCGCTGTTCAACATCCTCATCGGCCACTTCTTGCTGAAGGAGCATCTGTCCCGATCGCAATGGGCAGCATTGGCGATCGCGGGACTGGGCGTGGGGGCGCTGGCGCTCGGGGCGCTGGGCGATCTGTGGATCACGCTCAGCCTTGCCTTCTCCTTCGCTTTCTACGGCTATCTGAGAAAGCAGGTGAATGTCGGTGCGGCGCCCGGCCTGTTCATCGAGACCCTGCTTCTGGCGCCGCTTTTTCTGATCTGGCTCGGCGCACTGCGCGACATGGGCGATCCCTTGATGGGGCCGACCCCGCTCCATACCGCGCTCCTCCTGGTTTCGGGGCTGGTGACGGCGCTTCCGCTGCTTCTGTTCACCGAAGGAGCGCGGCGGCTGCCCTATTCGACCATCGGCATCCTGCAATTCATCGCACCCACGCTGCAATTCCTGATGGGCTTCCTACTTTTCGGCGAAATCCTCACGCCGGTCCGCGCCTTCGCCTTTGCCGCGATCTGGATTGCGATGGCGCTTTACATCAAGGCGCTGGTCGGTGCCGAGCGGGCGAAGCGTGTTAGTCTTGCAAAACAGTCGAGCTAGCCGCATAGTGTGGCCATGTTGAACATTCTTTCCATTCTCATCGGGATCGTCGGCCTGCTGCTGGCGATCATCGGGCTGGTCCCGCTTCTCGGCTGGACCAACTGGATCTGGCTGATCGTGCCGATCATCGGTGCGGGCCTCGGCTTTCTGTCCAAGTCCACGACCGGGCGCAATTTCAACCTGTTCGTGATCGCGATCATGGTGATCCGCCTCGCATTGGGCGGCGGCGTCATCTGACCTTGCGCTAGCGCGTCTTCACATAGCGGCCTGGCGCATCCTCGATCGGCTTTAGCTTGCCCTTGCCCGGCTGCCTCGCGCCATCGGGCTTGACCGTCTTGTCATCCAGGTCGCGGATCCAGCTGATCCAGTCGGGCCACCAGCTTCCATCATGGCGGGTGGCGGCAGACTTGAAGCCTTCGAGGCTATCGACATCCTTTTCGCACACCGAATAGTGATATTTGCCCGCGCTCGGCGGATTGACCACACCCGCGATATGGCCCGACCCCGCCAGCACGAAGCGTTTGGGCCCCGAAAGATGCTCCATGATCTTCCACACGCTTTGCGGCGGTGCGATATGGTCCATTTCGCCTGCCTGCACATAAGCGGGCGTCCGGATATTGGTGAGATCGACCGGCTGGCCCAGAACGCTGATCGCCCCCGGCTCCACCATCAGATTCTGGCGATAGAGCCGTTCCAGATAATCGCGATGCCATTTGCCCGGCAGGTTGGTGACATCACCATTCCAGTGGAGAAGGTCGAAGGGTCGCGGCTCCTGCCCCAGCAGGTAATTGTTGACCACATAGTTCCAGACAAGATCGCGCCCGCGAAGCAGGTTGAAGGTCGCCGCGAGCACGCGTCCGTCGAGCACGCCCGTTTCCGCCGTAAGCTGTTCGAGCGTATGCATGGTCTCGTCGCTGACGAAAGCGGTCAGTTCGCCGGCATCGCTGAAGTCGACCTGTGCGGTGAAGAATGTCGCGCTGGCGACGCGCTCATCCTCCTTGCGGGCAGCGAGGGCGGCCAGCGTCATCGCCAGCACGGTGCCCGCGACACAATAGCCGATGGTGTGGACCTTCTCGACACCGAGGAGGTCCCGAACGACCTCGATCGCTTCGATCTGCGCGCCTACATAATCGTCCATCTCGATGTCTGCGATCGTCTCGTCGGCCGATCTCCAGCTGACCATGAAAAGGGTCAGGCCCTGGTCGATCGCCCATCGGACGAAGCTTTTTTCGGGGGTGAGGTCGAGGATGTAGAAGCGGTTGATCCAAGGCGGAAAGATGACCAGCGGCGTTTCGAGGACCTTGTCGGTCGTGGGCGCATATTGGATCAATTGGTATAGCGGGGTTTCGAAGATCACCTTGCCGGGCGTGGTCGCGAGGTCCTTGCCCAATTCGAATGCGCCTTCGGGGCTTTGCGTCATCTGCCCGCGCGCGAGATCGCCGAAGAAGTTCTTCATCCCCGCCGCAACGCTTTCGCCGCCGGTCTCGGCCGCTTTCCTGAGCACCTGCGGATTGGTGAGGGCAAAATTGGCCGGGCTCATCGCATCGACGAATTCGCGCGTAGCGAAACGCAATTTCTCGCGCGCATCCTCGTCGAGCCCCTCGATCGTCTCGACCGTTTCCATCATTTTCGACGACCAGCCGAGATAGGCCTGCTTCATTCCCTCGAAGACCGGATTTTCGGACCATTCCTCGGCGGAAAAGCGACGGTCCGCCGCCTGGCCGGCCTGTTCCATCTGCCGCATCATCCGGCTCCAGGCATCCATGCCCTTCGTCCAGGCCTGCACTCCTGCTTCCATCCATTGAGAAGGGTCGGGACCCATGGGCCGGTCTCCGGTCGGCGGCGTGACGCCGAGGCCCGGCTTCGTCGCTCCTTCGCCAAGGCTCTCGGCCCAGGCTTTCATCCACATTTCCTGGGTGCGGCCCACGACCGCTGCCCAATCCTGCCAATCGCGATCATCCGTCATGCCGAGGGTCATAGCGCCCATTGCGCCCTTTGGCGATGATCGGCATGACAGCCGCATGACCCCCGATATCATCCCGCCCGGCCCGCTGGTTGCCCTCGATTATGTGGGCATCGCCGTGTTTGCCGTTTCGGGCGCATTGGTGGCCGCCGAAAAGCGCCAGACGCTGGTCACCTTCATCTTTTTCGCGGTCGTCACGGGGGTCGGCGGCGGGACATTGCGCGACTTGCTGATCGGCGCGCCGGTTTTCTGGGTCAATCACAACATGACGCTGCTCGTATGCCTTTCCGCAGCGTTGCTGGTGTGGCTGTTCACCAAGGCGCGCGCGGCCGAAAAGGCCTTGCTCTGGTTCGATGCGGTCGGACTTGCCGCCTATGCGGTCTATGGCGCGAACAAGGCGCTTCGCTATGGCGTGGCGCCGGTCCCGGCCTTTGCGATGGGCGTGCTGACAGCCTGCGTCGGGGGGATCATCCGCGACGTCCTTGCCGGAGAACCGTCGATCCTCATGCGTCCCGAGCTTTATGTCACCGCCGCCGCGCTAGCCGCGGGGCTGTTCGTGGGGATGGCGATTTTCGGAATGCCCGTGCTGCTTGCCGCGCTGATTGCCGGACTGGCGGGCTTTGCCCTGCGCGGAGCCGCGATCGCCAAGGGCCTGAGCCTGCCGAGCTACCAGGGATAGTTTCGGCCCCGTTCACCCTCTCTTTACCAATCCCACTTCGCCGATGTTAACGGCGATTGGTTAGCAGTGGCGGTCATCCCGTTGACCTGCGAGGCGCGGGATCGCCGCTGCTGGGGTAAGGCGAACGGGCAATCTCGAACGGACCGAAGACATGAAGAAGCTGCGTCACATCCTGCCAATCGGCCTCGTCGCACTGGGGCTGGCAGCCTGTTCGACCACGCCCGCGCCGCCGCCCGTGGTCGAAGCGGTCGAGGAACCGCGCGGCTTCGTCATGCCCGAGGGCTATCGCTGGAGCCACGGCCATGCGCCCCGCTCTCATGAAGCGATGGTCGAGACTTTCGGCGTCACCGAAGTTGGCCCCAACGAATGGCATTGGGTCGATAGCGTTCCCGAAGAGGGCGAGGTCAAGGTCATCGTCGATCTCAAGGAGCAGATGACCTACGCATGGAAGGGCGATGTGCTGGTGGGTGCGGCCTCGGTCTCGACCGGCAAGGCGGGCAAGGAAACGCAGCTGGGTTTCTGGCCGATCCTGACCAAGCACAAGCGCTATCGCAGCCGCAAATATGACAATGCGCCGATGCCCTATTTCCAGCGGATGGACCGGTTCGGCATCGGGCTGCACGGTGGTCATAATCCGGGCAAGCCTGCCAGCCATGGCTGCATCCGCCTGCCCGAACCCTATGCGGCCAAGCTTTTCGCTCTCACCAGCATCGGCGATGAAGTGATCGTCGAGGGCTAGGCGAGCGCGCCGGGCTCTGGCATTTGCCGGTTCATGCTACTTGCTCCGCCCAGCGCCGATGCCATCGCTTCGGTTATCGAGCTTGCCGTGGCGCCGGTGTTCCTGCTGGTGGCCATCGGGGGCTTTCTCAATGTCTGCGCGGGCCGCCTTGCCCGGATCGTCGATCGCGCGCGGGCGATGGAGCCTGTCATTCTCGCAGCACGCGGGGCCGAGCATGATCAGCTGGTCGAGGAAGCGCGGCTGCTCGACCGGCGGATCCGCGTCGTCAATTCGGCGATCACCATGGCGGTTCTCGCCGCGGTCTTCATCTGTCTGTTGGTGGTGCTGCTGTTCGTGACCGGGCTCTTCCAGGTCGATCTCGCTTCGGTCATCGCATTGCTGTTCATCGCCGCGATCATCGCGGTCGGGTCGAGCTTCACGATTTTCCTCGTTGAAACGCGATTGGCGACCCGCATGGTGCGGGTGCCTTCACGCCTGCTGTTCCACGAAGCCGAGGACTAGGCGGCGGGCAGGTCCCGCGAGAACTTGCCGGTGGGAACGAGCGCGATGATGATGGCCATCGCGGTGATGACGAGACCGAAGGCATAGGCGATCGTCATGAAGGCCGCGACGACGCCGGCCAGGAATAGGACGATGCCGAGCCAGCCGGGAAGCCCCATGTCGCGCACGCGTTTTCCGACGATGTTGATGAGCGCGATCCAGAAAGCGAGGCTGAAGATCATCAGGATACCGGCGACGAGCGGGCTGGCTTCGTTGATCGAACGGCGCATCGAGCCGCCTTCCTCGATCGGGATGATCATGCCGTTCATCAGGAGAAGGCCGAAGATGACGATGGCCGCGACGAGCACGACATAGAGGATCGCAAAGCGCTTGCGCCCCAGCTTGCCGTTCATCCATTCGCCAAAATAGTCATTCAGCATATCGCGCCCCGTGTTTCCTTTTGTCCGGCTGCGGCGTGACTGGCCCCAGCGCCCCGAGAAAGCAACCCTTTAACGAGCGGTGCCCCGCAGGTTGCGCTTGGCAAGATAGGTCATCAGCAGAAGGACCGCAAAGGTGACCAGCGGGGCCGAAAAATCGCCTAGCTGCTCCTTGAACCAATTCCTCCAGGGCCAGCCGAGCGGCTCCAATATGCCGGAGACCACCGACCGGTCGGCAAAACCGAACAGTCGCAGGCTTGCGACGGTCCAGACCCCGACGCAGACGACATAGATGGTCGCAAAGACGATGGTGACGAATTTGAGCATCGGCCTTTCCCCCCTTCAGGCCGGTTGCCGCGACCATTCGATCACGAATGCAACCTCGCGCAAGAATCGCATAAAAAGGGGCGCTCGACAAGTTGACGCCTCCCCCCTATCCCGCCTGTCCATCGACAAGCACAGGGAGCCCGTCCGTCCATGCCCAATCCCAGCCACGTTCTCGACCGCGTTCTCGTTCTGGAAATGGTGCGCGTCACCGAAGCCGCCGCTATCGGCGCATCGAAGCTCATCGGGCGCGGCGACGAGAAAGCCGCCGATGCCGCTGCCGTCGAGGCGATGCGCAGCGCGCTCAACGAATTGTGGATGAACGGCACCGTCGTGATCGGCGAAGGCGAACGCGACGAGGCGCCGATGCTGTTCATCGGTGAAAAGGTCGGCTGCGGGGATGACAAGGCGCCCGAGATCGACATCGCGCTCGACCCGCTTGAAGGCACCACCATCACCGCCAAGGCGGGCGCCAACGCGCTTGCGGTGCTGGCGATTGCCGAGAAGGGCTGTCTCCTCAACGCGCCCGACACCTATATGGAAAAGATCGCCGTGGGGCCGGGCTATCCCGAAGGCGTGGTCAGCCTGAAGAATAGCGTCACCGACAATATCAAGGCGCTGGCCGCTGCCAAGGAAGTCGATCCTTCGGAGATCATCGCCTGCGTGCTCGACCGTCCGCGCCATGCCGACATCATCGCGGAGCTGCGTGCGCTCGGCTGCGGCATCAAGCTCATTCCCGATGGCGACGTGGCGGGCGTGATCGCCACCACCGATCCCGATACCAGCGTCGACATCTATCTGGGCACTGGCGGCGCGCCCGAGGGCGTTCTTGCCGCTGCGGCGCTTCGCTGCGTCGGGGGCCAGATGGAAGGGCGGCTCGTTTTCCGCAACGATGACGAAAAGGCCCGCGCCGCGCGGCTCGGGATCGAGGATCTGGACCGGATCTACGGCCTTCGCGACATGGCAAAGGGCGACTGCATCTTCGCGGCTACGGGCGTGACCGACGGGTCGCTGCTCGACGGGGTGAAGCGGCTTCGCGGCGGCGCGGTGACGACCGAATCGATCGTCATGCGCGCTTCCTCGGGCACCGTCCGCTATGTGCGCGGCGAGCATCGCAAGGGCGTCGCCTGATCCTCGTTATCAAGGTGCGTTGATCGAATAGAGCTTTGGTTTGGCGCTCATCTCGGTAAGATGAGCGCATGACCACAGACCTGGCGGCACCGCCGCCCGAAACCGATCGGCCCGCGGTTCTTCGCGACCCTCTTCAACCGCATCTGCCCGAGGGCATGCACCCGGTCGAACGCAGCTATGCTTGGGTGCTGCGCCTGCGCCAGATGGCGACCTGGATCCCGCTGTTCATCGGGGCGCTGGTGCTCGACAATTTTGCCTTCGAAGGGCAGCCATTCCGTGGCCTCGCCACTGCCGTGGTGGGCATCGTCGGGCTTGCCGCGATCATCTTCGTCCCGCAGCGCATCTACCGCCGCCTCGGCTATCTCCTGGGTGAAAAGATGCTGCGGATCGTTCGCGGCTGGCTTTTCCATGTCGATACGATCGTTCCCTTCGTGCGGGTCCAGCATATCGACGTGGCGCGCGGCCCGCTCGACAAGCTGCTCGGGACGGCCAGCCTCATCGTCCATACCGCGGGGACGCATAACAGCATCGTGACGCTGCCCGGCCTCAGCCCCGAGCGGGCCGGAGAAATGCGCGACACGATCCGCGCCACCATCAAGACCGATTGGCAATGAGCGAAGCTGCCGAGGCGATCATGGAAGAAGAGATGCCCGCGCCCGAACGCTTGCATCCGCTCACCATGCTCACCGGGCTTGGCGGTATTCTCAAATCGCTATGGGGCGCTATCGCGGCGTCGGCCTTTCTTCTCTATTCCGGCAACCAGACGATCGCGATCGCGGTAATCGGATTTGCCCTCCTGTCGGGCTTCATCCAGCCGCTGCTTCGCTATCTCAGCTTTTCCTTCCTGGTGGAGGAAGACGAGATCGTGATGAACAGCGGCATTCTCAACCGCAATCACCGTTCGGTTCCCTTCGACCGGGTGCAGGACGTCAACATCGAGCAGAATCCCATCGCGCGGGTCTTCGGCCTGGCGCGCGTGAAGCTCGAGACCGGGGCTTCCGCCGGCAAGGGCGAAGAGGACGGGATCATCGATTCGATCGCGCTCGACCGGGCCAACGAACTGCGCGACCGCATTCGCCGCCATCGCGCGGCAGCGTTGCCCGCCTTACCGGACAGGGGCGAGGCAATGGAAAGCGAGCAGGCACGGCCCGCAGTGTTCGCGATGGACGCACGGCGGGTTTTCCTCGCGGGCATGTTCAATTTCTCGCTGGCGGTGGTGGGCGCGCTCTTCGGCCTCATGCAGACGCTGGGCGATGTGGCCAATTTCAATTTCTTCTCGCGAACCTTCTGGCAGGAAAGTTTCGCTCCGGACAATCCGCTGGTGATATTCATCCTCGCCAACCAGATCATGGCGGTCATCGCGGGCCTCGTGAGCCTGGTCTTGGTCGGATTGGCAACCGGGATCATCGGCACGGCGCTACGCGAATGGAATTTCCGGCTCGACCGGACCGAGAGCGGCTTCCGCAGGCGGCGCGGGCTGCTGACCCTTACCGATACCGTCCTGCCCCTGAAACGGGTGCAAGCCGCCATCTATCTCGATGGCCCGGTCAAACGTCACTACGGATGGACCAGCCTCAAGCTGCAAAGCCTTGCGCAGGACAGCGGTAATAGCGGCGACCATGTCGTTGCTCCCCTCGCCCGTCCCGACGAGACGAAAGAGATTCTCGCCGCGATGGATTGGCGCCCGCTTCCCGAAGATGCCGAGGATTGGCACCGGCCAAGCCCGGCGCTGGCAATGGAGGGCCTGCTGTCGCTCCTGCCTTTGTTCATCGGCGGGATCGTGCTGCTCTTTTTCCATTGGAGCGGGCTGTTGGTGATCGGCGCGGCAACGCTGCTTTCGATCGGCGCGCTGCTCGATTGGCGCTGGCGGCGGCATCGCGTCGATCGCGACCGCGTGCTGATCCGCTCGGGCTGGTGGCAGAAGCGCCTCGTCATCCTCCCGCTCGCGAAAATCCAGAGTGCCGACCTTCGGCGAAATTTCATCGATCGCTGGTTCGGTATCGCGTCGGTTCGCCTCGGCGTAGCTGGCGGCAAGGGCTTCTCCGCGCATGGCGTATCGGGCCTCGCCACCGCCGACGCCTTCCGCTTGCGCCAGCGCCTTCTGGAAGGATCGGTCTGATGTTCAGCGTGGAAAAAAGTCTCAAGGGCCAGCCGTGGCATTGGCGCCATCCGGGAGCGGGCAGTCTCGAGCGCGATCTGGTCGACCAGTTGCTGATCGCGCGCGGCGTGGACGAACAGGACCTGCCGCGCCAGCGCGAACCGCGGATTCGCGATTTCCTTCCCGATCCGTCGGTGTTCAAGGACATGGACCAGGCCGCGGAACGCATCGCCGATGCCTTGGAAAAAGGCGAGAAGATCGCGCTGTTCGGCGATTATGACGTGGACGGCGCGACATCGGCGGCCCTGCTGGCGCTGCTCTTGCGCCGACTGGGCAACGAACCGATGCTCTACATTCCCGATCGGCTGATGGAGGGATATGGGCCATCGGGCGCCGCGCTGGTGAAGCTGCGCGAGCAGGGCGCCGACCTTGCGATTACGGTCGACTGCGGCGCGCAAGCGTTCGATGCGCTCGAGGAAGCGGCACAGGCCGGTCTCGACGTGATCGTGTGCGATCATCATCAATGTTCCACGCGCCTCCCCGTCGCGCACAGCGTGATCAACCCCAATCGTCTCGACGAAAGCGAGGAAGGCGCGGCCCATGGCCATCTGGCAGCGGTCGGCATGGCTTTCCTGCTCGGCGTGGCGCTCCTCAGGGTCCTGCGCGCGCGCGGTTTTTTCGCTTCGGGTCGCGAAGAGCCGCCGATCATCGACTTGCTCGACCTGGTGGCGCTCGGCACGGTTGCCGACGTTGCCAAGCTGCGCACGCTCAACCGTGCGTTCGTGACCCAGGGCCTCAAGATCATGGCACAGGGCCGCAACATGGGGCTCGTCGCCCTGGGACGGGCAGCGCGGCTCAACCGGGCTCCCCAGTCGCGCGATCTCGGTTTCGCCCTGGGCCCGCGGATCAATGCCGGTGGCCGTGTCGGCAAGGCCGATCTGGGCGTTCGACTTCTCACCACCACCGACCCCGCCGAAGCCGATGCCATCGCCGCGCAGCTCGATTCGCTCAACGAGGAACGCCGCGCCATCGAACAGGCGGTGACCGAGGCCGCGATGGCCCAGGCCGAATCGCAAGGTTCCGCCAGCATCATCCTCGTATCGGGGCCCGGATGGCATCCGGGCGTGGTGGGGATCGTCGCCAGCCGTCTGAAAGAGCGGTTCCATCGGCCCGCCCTCGTCATTGCCGAAGAGGAAGACGGCAAAGGCAAGGGATCGGGCCGGTCGATTTCTGGCGTCGACCTGGGCGCTGCAGTCCTCGCTGCCAAGGATGAAGGGCTCCTCATTGCGGGCGGAGGGCATGCCATGGCCGCCGGTGTCACGGTGCCGCCCGGCGGAATCGGGGCCTTGCGCGACTATCTCGACCAGCGGCTTGCCGAGGTAGTCGAACAGGCGCTGGGCGAGCGCGCCTTGCTTCTCGACGCCCTGTTGTCGCCGGGGGGCGTTGCGGGCGAGCTATGCGACAAAATCGAGGCCGCCGGACCGTTCGGCGCGGGTTGGCCGGCACCGCGCATCGCGGTCGGGCCGGTGCGCCTTCACCAGACGGGCATCGTCGGCAACGGCCATGTGCGCACCATCGCGATCGGCGAGGACGGCCGCAGTTTCAAGGCAATCGCCTTTCGCGCGGCCGATCTTCCGCTCGGCCAGGGGATGCTTGCCGCCGGTCCCGATCAGCGCTTCTATCTTGCCGGAACCATCAAGCGCGACGAGTGGACCGGGGGCAATGCAGCGGAAATGCACATCGAAGATGCAGCAATTGCCTGATATGGGTTGACGGGTGCCGGATCATCGCCTAGTCGGCGCCGCACCACGACAGTGGCCCCTTCGTCTAGCGGTTAGGACGCGGCCCTTTCACGGCTGAAACACGGGTTCGATTCCCGTAGGGGTCACCATTTTTCAAAAGCCGCCTTCGGGCGGCTTTTTCTTTGCCTGCTTGCGGTGAAGCGATAGGAGACCCTCATGCTGATCGCCCTGCTTCTCCAAGCCGCTTCGCCTGAACTTCCCAACCCGCTCCAGGCTGGTTGGGGAGGCCAACCCGTCTGCGAAAATCTGCATGAAGATGAGATGCAGCGGGTGCTGCGCTGCAGCTTTGCGCCGGGCGTGGGGCATGATCGCCACTTTCACGCGCCCCATTTCGGCTATGCGCTGTCAGGAGGCCGAATGCGCCTCACTGACGCCAAGGGAACGCGCGACGTGGACCTCGTCACCGGAAGCCACTTTGCCAGCAACGGGACCCCGTGGCACGAAGTGCTCAACATTGGGGACACGACAGTGACCTACCTGATCGTCGAACCCAAGGTGCAGGTTTCGCCCGCACCCTAACGGCCCGGACCGCGGCCATCAGTGCGCGATGGCCAGTGCGATCGGGCAGGCCTTGAGCAGGCTGCGCGTCACGCCTCCGAAGAAGAATTCTCCGATGCGGCTGTGGCTGTAGGCTCCGCTCACCAAAAGACCCGCGCCATGCTTTTCGGCATGATCCATCAGGGCTTCGGTGACCTTGCCATTCTTCTCCGCGATCCGGTGATACTCGGCATGAACGCCGCGCCGTGACAGATATTCGAGGACGCGGGTGACCGGATAGAGACCCGCCGGGACCTCCTCGCCCCGTTCGGTGACGCGCACCACATGGACATCGCTGGCCAGCGAGAGGAGATCGCCTGCGTTACGCACCGCATTGGCCGCTTCGAAGCTGCCGTCCCAGGCCACGATGGCGGGTCCGCACGGATCGAAGCGCTGGTCCTCGTCACCGCGCAGGAACAGGGGCGAGCGGGACTGGTGAAGAAGATCGCCGAGCATCTGGATGGGCGTGGCCCGCCCTTCCTGGCGGTGCGAAATCCGGCCCGTGACGATGAGGTCCGCCAGCGCCGCCCGGCTTGCCAGGCAATTGACCGTCTGGCCGGTGACGCGGGTATAGTCCCAGCTGACATCCTCGTTGGACAGTTCGGCCTTCACCCGATCCTCCAGCGCCTGCTCGGCATCGAGGAGCGCCTTCTTGCCCTTTCCATCGACATCGATGCCGCCGAAGCTTTCGAAGGTCGCGATCGCTTCCTCGGGCATGATGTGCAGCACGTCGAGATGTGCGCCCGCCGCACGGGCGATCGCCAGGGCATTCTCGATGCGGATATCGACCCGCTGGTCGTCCTGCACGTGAAGAAGGATCGTTTTCATCGTTGTTCCTCCGCTTGCGGCGATCGGGGAAGATCCCCGCACATTCGCTGCTGCTTGGTCATTTCACCAGTCGGTCGGCATGCCAATGGACATGATCGGCCATGAAGGTCGAAATGAAATAATAGCTGTGATCATAGCCTTGCTGGCGACGAAGCCGCAGCGAAATGTCCTTTTCGCGGCACGCCTGTTCGAGCCGTCCCGGCGTCAATTGTTCTTCGAGGAAGGGATCATCGGTCCCGATGTCGACGAGCAGCTCGTCCAATCTCGCTCCGTCTTCGATGAGTGCAACGGCATCATGCTTTCGCCAGACGCTCTTGTCCGGACCGAGATAGAGCGCGAATGCCTTCTTGCCCCACGGGACTTGCGAGGGATTGACGATGGGAGCGAAGGCCGAGACCGAACGGTAGCGCCCGGGATGGCGCAGCCCCATGACCAGCGCGCCATGGCCGCCCATCGAATGTCCGCAGATCGATTGCCGCTCCGGATCGACGGGAAAATGCTCCGAGACGAGTTCGGGCAGCTCGTCTGCCACATAGGAGGCCATGCGATAATGATCCGAAAAGGGACGTTCGCTGGCATCGACATAAAAGCCTGCGCCGAGGCCGAAATCCCATTCGCCCGCGCTGTCGTCGGGAACGCCCTCTCCGCGCGGACTGGTGTCGGGAGCGACGAAGATGATCCCGCGCTCGGCGCAGGCGGCGCGAAATTCGCCTTTCTCGGTGACGTTGGCATGGGTGCAGGTCAGACCTGACAGATACCAGAGGACAGGCAGCGTCGTGCCCGGCTCATGATCGGGAACGAAGACCGAAAATAGCATGTCGGTGCCGGTTTCGCGCGAAGCATGGCGATAGACGCCTTGCGTCCCGCCATGGCTTTTCCAGCTATCGACGGTTTCCAGCTCAGTCACATCCGGTGCAGGGCGCAAAGCTTGTTGCCGTCGGGATCGCGAAGATAGGCGAGATAGAGTTTCATCCCCGCAGTTTCGCGAACGCCCGGCGGATCCTCGATCGCGGTGCCGCCCGCTTCCTGTCCGGCCTTCCACCATGCATCGGCCTGTTCGGGCGTCATCGCGAACCCGATGGTCATGCCGTTGCCGCAACCCGCGGGCTCGCCATCGATCGGCCTGGTGACGAGGAACGCCGCGCCATTGTGGCGATAGACCAGCCGCCCCTTGGGATCGACGATCCCCTCGGGCCCGCCGAATGCGGCAAAGGTCGCGTCGTAGAATTTCTTGGAACGTTCGAGATCGTTCGATCCCACCATCATGTGACTGAACATCATTGCCTCCTAGAACAGCACTACGCTGCGGATCGACTTGCCTTCATGCATCAGGTCGAAACCCCTGTTGATGTCTTCAAGGTCGAGGACATGGGTGATCATCGGGTCGATCTCGATTTTCCCGTCCATGTACCAGTCCACGATCCTGGGCACATCGGTCCGGCCCTTGGCGCCGCCGAATGCGGTGCCCCGCCAATTGCGGCCGGTGACGAGCTGGAAGGGCCGGGTGGCGATTTCCTTGCCCGCTTCGGCGACACCGATGATGATGCTGGTTCCCCAGCCCTTGTGGCAGCATTCAAGGGCCTGGCGCATCACCTCGGTATTGCCGGTGCAATCGAAGCTATAGTCGGCACCGCCGTCGAGCATGTTGACGATCTTCTCGACCACTCCGCCATCGCGCGCGTCGATGAAGTCGGTCATCCCGAATTTCTCGCCCCACTCCGCCTTGTCGGGATTGATGTCGACCCCGACGATCCGGTCGGCGCCTGCCATCCGGGCACCCTGGATGACGTTCAATCCGATCCCGCCGAGGCCGAACACCACGACATTGTCGCCGGGCCGGACCTGCGCGGTGTTGACGACCGCGCCGACGCCCGTCGTCACGCCGCAGCCTATGTAGCAACTGGTCTTGAACGGCGCGTCCTCGCGGATCTTCGCGACTGCGATCTCGGGCAGCACGGTGAAATTGGAGAAGGTCGAGCAGCCCATGTAATGGTGGATGGTCTCGCCCTTGTAGGAAAAGCGGCTGGTCCCGTCGGGCATCAGTCCCTTGCCCTGCGTCTCGCGGATCGCGCTGCACAGATTGGTCTTGCCCGACAGGCACATCTTACATTGGCGGCATTCGGGCGTGTAGAGCGGAATGACATGATCGTCGGGCTTGACCGAGGTCACGCCCGCGCCGACTTCTCGCACGATGCCCGCTCCTTCATGGCCGAGGATCGAAGGGAAGATGCCTTCCGAATCCAGTCCATCGAGCGTGTAGGCATCGGTGTGGCAGATGCCCGTCGCCATGATTTCGACCAGGACCTCGCCATCCTTGGGGCCTTCGACATCGACTTCGACGATCTCGAGCGGTTTCTTCGCTTCGAAGGCAACGGCAGCGCGCGATTTCATCCGATCAGGCTCCTTCGCCGACGACGCTGGTGTCGGCATTGTTCGAGGTGACGAGGCTGACCAGCCAGATAGCGAGGAAGGCCGCGATGAAGCCCGGCACGATCTCGTAGAGACCGCCATCCATTCCGGGCAGCGCGCTGTTCCAGCCAAGCGCGATCCAGGCAATCACCACGCCCGCGCCCGTCAGGAGCCCCGCGACCGCGCCCGCGCCGGTCATGCGTTTCCATGTCAGCGAAAGGATGATCAGCGGACCGAAGGCCGCGCCAAAGCCCGCCCAGGCGTTGGAGACCAGGCCCAGCACCTGGCTGTCGGGATCGCTCGCGATGAAGATCGCAGCAAAGGCGACCAGCGCCACGCAGATCCGGCCGACATTGACCGTCTCCCGCTCGCTCGCATCCTTGCGCAGGAACAATTTGTAGAAATCCTCTGTCAGCGACGAAGACGCGACCAGAAGCTGCGAGGAAATGGTCGACATGATCGCCGCCAGCAGCGCGGCAAGTAGGAAGCCCGTCACCAAGGGATGGAAGAGAAGGTTGGCGAGGACGATGAAGATCGTCTCAGGATCGTCGACCGTAAGGCCGTTACGCTCGGCATAGGCGCGGCCCGCGATCCCGATGCCGATCGAGCCGATGAGCGCCACGCCCATCCACGTCATCCCGATGTTGCGCGCCGCGGTCACGGCCTTGACGCTTTTGACCGCCATGAAGCGGACGATGATGTGCGGCTGGCCGAAATAGCCAAGCCCCCAGGTCACGGCGCTGATGAAGCCCAGCAACGTCAGTCCTTCGGTAAGGCTGAGAAAGCCTTCGACCGGCACCTCGAGGATCGATCCGCCCGCGCTTCCGCCCGAACCGAACATCACCACCAGCGGCATCACGACGAGCGCGGTGACCATGATGATCCCCTGGACGAAGTCGGTGAGGCTCACGGCAAGAAAGCCGCCGACCATCGTATAGGCCAGCACCACCAAGGCGGTGATCCAGATGCCCGCCATATAGTCGCTCATTCCCAGCCCGGGCAGCATACCGGCAAAGCTGGTCTCGAACAGCTTGCCGCCCCCAACCAGCCCCGCGGCGGTATAGACGGCGAAGAAGACCACGACGATGAGCGCGCTGACCACGCGCAGGGCGACCGCCTTGTCCGGAAAGCGGTTGGACAGGAATTCGGGAATGGTCAGCGCGTTGCCCAGCTTTTCGGTCTGGTTGCGCAGCCGCGGCGCCACGACGATCCAGTTGACGAGCGCGCCGACAAAAAGGCCAATGCCGATCCAGGCCTCGACCAGGCCCGCGGCGTAGAGCGCGCCGGGCAAGCCGAGAAGCAGCCATCCCGACATATCGGAAGCGCCTGCCGAGAGTGCGGCGACCGCGGGATGCAAATTGCGGCCGGCCAGCAGATATCCTTCGCTGGTATCGGTGGACCGCCGCCAGGCCCAAAGGCCGATTGCGATCATGACGATGAAGTAAAGGGCGAGGCTGAAAAGTGTCGCTGTCTGCATGGACGCATGGGGTAGGAGGTCGCCGCCGCGCAGTAAAGACCCGGCATTTTCCCGCCAATTAATGCAAGGCTTGCAAAGGGCGCCTGCTTCCCCATGCTGGGCACGGGCTGACTTGGGCGTGAGATGGGAAATTCGAGAATGAAAATGTCACGCCGCGCCGTCATCGGGACGTCCGCAGCCGCAATCGCGGCGGCCTATGGGGGGCTCCGGCTGTTCTACCAGCCCAACATTCCGACCACGAACAAGGGCCTCACCCTCAAGCCCGATCCGCGCGGCATCATCGACCTGCCCGAAGGCTTCACCTACCATCTCATCTCGAAAACGGGCGAGACGATGGCCGACGGGCTCAAGCTGCCCGGGCGCCCCGACGGGATGGCCTGCTTCGCCATGCCCGGCGATCCGAAGCGGGTCATTCTCACCCGCAATCACGAGATCCCCTACGACTATCCGATCAGCGCCTTCGGCAAGGGTGAGGCGCTGCTCGACCGTTTCCCGCGCGACAAACTCTATAACCTGCGACCCGATGGAAGGCCCTATCATGGTGGCGTCACCATCGCGCATTATGAACTCGGCCAACCGCGCGTAGAACGGCAGTTTCTCGCGCTCGGCGGCACCAAGATCAATTGCGCGGGCGGCGCGACGCCGTGGGGCAGCTGGCTGAGCTGCGAGGAAACCACCGATATCGGACGAAAACCCCACGGCTTCGTGTTCGAGGTCCCCGCCTTGGCTAAAGGGCCGGTCGATCCGGTTCCCTTGAAGGCGATGGGGCGCTTTACCCACGAGGCCTGTGCGGTCGATCCCGACAGCGGCATCGTCTATATGACCGAGGACCAGCAGGCGGGACTTTTCTACCGATTTCTCCCCGACGTGCCCAGCCAGTTGGCGCGCGGCGGCAAGCTTCAGGCACTCGCGATCGAGGGCATGCCGGGCGTCGATACCGGTAATGTCACCGCCGGTCTGATCGAGGAAGGGCGCGACTATCGCGTGCGCTGGATCGATCTCGACAATGTCGAGGCCCCGGATGACGATCTGGCCGAGCGGGGCCATGCGGCGGGCGCGGCACTGTTCCGTCGCGGCGAAGGCATGGCCTATGGCCATCGACCGGGCGCACGCGGCGACATCTTCTTCAACTGCACCTCGGGCGGGGCAGCCGAAGTGGGCCAGGTGTTCCGCTACCGTCCCGCCGAGGAAGGCGGAGGAAGCCTGCAACTCTTCTTTGAATCGCCGGGCGCGGGAACACTCGAATATTGCGACAATCTCGCGGTCGCGCCCTGGGGAGATCTTATTCTTTGCGAAGACGGCGTCGGTGACCAATATCTGCGTGGTCTCACGCCGCAGGGCCTCGTCTACGACCTCGCGCGCAATGCTCATGGCGAGCGCAGCGAATTTTGCGGCGCCTGCTTCTCGCCCGATGGCCAGGTCCTTTTCGTCAACATCCAGGAACCGGGCTTCACGCTCGCCATCCACGGTCCATGGGATCGGATCCGCCGCGCATGATGCGCGCTTGCGCCCGACCAGCGCTTGCGCCAAGTTCGCTCGCGAACAGGCAGGGGGAATTGGTTTGGCCGTGCTCGAAAATCGTCATGCGCTGATAACCGGCGGAGGTAGCGGCATCGGTGCCAGCACTGCCGCGCATCTCGCTGCTGCCGGAGCAAAATGCTCTCTTCTCGGAAGGCGCAGCGGGCCGATCGAGCAAGTCGCTGGAGAGACTAGCGGCAAGGCCATTCCATGCGACGTGACCGACCGGAAGGCCATCGAAGCCGCCTATGAAAGCGCGCGTCACGCACATGGCCCGATTGAACTGCTCATCGTCAATGCGGGGATTGCCGACAGCGCGCCTTTCGCCAAGCTTGCTGCAGATGACTGGGACCGGATCATCGCCGTCAACCTGACCGCTGCTTTCCATTGCGCCCAGGCCGCGCTTCCCGACCTCTTGGAAGGGAAGGATACGCGGATCATCTTCGTCGCTTCGGTCGCGGGTCTTCGCGGCACGCCCTATGCCGCCCATTATGCAGCATCCAAGCACGGCCTTCTCGGCCTGATGCGCTCGATGGCGAAGGAGTTCGCCAAGAGCCCGCTAACGGTCAACGCGATCTGCCCGGGCTATGTCGACACGCCGATGACCGACCAGTCGGCATCGCGGGTCGCCGCCAAGACCGGGCGCAGCGAAGCCGAAAGCCGGGAGGCCATCGCCGCGTTCAACGCCAATGGCCGGCTCGTCCACCCCGACGGCGTCGCGACGCAGATCTTCACTCTCTGCCTGCCGCAGAGCCGTGACGTGAACGGCGCAGCGCTGGTCATCGACGGAGGAAGCGACGCATGACCTTCCACCCACCCCATTTCGATCCCGAGCATTTTCGATGGGCCTATGACGGTGATAATGGCGTCGCGACCATCACCCTGTCGCGGCCCAAGAAGAAGAACCCGCTGACCTTCGACAGTTATGCCGAACTTCGCGATACTTTTCGCGCGCTGGTGACCAACCGCGATGTTCGCTCGATCATCCTGTCGGGCGATGAAGGCAATTTCTGTTCGGGCGGCGATGTGCATGAGATCATCGGCCCGCTGACGCGGATGTCGATGCCCGAACTGCTGGCCTTCACGCGCATGACCGGCGACCTCGTTCGCGCGATGCGGGCCTGTCCGCAGCCAATCATCGCCTCGATCGAAGGCGTCTGCGCGGGTGCGGGCGCGATCCTTGCAATGGCCAGCGACCTTCGCGTCGCGCATCCGGAGGCACGCACCGCTTTTCTTTTCAGCCGCGTCGGCCTTTCGGGCGCAGATATGGGTGCCTGCGCCATCCTTCCCCGCCTAATCGGCCATGGCCGCGCCGCGGACCTTCTCTACACCGGTCGCGCCATGTCGGCTTCGGAAGGGCATGACTGGGGCTTCTATCAGCGGGTCGACGAGGATCCGCTTGCCGTCGCGACCGACCTTGCCTGCCAGATTGCCACTGGCCCGGCCTTCGCGCATTCGATGACCAAGCGGCAGCTCGACATGGAATGGGCAGTCGCTATCGACACTGCCCTCGAAATGGAAGCGCAGGCGCAGGCGATCTGCATGGCGACCAATGATTTCACGCGCGCATTCGAAGCCTTCTCGGCGAAGCAGAAGCCGGAGTTCAAGGGTGACTGACTGGCTCGACTGGCCCTTTTTCGAAGACGAGCAGCGCCGCCTTGCCCGGGAGCTTGGCGAATGGTCCGGCCAGAATCTGGTTCACTCGCATGGAAAGGACGTGGACGCCGAATGCCGCACCATCGTGGTGATGCTTGGCCGCAACGATTTCCTCGAACATTGCGTGGCACGCGGTGGCCAGCGCCCGAGCGTCCGCAACCTCGCCGTGGCGCGCGCGACGCTAGCCTACCAAAGCGGGCTGGCCGATTTCACCTTTGCCATGCAGGGGCTCGGATCGGGCGCGATCAGTCTGTTCGGCACGGCGCAGCAGCGCGAAGCATGGCTTCCTCGCGTAGGCCGTGGCCAGGCCATCGCCGCCTTCGCCCTTACCGAGCCCGACACCGGATCGGATGCCGCGCGCATCGCCACCAGCGCGGTGCGCGAAGGTGACGAATGGGTATTGAACGGCGAGAAGAGTTTCATCTCGAACGGGACGATCGCCGATGTGCTGACGATCTTCGCGCGCACGGGCAGCGCAGAAGAAGGCGCGCGGGGCCTGTCGGCTTTCGTCCTTCCGATGGCCACGCCGGGGATCGAGATTGCCGAACGGATCGAGACGATCGCCCCACATCCCCTCGCCCGGCTCAAGCTCGACAATGTCCGCCTTCCGGCGTCCGCACTTCTCGGCGAGGAAGGACGGGGATTTGCCATCGCGATGCAGACCCTGAACCTCTTTCGCGTGACGGTCGGCGCGGCAGCGCTGGGCTTTGCCCGCCGCGCGCTCGATGAAGCGATCGCCTTCACCAAGGGCCGCCCCCTGGGCGATGCGATGCTGGCCGACCATCCGGTAACGCAGGCACGGCTCGCGGAAATGGCGCTTTCGGTCGACGGCAGCGCGCTGCTGATCGCAAGAGCAGCCTATGAACAGGACAAGGCGCCCGAGGCCGACCATCGCCGCGCTGCCGCCATGGCCAAGTTGCACGCGACCGAGGAAGCGCAAAAGGTCATTGATGCCGCCGTGCAGCTTCATGGGGGCCTGGGCGTGACCAAGGGCAGCAAGGTCGAGGAACTCTATCGCGAAATCCGCGCCCTCCGTATCTATGAAGGAGCCAGTGAAGTGCAGCGCCAGATCATCGGGAAAGATCTCGTCAAATGAAGCGACTGCAACCGCCGGGCTGGCCGAGGCCCAAGGGCTATTCGAATGGCATCAGTGCCTCGGGACGGCTGGTCTTCACCGCGGGCGTCATCGGCTGGAACGAGCAGGAACAGTTCGAGGCGCACGGCCTTACCGGCCAGTTCGAACAGACGCTCAAGAATATCCTGGCGATCCTCGCCGAGGATGGAGCGGGCCCCGAGCACATCGTGCGCATGACCGCCTATGTCACCGATCGCGACGCCTATCTTGCCGAAGCCGCGCAAATCGGATGGGTCTGGAAGGAAGTGATCGGAAAGCATTATCCGGCGATGGCGCTGGTCGAAGTCAGCCGGTTGGTCGAGGAGCAAGCCTTGGTGGAAATCGAAGCGACTGCGGTGGTACCCGAATGACGCGCGATACCTTTGTCACCGACCATCTGCCGCCCGCGGACCAGCTGCCCGAATTCCGCTTCACCCTGCCCGAGCTCCAATATGCCGAACGGCTCAATTCCGCCGCCGAACTGCTCCGTGACAAGGACCGCGACGCCGTGGCCGTGGTCAACGGCATGGGGCGCTGGACCTATGGCGAGATTGACGACTTTTCGGGACGGATCGCCCGCTTTCTCGTCGAAAAGGAGGGCCTTGTGCCCGGCGAACGGGTTCTCCTTCGCGGACCCAATTGCTACACGCTTTTCGCCTGCTGGCTCGGGGTACTGAAGGCGGGCGGCGTGGTCGTAGCTACCATGCCGATGCTTCGCCCCGGCGAAATCGCGACGGTAATCGACAAGGCCCGAATCAGCCATGCGCTGGTCGATAGCCGCTTCATCGGCGATTTCCGCGAGGGCGCCGAGCAGACCCGCCAAATGCGCTCGGTCACCGTCTATGACGGCGACCATGGCAAGGGGCCGCTGAACGCGAAGACCGAACCTCTTGAACCGCTGGACGCGCTCGACACTGCGAGCGACGATCCGGCGCTGATCGCCTTTACTTCGGGCACCACCGGAATTCCCAAGGGCTGCGTCCATTTCCACCGCGACGTGCTGGCCCCCTGCGATAGTTTCGCCCGACATGTCGTGGGCGGCGGCAAAGGAGATGTCTTCCTGACTTCCGCTCCCCTCGCCTTCACTTTCGGACTGGGCGCGACCCTTCTCTTTCCCTTCCGCGCCGGCGCGACCGCCGCGACCATCGAACGGCCCGACAAGCTCATGGACGCGGTGATCGATCATGGCGTGACTCACCTGGCCACCGCGCCCACCGCTTATAAGGCGCTGTTGTCACACCCCCGTCTCGACGAGGCATTGAAGAGCCTGCGGGTCTGCATCTCGGCAGGCGAGCATCTACCCGAAGCGACCTGGCATGCCTGGCACGAGCGAACGGGGATCAAGTTGATCGACGGCATCGGCTCGACCGAACTGATGCACATCTTCATTTCGGCATCGGGCGAGGACATCCGCCCCGGCAGCACGGGCAAGGCGGTGCCCGGCTATGAGGCGACGATTCTCGATCCCGACAATCGCCCGCTCGATGAAGGCGAAGGCCGACTGGCGATCAAGGGGCCGACCGGTTGCCGCTATCTCGATGATCCGCGCCAGTCCGATTATGTTGTCGATGGCTGGAACGTCACGGGCGATACCTATGCCAAGGATGCCGACGGCTATTTCTGGTATCGCGCCCGTTCGGACGACATGATCATCTCGGCGGGCTACAATATCGGCGCGCCCGAGGTCGAGAATGCCCTGCTCGCCCATGACGCGGTCGCCGAGTGCGCGGTCATCGGCGTGCCGTGCGAGGAAAGAGGCCAGAAAATCAAGGCGTTCATCGTATTGGCCAAAGGATGGGCCGCCGGACAGGCCTTGATTGAAGAATTGCAAACTTTCACTAAGGGAAAGATTGCACCTTACAAATATCCGCGTGAAATCGAATTTCGCGATGCCCTTCCAAAGACTGCGACGGGCAAATTGCGCCGAGTGGCCCTGAGAGAAGAATAATTCTTCACTTTCAGTCGAGTCGAGTTACGGATGTGTAATGGCATCCGCTACTGGAAATCGTGCGCTCGATGCAGTGCTCGCCACCGCCCTTGACGCGGTTATCGTGATGGATGAGGACGGGATCGTTACAGGCTGGAACGACATAGCCTGTCGGATATTCGGCTGGTCCGCCGATGACGTGATCGGAATGCGCATGAGCGATTTCATCATTCCCGAACGTCACCGGGATGCGCATGAAAAGGGACTTGCCCATTATCTCGCCACCGGCGAGGGCCCCGTTCTCGATCAGCATATTGAAATCGATGCGATGCACCGCGCGGGCCATGAAGTGCCGATCGAATTGTCGATTACCCACACCAAGGAGTTCGGCACACCGATTTTCCTGGGCTTCCTTCGCGACATCACCGAACGGCGCCTTGCGGACGAGCGGCAGAAATTGCTGATCGGCGAGCTCAATCACAGGATAAAGAATCTCCTGTCGGTCATCTCCGCCGTGGCCAGCCAGACAGCACGGTCGAGCCAGACGATCGAACAGTTCAGCCACGCCTTCCTCGGACGCATCGAATCCCTTGGCCGGGCGCATAGTCTATTCACCGACAGCAACTGGCAGCATGCCTCCCTCGAAGAGACGGTAAGCACGGTTCTGACGAGCGTGATCGGCGAGGATAAGCGGGTCGCGATCAAGGGAAATGACGTCCTGCTCGACACCATGTCGACCTCGGCGCTGGCGATGGTGCTGCACGAATTGGCCACCAATGCGCTTAAATATGGCGCGCTGTCGGGCAGCGATGGGCGGGTCGATCTGGGCTGGCTGGCCGACGGCGCCAAGGTCGTGCTGCGCTGGCGCGAGCATTGCTCAATGCCCGTGACACCGCCCGAGAAAAAGGGCTTCGGGACGCAGATGATCGACGCCAGCGTGCGTCAGCTCGGCGGAACGGCCGAGGCCGACTGGCATCCCGACGGATTGGAATTCCGAGTTCAATTCCCCGTCAACGGCGACTGACGAGCCGACAATCGCCTCTTATTCGAATTCCATGATGACCTGATCGACCATCAGGCTCTCGCCTTCGCTTGCCGGGATGGTCTTGACCGTCCCGCTCTTCTCGGCGCGGAGAATATTCTCCATCTTCATCGCCTCGACCACCGCCAAAGGCTGTCCCACTTCGACCGTATCGCCTTCCGAGACCTTCAGCTGGGTCAGAAGGCCCGGCATCGGGGCCATCAGGAAGCGCGATAGATCGGGGGCGACCTTCTCGATCATATGGTGCGACAGTTGCGCGACATGGCGCGGCAACATGCGGGCCGAATGCGATGCGCCACGCGTCGTCAGCCTGTAACCCCTCGCGGTGCGATCGACCTGCACGATCCGGCGGCGGTTCTCGACATCGGCGACCAGCAAGCGCTGCCCCGGCGCATAGTCGGCAATCACTTCCATCGGATCGCCATCACCCACCGAGATCATCGTGGCCCCTTCCTCGGGGACGATCGAAACCGGATATTCCTTCTTTTCGAGGATCACCGTCTGATAGGGGCTGGGGAAAACCGGGTCGCCGAGTTGCCCGTCGATCAGCGCCATGCGGGTTTCCTCGGTCATCGCGATGAGAGCGGTCAGCGCGACGAGATCGCGCATCAATTCCTCGCTAGCGGGCGCACCTTCGAACCCTTCGGGATATTCCTCGGCGATGAAGCCGGTGGTCAGCTTGCCCGAACGGAAACGCTCATGCTGCATCAGGGCCGAAAGGAAATCGACATTGTCGGCAAGACCCTCGATCTGGAAGGCATCGAGCGCCTCGACCGCCAGGTCGATCGCTTGTTCGCGGCTCTCGCCATGGGTGATGAGCTTGGCGATCATCGGATCGTAGAACATCGACACCTCGCCGCCCTCGGCAACGCCATCGTCGACGCGCACGACACCATCCTCGCCGCGCTGCTCCTCAGGCGGATTGTAGGTTGTGAGCCGACCCGTCGAAGGCAGAAATCCGCGATAGGGATCCTCGGCATAGACGCGCGCCTCGATCGCCCAGCCGTCGAGCTTCACATCCTCCTGCCCGAACGGCAGTTTCTCGCCATAGGCGACGCGGATCATCTGCTCGACCAGGTCCACTCCGGTGATTTCCTCGGTAACCGGATGCTCGACCTGGAGGCGGGTGTTCATTTCAAGGAAGTAGAAGCCGTCACCGGTCTTGTCCTTGCCCGACACGATCAGTTCGACCGTGCCCGCCGAATGATAATCGACCGCACGGGCCAGCGCGACCGCCTGCTCGCCCATCTTCTTGCGCATTTCGGGGCTGACGAAAGGCGAGGGCGCTTCCTCGATCACCTTCTGGTGGCGTCGCTGGATCGAGCATTCGCGCTCGCCCAGATAGACGATGTTGCCATGCTTGTCGCCGAGCACCTGAATCTCGATGTGGCGCGGTTCCTCGATGAATTTTTCGATGAAGACGCGGTCATCGCCAAAGGAAGACAGGCCTTCGCGCTTGGTCGCTTCGAAGCCTTCGCGAACATCCTTTTCCGAATAAGCGAGCCGCATGCCCTTGCCCCCGCCGCCCGCGGACGCCTTCATCATCACCGGATAGCCGATTTCGCCCGCGATCTTCACCGCTTCGTCGGTGTCGGCGATTTCGCCCAGATAGCCGGGCACGACATTGACGCCTGCTTCCTTCGCCAGCTTCTTGGATTCGATCTTGTCGCCCATCGCCGCGATTGCGGGCGCGGGCGGACCGATGAAGGTGATCCCCGCCTTGTCGAGCGCTTCGACGAAGGAGGCGCGCTCGGAAAGGAAGCCGTACCCGGGATGCACCGCTTCGGCGCCGGTTTCCTTGCAGGCCGCGATGATCTTCTCGGCGAAGAGATAGCTTTCGGCCGCGGGCGCGGGGCCGATGTGCACGGCCTCGTCCGCCATCTTCACATGCGGCGCCTTGGCGTCGGCATCGGAATAGACGGCAACGGTCGCGATCCCCATCCGCTTCGCCGTGCGCATGACACGGCAGGCAATCTCACCGCGATTGGCGATCAGGATCTTCTTGAACATCGGGCCTCCGGAATTTCGGCGAATTTCAGCGTTGGCCCGCTATGCCGACACCGGCGGCAAGCTTCAAGTCGTGCTTAATCGGGAGAGGCAGGCATATAGCCCAGCGCCCGCTCGCGATGCGCGACCAGCCCGTCCCATTCCTCGAGGATGGCAGCAGCCTTGTCCATGCCACCCGCGATCTCGGCCATCTTGCCCATCCAGGCGATCTGTTCGGGACTGCGCCGCCAGGTAAGGTCGCTCACCCCTTCCTTCAGCGGGAAGACGTAGATCATGTCCCATTCGCCGGTCATCATGTGCAGGCCGTGGATCCCGCTGCTGGCATCGACCATATTGTCGGCCTTGAGGAAATAGTCGCGGATGATTTCCTCGGCCCGCTGCCCGGTACCGGGCTTGAGCTTGATATATTCGACCATCGCCCAGCCATGGCTGTCGATCCGCTCCGGCTGGACGGCCTGCTGGCCCTGCGCGGCGATCGGAAGGGCGGGAACGCACAAGGCCGCGCAAGCGGCCGCGAGAACATAGGCTTTCATCATGCTTCTCCCCGTTTCGACGGGGCGATCATTAGCATTTTTCCGCGCTTTCCGGGAGTCAGCGCGCCTGCGAATCTTCCGGCATCGGCAAGCCTTCCGGATGGGCATGCCGGATTTCCTCGATACGGAGCCTGGTCAGCCTTTCAAGGCACATGCCGGTGACCATCGATTCCGCCGAGCCGCCTTCCCAGATACTTGCTTCCAGCCCGCATTGGGCATCGCGATAAGCGAGCCAGGCCCGCTGCGCAGGCCGCATCCGGTCGCGCCAATCGTCTCCCAAGGCACTCCACAAGCGATTGAGTTCGGCATCGGCGGCCTGGTAATCATGCCAGGCGCACCAGTTGAGCTCCGCTTGCGAAAAAGCCCCGGTGTCGCTGCAATCGGGTTCATCGCCCGACTGTGCCAGCAACAAGAGGAGCGGCAGGATCACTCTGCGGCCTCATCCCTCGAGGGCTTGTTGTGACCGAGCAATCGCAGCACTTCATCCGCCGCATCGGCAAGATTGGTGCCCGGCCCGAAGATCGCCTGAACACCGCGCTCGCGAAGGAATGCATAGTCCTGCGGCGGGATGACCCCGCCCGCGATCACCTTGATGTCGCTGCGGCCCATGTCCTTCAGATGGCCGATCAGCTCGGGGATGAGCGTCTTGTGCCCTGCCGCCAGGGACGATGCCCCGACCACGTCCACGCCTTCGTCGACCGCCATCTTCGCGGCTTCCTCGGGCGTCTGGAACAGCGGTCCGGCGACGATGTCGAAGCCAAGGTCGCCAAAGGCCGAACTCACGAGATTGGCGCCCCGGTCATGCCCGTCCTGGCCCATTTTGGCGACCAGCATTCTGGGCGCGCGCCCGAGCCGCTCGGTGACTTTCTGCGTGCCGTCGCGCGCGGCTTCCCAGGCTTCGTCGGCGCGCTGGCCATAGATGCCCGAGACCGGCTGCGGCACGGTATCATAGCGCCCGAACGCCCGTTCGAGCGCGTAGGAAATCTCGCCCAGCGTCGCCCGCGCCCGCGCGGCGCGTACCGACAGGCGCAGGAGATTTTCCTTGCCCCGCGCGCCCTCTTCCAGCGCCGCCAGCGCGGCCTTGACCTCGGCATCGTCGCGCGCGGCCTTGACCCGTTCGATGCGCGCGATCTGGGCGCTGCGCACCTTGGCATTGTCGACTTCGAGAATGTCGATCTCCGGCTCGTCCTTGAGGCGATACTTGTTCACCCCGACGATGACGGTTTCGCCGGTGTCGACCTTGGCCGCGCGCTCGGCGGCCGCTTCCTCGATCCGGCGCTTCGGCAGCCCTTCGGCCACCGCCTTGGTCATCCCGCCAAGCTTTTCCACCTCGTCGATCAGTTCGCGCCCGCGCTCAACCAGTTCGTTGGTAAGCGCCTCGACATAATAGGAGCCGCCCAGAGGGTCGGCGACCGCGGTGATCCCGCTTTCCTCGGCGAGGATAAGCTGGGTGTTGCGGGCGATCCGAGCCGAAAAATCGGTCGGCAGCGCGATTGCCTCGTCGAAGCTGTTGGTGTGCAGCGACTGGGTCCCGCCCAGTGTCGCGGCCATCGCCTCGATCGTGGTGCGCACGATATTGTTATAGGGATCCTGCTCGGTCAGCGAGACCCCCGAGGTCTGGCAATGGGTACGCAGCAGCTTCGATTTTTCCGACTTGGCGCCCAACTTGTCCATCAGTTCGGCCCACAGCGTGCGCGCGGCGCGCAGCTTGGCGATTTCCATGAAGAAATTCATGCCGATGCCGAAGAAGAAGCTGAGGCGCGGAGCGAATTTGTCGAGTTCCATGCCCGCCGCCATCGCGGTGCGCGCATATTCGACGCCGTCGGCCAGCGTATAGGCCAGTTCCTGCACCGCCGTCGCCCCGGCTTCGTGCATATGATAGCCGCTGATGGAAATGCTGTTGAAGCGCGGCATTTCCTCCGAAGTATAGGCGATGATGTCGGACACGATCCGCATCGATGGCGCGGGCGGATAGATATAGGTGTTCCGCACCATGAATTCCTTGAGGATGTCGTTCTGGATCGTGCCGGTCAGCTGAGCATGATCGACGCCCTGTTCCTCGGCGGCGACGATGTAGAAGGCCATCACCGGAAGCACCGCGCCATTCATCGTCATCGACACGCTCATCTGGTCGAGCGGGATGCCGTCGAACAAGAGCTTCATGTCCTCGACGGTATCGATTGCGACACCGGCCTTGCCGACATCGCCCGCGACCCGTTCATGGTCGCTGTCATAGCCGCGGTGAGTTGCCAAATCGAAGGCGACCGAAAGGCCCTTCTGACCCGCCTCGAGATTGCGGCGGTAGAAAGCGTTCGATTCCTCGGCAGTCGAAAACCCCGCATATTGACGAATGGTCCAGGGCCGGCCTGCATACATGGTTGCATAGGGCCCACGCGTATAGGGCGGGAGGCCGGGATAGCCGGGGTCGCGGCCCTCGACATCCTCGGGACCATAGACATTCTTTAGGCTGATATGTTCGGGCGTGGTGACGCGAAGATCGCGTCCCTTCGCTTCCTTTTCGGCCTTCGATTCCCAGTCGGAACGGCTTGCTTTGTCTGTCATGGCGCCTCCCTAGCGGGAACGCATGACAGGAGCAATCAGCCCATGAGTCTGAGATCAAGGAGCATGTCGAAACCCGCCACGAGAAGAAGCAGCAGCACCGCGAGATTGACGAGTAGGAGCGCGTTGAATTTCGTTTCGCCCATCTCGGCGCGTGTGGTCCGCTTGCGCCACAGAGGGATTTCCCCCGTGCGCCGCGCCTCGCGCACTCGCACTCCGACCAGCACGGCCAGCACCAGCGCGACGATGCCGACAAAGATTTCCTCGGGGCGACCCGATCCCAGTTCGTTCATGCAATTTGTCTTGGCCGGAAGCGCAGCGTCCAGCAAGTGCCCTCATCCCCGCTCTTGCAGTCGAGGCGGCCGTGCAATTGTCGCGCGAACACGCCCGACAGCCGCCTCCCCGATCCCTGCCGCGCATCCTCGGGGATGCCCGAGCCATCATCAAGCACGTCGATGCGCACCCCTCCGTCCTTCACCTGCATCGTCACGCGGATGCATCCCCCGTCCCGGTCACGGAAGGCGTGCTTGAGCGAATTGGTCATCAGCTCGTTGATCAGGATGGCGACCGGCACCGCTTCGCGCATATGGAGGCGCAAGGGATCTAGCGAAGTTTCGATCCGGACATGCTCGGGCGCGAGCGACTTGTCGATCTGGCGGCAGAGGCTGACGATCAGTTCGTCGGCGTCGAGCCAATCCACCTCGCCGCTCTGATCGAGCAAATCATGTACCGAGGCGATCGCGATGATGCGCTCGCGCACCGAAGTCAGCGCGTCGATCACCTCGGGACTGTCATCGGTTCCGCGAAGCTGGACCATCGAGACGAGGAGCGCGAGATTGTTCTTCACTCGGTGCACCAGTTCGGACCGCATATGCTGTTCGCGATCAAGGGCTTCCTGCAGCTGGATTTGCAAGCGCGAGCGCCGTTCCGCCTCCTCGTTGAGTTCATCGACCAATTGCTTGAGGCGTGAAAAACCCTGGTCGCGCCGCTGGTCTCCGACCAGCAGGAGATGGACCTCGTCGGTCAGGATGTCGCGAAGGCCGCGTCCGCGCATCTTGAGCGTCCGGCCATTGGCGAGCCAAAGATTGATCGGAACGAAGACACTGCCTCCGATTGCCCGCGTCATCAGGGCGCTAGCTCTTTGCGTATCGGCAAAGTCGCCAAGCGGCCTCCCCGGCTCTCCGCCGCCGAGGGTCTTGCGCGCCGCCACGTTGAGATCGACGATGGTCGCGTCCTCGGAAAGCAGGACGACTTCATGATCGAGCGCCTGTATCAACCGGTCCGAAATCGTCCGGCCAGGCGCGACAGGGCCCATCAGGCTGCCGGGCCCTTCACGCGGAAGAATTCGTGGCCCTCGATGTCCTCCGTGGGCTCGGGCCGCAGATGCACGACGACATGGCAGCCGGGCGCTCCCATCGCGATCGTCTCCTGGATATCGACCTTCGAATAGCCGGCCTGGTTGGCCGAAATGCGTCCGAAGACATTGTTGGTCATCTGGCAGAGCGATGGCCGCCCCTTCACCAGGTCACCGAACGGACATTTCCGGTTGCCGAGGACGATCTTGTCGTCATCGACCGATTCGATGAAGAATTCGCCCCCGATGCGTCGCTTGAGATCGACCAGCACCTCGGCCACTTCCTGCGGCGTCAGCTTGTCGCGCCCCAGTGCCTCGCAATATTTTTCCTCGATCCAGTTGCCGATCTCGCTACCCACGATCGACACATAGCCTTCGGCCTCCTCGGGACCGACGGTTTCCTCGAGCGATCCGGCGAGCGTGCGGATGATCGACCGAAAGAACAGATCTCTTTCGAGCGGAAGCTGCAGCTCTTCCATCGCCATCATCATCCCCTTTCCCCGGCGAGTCGGGAAACCGACATGGTGCGCCGCTTTGCGCGCGACGGCAAGGGATCAGGGTTAACGCAAAATCAATGGGCCTGTCTGGGGCTCTCCATGATCTCGGTCAGCACCCCTTCCATGTCCTTGGGATGGAGAAAGAAAATGGGCGTGCCATGCGCCCCGATCCGCGTCGGTCCGAGGATGCGCTTGCCCTTGCCTTCAAAATAGGCGCGAGCCTCGTCGATGTCGGGCACTTCGAAGCACAGATGATGCTGCCCGCCGAGCGGGTTCTTGGCGAGGAAATTGGTCAGCGGCGAATCCTCGCCCAGCGGCTCGATCAGCTCGATCTGGCTGTTGGGCGTGTCGACAAAGCAGACCTTCACCTTTTGCTCGGGCAGGTCGAAAGGCTCGCGGATCACCTCCGCCCGCATCGTCTCGCGATAATGGGCGATTGAGCTTTCGATCGACGGCGTCGCAACGCCGACATGGTTGAGCCTACCGAGTTTCATCGCGCTCTCCGTCAATTTCCGATGCCCCGCCCGGGTTGTTCCGGTGTCGCCGTGGCAGACTTACAGGGGAATATTGTCGTGCTTCTTCCACGGGTTTTCGAGCTGCTTGTCGCGCAGCTTGCGTAGGCCGAGCGCGACCCGCTTGCGCGTCGAGTGGGGCATGATCACTTCGTCGATGAAGCCCTTCGACGCCGCCACGAAGGGATTGGCGAAGCGGTCTTCATATTCCCGGGTCTTGGCCGCGATCTTTTCGGGATCGTCGGCATCCTTGCGGAAGATGATCTCAACCGCGCCTTTGGCGCCCATCACCGCGATTTCGGCAGTCGGCCAGGCATAGTTCAAGTCACCGCGAAGATGCTTGGACGCCATCACGTCATAGGCGCCGCCATAGGCCTTGCGGGTGATCACCGTGATCTTGGGCACCGTCGCCTCCGCATAAGCGAACAACAGCTTCGCGCCATGCTTGATGATGCCATTATGCTCCTGCCCGACGCCCGGCAGGAAGCCCGGCACATCGACGAAGGTCAGAATCGGAATTTCGAAGGCATCGCAGAAGCGAACGAAACGCGCCGCCTTCTTCGAGGAATTGATGTCGAGAACGCCTGCCAGCACCATCGGCTGGTTCGCGACCACGCCGACCGTCTTGCCTTCGATGCGGCAGAAACCCACGATGATGTTCGCGGCATGCTTGGGCTGCAGTTCGAAGAAACGTCCCTCGTCGGCCACCTTCCGGATGACTTCGTGCATGTCATAGGGCTGGTTGGCATTGGGCGGAATGACGCTGTCGAGACTGTCTTCCAGACGATCCCACGGGTCGTCGGTCGGCACTTCGGGAACTTCGTGCCGGTTCGACGAAGGCAGGTAGGAAAAGAATTCGCGGGTCGCGAGCAGCGCATCGATGTCATTTTCGAATGCCGCGTCGGCAACGCCCGATTTCTGGGTATGCGTGATCGCTCCGCCCAGTTCCTCCTGCGTCACTTCCTCGTTGGTCACCGTCTTCACCACGTCGGGGCCGGTGACGAACATGTAGCTCGTATCCTCGACCATGAAGATGAAGTCGGTCATCGCGGGCGAATAGACCGCGCCGCCCGCGCACGGACCCATGATGAGGCTGAGCTGCGGCACGACGCCCGAAGCGAGCACATTGCGCTGGAAAACCTCGGCATAGCCGCCGAGGCTGGCCACGCCTTCCTGGATGCGCGCGCCACCCGAATCATTGAGGCCGATCACGGGCGCACCGACCTTCATCGCCGCGTCCATGATCTTGCAGATCTTCTCGGCATGCCGTTCGGACAATGAACCGCCGAAGACGGTGAAGTCCTGCGCGAAGACATAGGTGAGGCGACCATTGATCGTGCCCGAGCCGGTCACCACGCCGTCGCCCGGCACCTTGTTGTCGGCCATGCCGAAGTCGGTGCAATTATGCTCGACGAACATGTCGAGTTCTTCGAAGCTGCCCTCGTCGAGGAGCACCGTCAGCCGTTCGCGCGCGGTCAGGCGACCTTTCTTGTGCTGGGCGTCGATCCTCTTTTGACCGCCACCCATGCGCGCCTGTTCGCGTTTGGCTTCAAGCTCGTCGATCGTCTTCTGCATGAACCTCTCCTGTTGGACCGGCGCGGTGGCACATGAAAAGGCTGGGCGTCAATCGCTCAGCGCCCCGTCGAGGTCGAGCTTGCGCTGGTAGATGTCGAGCTCGTCCCCGGTCAGTTTCACGACATGGATGACATTGGTCGAACCCGACGTGCCGAAGGGAACGCCCGCCATGATCACCAGCCGGTCGTCCTTGCCCGCGATATGGTGACGAAGCGCCATGCGCCGCGCCTTGCCCACCATTTCCTCGAAGTTGGTGACATCGCGCGTATGCACCGCATGGCTGCCCCAGAGAATGCCGAGGCGGCGCGCCACCTGGCGGCTCGCGGTCATCACCAGCGTGGTCACCGGCGGGCGTTCGCGAACGATCCGCCGCGCGGTTGAACCCGACGAGGTGTAGCAGCACATCGCCGTCGCGCTGATTGTTCGCGCGATGCCACGCGCGCTTTCGGCCAGCGCATCGGCGGTCGTCGCCTCGGGGCTGGTTTCGGTGAAATGGACCCGGTCGCCAAAACGCTCGTCCTCCTCGACCGCCCGGCCGATACGGTCCATCATCTTGACCGCCTTCACCGGATATTTGCCCGCCGCGCTTTCTGCCGACAGCATCACCGCGTCGGCGCCGTCATAGATGGCGTCGGCGACATCGTTCACTTCCGCGCGCGTGGGCGTGGGCGAATTGATCATCGATTCGAGCATCTGCGTCGCGACGACCACGGGCTTGCCATAATGGCGCGCGGTAGCGACGATCCGGTTCTGCACCGGCGGCACCTTCTCGGGCGGCAGTTCGACGCCCAGATCGCCGCGGGCGACCATCACCGCATCGGCGAGCGTCAGGATATCCTCGAGACATTCGACCGCCTGCGGCTTTTCGATCTTGGCCATGATACCCGCGCGATCGCCGATCAGTTCGCGCGCCTCTGCGACATCCTCGGGCCGCTGCACAAAGGACAAGGCGATCCAGTCGGCGCCCTGTTCAAGCGCGAATTCGAGGTCGCTGCGATCCTTTTCGGTGAGCGCGGGAATGGGGATGAGAACGTCCGGCACGTTAACGCCCTTGCGGTCGCGGATCGTCCCCGACACCTCGACCTCGGTGACGATCGCATCGGCGCCCGCTTCGAGCACGCGCAGGCGCATTTTGCCATCGTCGATGAGCAGGCGGCTGCCTTCGCGGATCGCGTCGAACAGTTCGGGATGAGGCAGCTGGACCCGTTCGCTGTTGCCTGGCGCATCGCTGCGATCGAGCGTGAAGCGGTCGCCTTTCTTCAGCTTCGCCTTGCCCTCGGCAAAGGTGCCGACGCGCAACTTCGGCCCCTGGAGATCGAAGAGAATGGTGGTCGGCCGACCCAGCACGTCCTCAAGCCCGCGGATATGCTGGACGAGCGCTGCCTTGTCGGCCTGCTCGCCATGGCTCATGTTGATGCGGAAGGCATCGGCGCCCGCGCGCATCAGCTTCTCGATCATCTCGGGCGTGTCCGACGCCGGTCCCAGCGTCGCGAGGATTTTCACTTTGCGGCCGCGCGGTTTGAGCGTCCTTGCCATCATCTCATTCCTTCATCGGGTCGCGCCCGCCATAACGCCCCTGAATATCATCGCAAGCGGGTTGAGCCTCGCGCATCGCTCGCTTAAGCCCGCCGGCACCCAATTCACGACCCAGGAAGATTCGGAGACATTTATGAGCGACGGTTCCATCGCGGCTGACCAGCTACGCCTTCTCATCGAGCGCATCGAGCGGCTCGAGGAAGAGAAGAAGGGCATCGCCGACGATATCAAGGACGTCTATGCAGAGGCCAAGGCCAATGGCTATGACACCAAGATCATGCGCAAGATCATTTCGCTGCGGAAGATGGAAAGCCATGAACTGCAGGAACAGGACGCGCTGATCGAGACCTACCGCGCCGCGCTCGGAATGGCCTGAGCCACATCATACGAAAAAGGGAGCCGCCGATGATCGTCACCACCACCCCTTCGGTCGAAGGCCATAAGATCGTCGACTATCTGGGCATCGCCACCGGCGAGGTCATCGTCGGCGCCAACATGTTCCGCGACATCTTCGCTTCGATCACCGATCTCGTCGGCGGGCGCTCGGGCTCCTACGAGCGCGTGCTCGAACGGGCCCGCCGCGAAGCGATCACCGAGATGGTCGAGAAAGCGCGTGCATTGGGCGGCGATGCGATCGTCGGCTGCGACCTCGATTATGAAGTGCTCGGCAAGGCCGGTTCGATGCTGATGATCTCGATCACCGGCACCGCGGTCAAACTGGCCTAAACAAATCCGTTTTCTGCCTGTATTGGGCAGCGGGAAAGAACCACACACATTCGGGATGACCCATGGCAGGCCATAGTAAATTCGCCAACATCAAGCATCGCAAGGGCGCGCAGGACAAGAAGCGCTCGGCGCTCTTTTCCAAGCTTTCGCGCGAAATCACCGTCGCGGCCAAGATGGGCCTGCCCGACCCCGACATGAATCCGCGCCTGCGGCTCGCGGTCAACACCGCGCTCAAGCAGTCGATGCCCAAGGACAATATCAAGAAGGCGATCGACAAGGCGAGCGCGTCCGAGGGCGAGGATTATGAAGAAATCCGCTACGAGGGCTATGGCCCCAACGGCGTAGCGCTGATCATCGAGGCGCTGTCCGACAATCGCAACCGCACCGCGACCAGCGTGCGCACCATCCTGTCGAAGAATGGCGGCAACCTGGGATCCAGCGGCGCCGTCGCGCACAGCTTCGATCGCCTCGGTCTCATCGAATATAAGGCCGACGGCCTCAGCGAGGAAAAGGTCCTCGAAGCCGCGATGGAAGCGGGCGCCGACGATATCCAGTCGGACGAGGAAACGCACAGCATCTGGACCGAGGCCGACCAGCTTCACGAAGTCGCAAGTGCGCTCGAAAAGACGCTCGGCGAACCCGAGACCGCCAAGCTGGCCTGGCGCCCGCACATGGAAACCGAAGTCGAGGGCAAGGATGCCGACCAGCTCGTGCGCCTGATCGAAGCCCTGGAAGATGATGACGATGTCCAGACCGTCTGGGGCAATTACACTTTCTCGGACGCCGAACTGGAACGCCTTGGCCAGGCCGACTAGGCGATGAAAATTCTCGGCCTCGATCCGGGCCTCGGCACCACCGGCTGGGGCCTGATCGAGGCGGAGGGCAACCGCATCCGCCATCTCGCCAATGGCCAGATCAAGTCGGATGCGAAAGAACCGCTTCCCGCGCGACTGTCGCATCTCGCCAGCCAGCTCGATGCCATTATCGCCGACGAAGCTCCCGACGCCGCGGCGGCCGAGGAGATTTTCGTCAACAAGAATGCCCAATCGACGCTGAAGCTCGCGCAGGCGCGCGGCGCACTCATCCTCTCGGTGGCACGCGCGGGCATCGCGCTCGGCGAATATGCCCCACGCCTCGTCAAGAAAGCGGTGGTGGGCGTCGGCAATGCCGACAAGGCGCAGATCCACGCGATGATCAAGGTACTGCTTCCCGGAGCGACCGTCGCCGGACCCGACGCCGCCGACGCGCTGGCGGTGGCGATCACCCATGCGCATCATCTCGCCGCGGGAAAGAGCGGCTTGCGCTGATGGCCCGCTCCGCTAGCGTGGACCGATGATCGCGCGCCTTACCGGAAAGCTTGCCGAAACCGGCACCGACACCTGTGTCCTCGATGTGCAAGGCGTGGGCTATCTCGTCCATGTCTCCAGCCGCACGCTCGAAGCGATCGGCGATGTGGGCGGCCATGTCATGCTGCTGACAGAGATGCAGGTCCGTGAAGACGCGATGACGCTCTACGGCTTCGCGACCGCCGCCGAGCGGGAGAATTTCGGCCATCTCACCAGCGTCCAGGGCGTCGGCGGCCGGGTCGCGCTTGCCATCCAGTCGGTGCTCACGCCGCAGGAACTTGCTGCTGCGGTCGCCAATGGCGACAAGGCGATGGTCGCAAGAGCCAATGGCGTCGGTCCCAAGCTCGCCCAGCGCATCGTCAACGAACTGGCGGGCAAATTGGGCGCGCCTGATCTCGCCGGGGCCAGCCCGGGCGCCATGCCTAGGGGCAGCATCGCCAACGACGCCCTGTCGGCGCTGGCGGGTCTCGGGTTCAAGCCCGCCGAAGCCTCGAAAGCCGTCGCCGCCGCGCAGGACGAATTGGGCAAGGACGCGACCCTTGACGCAATGGTCCGCATGGCGCTCAAGAAAGCCGCGAAATGAGTGCTACCGACCCCGACCGCCTGACCACGCCCGAACGCCGCTCCGAAGATGCCGACGCGGCGCTTCGTCCCAAGTCGCTCGACGAATTCATCGGACAGCAGGGCGCACGCGAAAATCTGCGCATTTTCGTCAATGCCGCCAAGAGCCGCGGCGAAGCGCTCGACCATGTCCTTTTCTTCGGCCCGCCGGGCCTCGGCAAGACGACGCTGGCGGGGATCCTTGCAAAGGAAATGGGCGTCGGCTTCCGCGCGACCTCGGGACCGGTCATCGCCAAGTCGGGCGACCTTGCCGCGCTGCTCACCAATCTCGAAGATGGCGATGTCCTCTTCATCGACGAAATCCACCGCCTCAATCCTGCGGTCGAGGAAGTCCTCTATCCCGCGATGGAGGACCGCGCGCTCGACATCATGATCGGCGAGGGACCAAGCGCCCGTTCGGTCCGCATCGACCTGCCGCAGTTCACGCTCGTCGGCGCGACCACGCGGCAGGGCCTTCTCACCACGCCGCTCCGCGACCGCTTCGGCATCCCGGTGCGGCTCAACTTCTATACCGTCGAGGAATTGACCGAGGTGGTGCGCCGCGCCGCTCGCCTGCTCGATGCCCCTGTGGCCGAGGATGGCGCCACCGAGATCGCGCGCCGCAGTCGCGGCACTCCGCGTATCGCTGGCCGCCTCTTGCGCCGCGTGCGCGATTTCGCCCATGCCGCGGGCGCCGAAAGCGTCGATGCGAAGACCGCCGATGCCGCCCTCAGGCGCCTCGAGATCGACGAACTCGGGCTCGACGCGATGGATCGGCGCTACCTCATGATGATCGCCGATCTCTATGGCGGCGGGCCGGTCGGCGTGGAGACGCTGGCCGCCGGTCTGTCTGAACCGCGCGACACGATCGAGGACGTGATCGAGCCTTATCTCATTCAGCTGGGACTCATTGCCCGCACGGCAAGAGGGCGTTGTCTCAATGGCAAGGGATGGACCCATCTCGGTCTCAACCCGCCCCAGGGAGCGCAGGACAATTTGTTCGATGGAGGACAGAAGTGAGGCGTGCCGTTCCCATTCTCTCGCTGCTTATGTCGGCGATCGCCGCCACGCCTGCCGCCGCCCAACCTGCCGCTCCCGACTATGCCTCCCCTTCGAGCTGGCTATGCCTGCCGGGGCGCAATGATATCTGTTCGATGCCGATCGCGGTCACACCGCTTGGCCCCGATGGTTTTGGCGAACAGAAAGTCGCCGCCGCCGCGCGCAATCCGGCGGTCGACTGTTTCTACGTCTATCCCACGATCAGCCGTGATCCCGGCCTCAATAGCGATCTCGTCACCAGCAGCAGCGAAGAGGATTTCGTCACACAATCGCAGTTCACGCGTCTGTCGGGGGTCTGCCGTCCCTTCGTTCCCATCTATCGCCAGATGACGATGGCGGCGATCGCGGTCGCCTCGACCGGGGGCGATGTCACCGAAGCCGGCATGATCGCCTATCGCGACGTGAAGGCAGCCTGGCAGGACTATCTCGCCAATCGCAACCAAGGCCGTCCGTTCGTCCTCATCGGGCACAGCCAGGGCGCGATCATGCTCCAGCGCCTGCTCGCCGAGGAAATCGAGAATAGCGACGCGCACGACCTCATGGTCCGCGCCATCCTGCCCGGCTGGAATACGCTCGTCCCCGAAGGGAAGACGGTCGGCGGCACCTTCCGCAAGACCCCGCTCTGCACCCGCGACGAACAGGCGGGCTGCGTAATGAGCTGGGTCACCTACGAAGCGGGCAAGGCACCGCCGCCTGGCGCGATGTTCGGCTACAGCCCCGAACCTGGCATGACCGTGGCCTGCACCAATCCGGCGCGGGCAGGTTCGAAGGACTGGGAAAAGCTCGACGGATTCTGGTTCGCGCGCTCCTCCTATCCGGTGCCCGGCGGCCCCGTGCGCTGGTCGGCGACCGGCGCCCCGCCGACCGCCTACATAAGCACCCCCGCATTATTGGAGGGCCGCTGCGTCAACGGCGGACCGCGCGGCTACTTCGAGGTGCGCAGCGCCGCGGGGACAGGCGACGTCCGGACCCGCAGGGTCGGCGGCGAAGTCGGGCAGTTCGGCATCTTCCTTGCAGGATGGGGCAAGCATCTGGCCGACATGTCGATCGCGCAGGACAATGTCATCGCCACCATTTCGCGCCTTGGGCGCCGGTCGCGCCTCGAGCCCGTTTCACCGACCGAGTGATCGCGACGCTTGGCGCGCAAGAGGCGGCTCGCTAAGGCGGGCGCCATGACAGGCGAGACATTGGACAGGCCCTATCGCGGCGATTTTCTGGGCAATACGCACCATTTCGCCCTGACGGTCTATTATGAGGACACCGACCTTTCGGGCATCGTCTATCATGCCAACTATCTGCGCTTTTTCGAACGCGCCCGCTCCGACATGCTGCGCAGCCTCGGCATCGACCAGCGCGCGGCATTCGAGCAGGGTCTGGGCACATATGCCGTGACCGAGATGCAGATCCGCTGGAAGCGTCCTGCCAAACTCGATGACGAGCTTGTTATCCTGAGTAAAGTCACGAAAATTCGCGCCGCGAGCTGTTTCATTCATCAACGGGTAATGCGAGGGCGTGAAATCTTGGCCGATGCGACGGTGACCGCAGCATTGCTGTCGCCCGAAGGACGGCCGGTCCGCCAGCCGGCGGAATGGATCGACAAATTTTCGGCCAAGCTGGCCAAAGGGGAAGAATGACGGATTTGACAGCTTCGGGCGACTTGATGAGCCCCCTCAACCTGTTCCTGCAGGCCGACCTTGTGGTCAAGCTGGTCATGCTGGGCCTGCTCGCGGCCTCGATATGGACCTGGGCGATCATTTTCACCCATAGCGCGCGGCTTGCCCGGGTGCGGCGGCGCACCAAGAAATATGTCAGTGATTTCTGGAACGCCAAGGACATCGACGACTTCCACGAGCGCCGGGGCCGGGAGAAGATTCCCCCCGCGATCATCCTGACGGCTTCGCTCGACGAATGGCGTCGCTCGACCCGCGGCACCGTGACCGACCGTGCGGCAGTGCGCGAACGCATCGCGATCGCCGCCGACGGCGCCATCGCGGGCGAACTCGACCGCCTTTCGGACCGTCTCAACATTCTCGCCACCGTGGGTTCGGTCGCCCCCTTCGTCGGTCTGTTCGGCACCGTCTGGGGCATCATGCGCTCCTTCACCGCGATCGCCGGGGCCAACAATACCTCGCTGGCGGTAGTGGCACCGGGGATCGCCGAAGCCCTGTTCGCCACGGCGATCGGTCTGTTCGCCGCCATCCCGGCCGTCATCGCCTATAACCGTCTTACGCACCGGCTCGACCTTTATGAAGCCGAATTGGGCCGCTTTGCCGACCGCTTCCAGGCCACACTGAGCCGGGAACTGGACAAGGGCTGATGGGCGCTTCGGTCTCCGCATCCGCACGCAGCGGGCGTGGCCGACGCAAGCGGCGCGCCCCGATGGCGGAAATCAACGTCACGCCGCTCGTCGACGTGATGCTGGTGCTGCTCATCATCTTCATGGTCACCGCTCCCCTCCTCGTCGCCGGGGTTGCCGTGGACCTGCCCGAAAGCCGCGCCGAAACGCTCGACCAAGACATGGAGCCGGTGCAATTGTCGATCGACCGTGACGGCAGCCTCACCATCGACGACACGCCCGTGGCCGAAAGCGATCTGCCCAGCCGCCTTGCCGCAATCGCCGCTCAGCCCGCTCCTCCCGAAGGACGGCGCATCTACCTGCGCGCCGACCGTAGCCTCGATTATGGCCGGGTGATGCGCGTGATGGGCGAACTCAATCGCGCCGGCCTCAATCGCGTCGCCTTGGTTTCGGTGGGAGAACAGGCACGGTGAAGCTCGACCGCGCGGAATGGACTGGCACGGGCCTCTCGATCGGCTTCCATGTGGCGCTGATCGCGGCCCTGTCGCTTAGCCTTGCCAAGGTCGCCCTTCCGCCCGAGCCGCCCGCCATCGTCGTCGATTTTGTCGACGAGGTCGGCCTCACTGCCGCCGCCCCCGTGCAGGAAAGCGCGCCCGCCGCGCAGGCCGTCTCGCCCGAACCCGAATTAGCCCCCGCTCCCGAGGTCGAGGAATTGCCTCCCCCGCCGCCTCGGGTCGAACCCACTCCTGCGCCGCGGCCGCGCGCCGCCGAGCCGCCGCCGCGTCCCAGCCCGCCTCGCGCCCGTTCCGAGACGCCGCGTCAGGAACGGCCCCGGCCCCGCCAGTCGCGTCTCGGTGATGATTTCCTCGAAGGCGTCGCCGAAGGAAATAGCCGCACCGGCAGCGCCGAGACCGGCCAGGCCGCCGCGCCGGTCATCGATGCCGCCGCCATGGCCTCGATCCAGCAGGCGATCCGCCGCCAGGTCCAGCCTTGCGCGGACCGGCAGATCGACCCGGGCCCTGGCGCCAACCAGATCCGCGTGACGCTCAATCTGCGCCTCGCGCCCGACGGGCGACTTTCGCGTCCGCCGCGCGTTGTGCGAACGCAGGGCGTCAATGCCGATAATGAACGTTACGAGGAGCGCGTGAAGGACCTCGCGATCAACACCTATGTCGATTGCTCGCCGCTTCGCGGCCTGCCGCCCGAGCTGTACAGCACGGCCCAAGGCGGCTGGTCGAACATCAACATGACCTACCGCCTGCCTTGAGGAGAGCCCCACCCATGTCCAAGCTCATCGCCGCCTTCCTCGCCATCGTGCTCTGGCCCGCCGCCGCCTTCGCGCAGGATAGCGATGCACCTCCGCTCGAGGTCGATGTCATCGGCGGCCAACAGGGCAATCAGCCCGTCGCGGTGCCGACCATGGCGGTGCCTCGCCCGCAGGAAACCAGCGCGGGCAACACCGTCGCGCTTTCGCGTTCGATTTCCGAGGTCATCGCTTCCGATCTTCGCTTGACCGGCGTTCTTACTCCCATCGGTCCCGTGGGCCTTCGCGGCCTCGACTTCGACGAAGTCACCGATCCCACGTTCGACGACTGGCGGCGAGCCGGGGCCTCCGCGCTCGTCTCGGGCTTTGTCGAATCGCGCGGCGGCGACCGGATCACGGTGGGCTGCTATCTGTTCGACACGGTGACGCGCCGCGAACTTGCGCGCGAAGGCTTTTCCGTCGCCGCACAGGATTGGCGCCGCGCCGCGCACAAATGCGCTGACGTCGTTTACACCCGTCTTACCGGCGAAGGCGCCTTCCTCGACACCCGCATCGTCTATGTCGCCGAAACCGGCCCCAAGAATGCGCGGGTGAAGCGCATCGCCATCATGGATTCGGACGGTTCGAACCATCGCTATCTCACCGATGGCGCCGATACCGTTGTCACTCCGCGCTTCTCGCCCGACGGCTCGCAGCTCGTCTATATGAGCTACAAGGGCCGCCGCGCCCGTGCCCGCGTGCTCGATCTTGCGACCGGCCAGGACCGGTTGCTGGTGCCGGGCACCGCGTTCACTTTCGCGCCGCGCTTTTCGCCCGACGGCCGCTTCATCGTCTTCTCGATGGGCACCTTCGGCAATAGCGACATCTACATCGTCCCCGCTCGCGGAGGGGAACCCCGCCGTCTGACCACGGCGCCGGGCGTCGATACCTCGCCGAGCTTCTCGCCCGACGGTCGCCAGATCGTCTTCGAGAGCGATCGTTCGGGCTCGCAGCAGCTTTACGTGATGAATAGCGATGGCAGCGGCGAGCGGCGCATCAGCTTCGGCGGCGGCAGCTATGCCTCCCCGGTCTGGAGTCCGCGCGGCGATCTCATCGCCTTCACCCGTATCGGCGGCGGCGCCTTCCGTATCGGAGTGATGAGCGCGTCGGGACGGGGCGAGCGGCTGCTCACCAACAGCTGGCAGGACGAGGGTCCGAGCTGGGCCCCCAATGGGCAGTTCGTGATGTTTCACCGCACGCGCCGCGGTAGCGGTGAAGCCAGTCTTTATGCCGTCCCCGTCGGGGGCGGGAGTGCGCGTCTGTTGCCGACCCCGCTGGGTGGATCCGATCCCAGCTGGTCACCGTTGAAGGATTAATCGGTTTCTTAGGGAGAATGAATATGCGTCATATTGCGATTGCCGGTATCGGCGCGCTGGCTCTCACGCTCGGCGCTTGTGCCAATAAGGACAAGGCGGTCGATACGGCCACCAGCGATGTCCCGGCGACGGCGCCCACGGGGGATGCCGATGACGAAGTCGATCTGGTCGAACTGCCTGGCGCTCAGGCCGATCTGATTGCGAATGCGGGTTCGGACACGGTCTATTTCGCGACCGACGAAAGCCTGCTCGATGGCCCGGCCAAGGCCACGCTCGCAGCCCAGGCGCGCTGGATGCTCGCCAACCCGACGGTGCGCGCCTCGATCGAAGGTCATGCCGACGAACGGGGCACCCGCGAATATAACCTCGCTCTGGGTGAACGGCGCGCCAATGCCGCCAAGCAGTATCTGATGAGCCAGGGTGTTCCGGAAAGCCGTCTGACCACGCTGAGCTGGGGCAAGGAGCGCCCGGTCGCGGTGGGCTCGGATGAAAGCGCCTGGGCGCAGAACCGTCGTGCCGTGACGGTCGTCGTTCGCTAAGGAATGAATGAAAGGCGGTGCGGGGCCACCATGCGCCCCGCCCGTCGATCCTCGGCGAAGGAATCAGGCTGCGCGACCCTGGTGCATCGTGCCGCTGGCAGCGAGCCATGCCCGCGCCTGGCGCTGGGCCTCGGAAATTTCGCGCGCCGTCATCTCGACGCTGATTTCGGCGCGGCAGTGCTGCGAACGGGTGTCACCGTTCAGCGCGGCGAGATTGAACCATTTGTGCGCCTCGACCAGGTCGACTTCCGCGCCGCCACGACCCGTCGAATAGGTCACGCCCAATTCGAACAATGCATCGATGTCGCCCCGCTCGGCGTCGGCCAGCCGGGCCTCGATCATGAACTGCGCATTTTTTTGACTGATCGCCATTTTTCTTCCCCCTTGAAATCCGTTGAACCCAGATTTCGCGGCGAGGTCCGAACAAATGGTTAACGCAAATTATCCATGATCCGGATGGCGTGTCCTAAATGACACGCAAATTGTCGATGAGGCGGATTTTTCCGAGGAAAGCCGCCGCGATCAGCCTACTTCCCCCGCGTCGTTTCTCCAGCGGTTCCAGCGTGGCTTCATCGACATAGGCCAAATAGTCTATCGGCCCGAAACCCGCTTCGCTCACCTTCGCCTTGGCCTCGGCAAGGACTTTGGCGGGCGTTTCGCCGTCGCGAATGCGCTCGGCGGCCTCTTCGAGACTACGCGCTAGCGCCGGAGCCGACTTCCGCTCTTCGGCACCGAGAAGTGCGTTGCGAGATGACAGTGCCAGCCCGTCTGCGGCGCGGATCGTGGAATGGCCGACTATCTCGACCGGCAAGCCGAGGTCGGTCACCATCCGGCGGATGATCGCCAGTTGCTGGAAATCCTTTTCGCCGAAAATCGCCATGTCGGGCCGTGCGGCGATCAACAGTTTGGCGACCACCGTGGTCACGCCGTCGAAATGGCCGGGACGGTGCGCGCCTTCCCACCGCTCGGTGAGGCACGACACACTCACACTGGTTGAGAAACCTTCGGGGTAGAGATCGTCGGCGGAAGGGATCCACAGCAGGTCACAGCCCGCCGCATAGAGGTTTTCGGCATCGCTTTCCTCCTGCCGGGGATAGCGGTCGAGATCATCCTTGTCGTTGAACTGGAGTGGATTGACGAAGATCGACGCCATCACTCGGCCTGCTTTCTCGCGTCCCGCCTCGACCAAAGCGAGGTGGCCATCGTGCAAGGCGCCCATGGTCGGCACCATCGCCAGCCGGCCTCCGGCCTTGAGGGCATCGACTGCGCCGCCCAAGCCCTTCAATCCACGAATGATTTGCACGGGGGTGCGCCCTCCGATAGAGATTTGAGAAGGACGAGTTATACCGGGGGGCAGTGAAAGGCCATGGGCCAGCCGCATTTCATCATCTTCGCCAATGAAAAGGGCGGGACGGGCAAGTCGACCACTGCGGTCCATACCGCGATCGCGCTGGCCGCATCGGGCTATCGCGTGGCCGCGCTCGACCTTGACGAACGGCAGCGCACGATGACGCGCTATCTCGAAAATCGCACCGCGACCATGAACCGGCTTGACGTCGACCTGCCGCACGCCAGCTATGCCGTGCTCGAGGGCCGCACCGTCGAGGAGTTCGAGGCCGCGGTCCAGCAGCTTGCCGCCAACGCCGATGTGGTGATCATCGACACGCCCGGCCGCGACGACGACATCGCCAAGGCCGCGATCCTCAAGGCCGATACGCTGGTCACGCCGATGAACGACAGTTTCGTCGATCTCGATCTCATCGGCCAGGTGGACCCCGACACCTACAAGATTGCACGCCCCAGCTTCTATGCCGAACTGATCTGGAACAGCCGGCAACGGCGCGCCCAGGCCACCGGCAAAAGCGTCGATTGGGTGGTGCTGCGCAACCGCCTCCAACATATCGACAGCCACAATCTGCGGCGCGTCGGCGCGGCGCTCAACGAGCTCGCGCGCCGCGTCGGCTACCGGGTGATTCCGGGCCTTTCCGAACGCGTGATCTTCCGCGAACTCTTTCCCAAGGGCCTCACATTGCTCGATCTCGAACAGATGGGGGAAGTGCAGATCGCCCATGTTACCGCTCGGCAGGAATTGCGCGAAATGATTTCGGGGCTCGACATTCCGGGCCTCGCGGAACGGTCTCCGCTGGTGGCCTGACGGGCATGGCGCACCGTTTCGCTCCGGCGATCCTTCGTCAATATGACATTCGCGGGGTCGTCGGCGACACGCTGGGCAGCGAGGATGCCTATGCGCTGGGACGGTCCTTCGCCTCCATGGCCCGCCAGCGAGGAGCCAGGCGGATCGCTGTCGGGCGCGACGGGCGCGATCATTCCCCGATGCTCGAAAAGGCGCTCGTGCGCGGCCTCGTCGAAGGTGGGATGCATGTCATCCGGATCGGCCTCGGTCCCTCGCCGATGCTCTATTACGCCGCCGCCACGCTCGATGTAGACGGCGGGATCCATGTCACCGGAAGCCATAACCCCGCCAGCTACAACGGCTTCAAGATGCTGCTCGGCGGTGCATCGGTGCATGGCGAGGATATCGTGCATCTCGGCCGCATCGCCACCCAAGGCGACTGGCCCGAGGGCGCCGGGAGTGTCGATGACGCCGATGTCCGCACGGCCTATGCCGATCGCCTGGTCGAGGATTTCCGCGGAGGTGCTTTCCGCATCGGCTGGGATGCCGGCAACGGCGCGGCAGGCCCCGCGATCGAGGAACTGACCCGACGCCTGCCGGGCGAGCATCACCTTCTCTATACAGAGGTCGATGGCAGCTTTCCCAACCACCATCCCGATCCGACCGTCCCCGCCAATCTCAAGGCGCTCCAAGAGCTCGCGCGCGACAAGCAGCTCGATTTCGGCGTGGCCTTCGACGGTGACGGCGACCGGATCGGCGCGGTGGACGGCAAGGGTCGGATCCTCTGGGGCGACCAGATCCTGATGCTGCTTGCCGAACCGGTGCTCAAGGAATTGCCGGGCGCGACGATCATCGCCGACGTCAAGGCCAGCCGCACTCTTTTCGACTATGTCGCCGCGCTCGGCGGACAGCCCTTGATGTGGAAAACGGGGCACAGCCTCATCAAGGCCAAGATGGCCGAAACCGGCGCTCCGCTCGCGGGCGAAATGAGCGGCCACATCTTCTTCGGGCACCGTTGGTACGGGTTCGACGATGCACTCTACGCCGCGGTACGCCTGATCGAGGCGGTGCATCAAAGCGGCCAAAGCCTGGCCGAACTTCGCGACGCCATGCCGCGCGCCGTGGCCACGCCCGAAATGCGCTTCGCGGTCGGCGACCAGGACAAGTTCGCGGTGATCGAGAGGCTGCTGGCCAACCTGCGCGCCGAAGGAGTCGATATCGACGATACCGATGGTGCGCGCGTCACCAATGGCGATGGCTGGTGGCTTCTCCGCGCCTCCAATACCGAGGACGTGCTCGCCGCACGCGCCGAAGCGCAGGACGAAGGCGCGCTCGCCCGCCTCGTCGCCCAGATCGACGAAGAACTGGGCAAGCTCGGGATCACCCGAAGCTAGACTCTAATCGTCCTCGTCCTCGCGCCCCACGAGGTGCAGCGCGCGGCTCTTGATCTGGTTGAGCATGCACCAGCGCATCAGCGCGTCCTCGCGCCCATGGGTGATCCACACTTCCTCGGGCGCCACCTCGCGGATCGTCTCGGTCAATTCGTCCCAATCGGCATGGTCCGAGATCATCAGCGGCAGCTCGACATTGCGCTGGCGCGCGCGCTGGCGGATCCGCATCCAGCCGGATGCCATCGCGGTGATCGGATCGGGCAAGCGGCGCGACCAGCGGTCGTTGAGCGCGCCCGGCGGACAGATCACGATATGCCCGCGCATCTCGTCCTTGCTTGCCTCCGCCACCGACCGAAGCGGCCCCAGCGACACGCCCAGTTCCTCGTAGAGATGGCACAACCGCTCCATCGCGCCATGGTAGAAGATCATCTGGTCATGCCCGCGCAGCCGCAGTTCCTTCACGACCCGCTGCGCCTTGCCCAGCGCATAGGCCCCGACCAGCACGCAACGGTCGGGCTCGTCATGCAGCCGCTTTAGCAGTCTGTCGATCTCGGCCTCGGTGGGCGGGTGGCGGAACACCGGAAGCCCGAAGGTCGCCTCCGAAATGAAGATGTCGCATGGGGTGACGACGAAAGGCGCACAGGTCGGGTCGGGCCGGCGCTTGTAATCGCCCGACACCACCACCCGTTCACCCTGATATTCGAGAAGGATCTGCGCCGATCCCAGCACATGGCCCGCCGGAATGAAGCTTACATCGACTTCGCCGATGCGCATCACTTCGCCGGTCTCGACCGGCCGCTCGGTCTGCTGGCCGTAGCGCACGCCCATGATCGCCAGCGTTTCGGGCGTCGCCCACACCTCGCCATGCCCGCCCCGGGCATGATCGGCATGGCCGTGCGTCACCAGCGCCTTCGCCTTGGCTTCGGAGGGATCCACCCACGCATCGGCCGGCTTGACGTAGATGCCTTCGGGAAAAGGCTCGATCCATGAACCCAAGCGGGGCATTACCGCATTATAGTGTGTGAGAGGCCGGCAAGTTCCCGGCATGACCGACAAATGTAAGGAGAAGTTTCATGCCCAACGCACTTGCCACCATCGCCATCGTCGGCGTCATTGCGCTCCTTGTCGTTTACCTGTTCGTGATCCGAAAGAACAAGGAAAGCGACATCCCGGTCGAGCGGACCGAGCGCGCCACGCATGAGCTTTACGAAGAGGAGCATGAGGCCGCCGAAAAGCGTGAGGACGAGGCCTGAGCCCGTCCCTACCTCCCGTCATTGAAAACTGGTTCGCGGGGCGCGGCTGGCGCCTGCGCGAACACCAGCTTGCCATGGTCGATGCCGCCCGAAAGGGCGAGGACGTGCTGCTCGTCGCCGCGACCGGCGCGGGCAAGACGCTCGCGGGCTTCCTTCCCTCGATCATCGACCTCATCGACAGTCCCTTGGAAGGGCTGCACACCCTCTACATCTCGCCGCTCAAGGCGCTGGCGGTCGATGTCCAGCGCAATCTCCTCACTCCGATCGAGGAAATGGACCTGCCGATCCGGGTCGAGACGCGATCGGGCGACACGCCCTCCAACCGCAAGCAGCGCCAGCGCAGCCGCCCGCCGCAGATGCTGCTCACCACCCCCGAAAGTCTCAGCCTTCTTCTCTCCTACCCCGAGGCGCAGACGATGTTCGCGGGCCTCAAGACGATCATCGTCGATGAGATTCACGCCTTCGCCAAGGAAAAGCGCGGCGACCTTCTCAGCCTTGCCCTCTCGCGGCTCCAGCGGCTCGCGCCCGAAGTCCGGCGGATCGGGCTTTCGGCGACCATTTCCGATCCCGACGCCTATCGCGGCTGGCTCTCGACCGACGGCGACATCGATAGCGTGGCGCTTGTGCGGGGCGAGCCCGGCGCGACTCCCGAACTCTCGATCCTCACGCCACAGGATCGCGTCCCCTGGGCGGGCCATTCGGGTCGCTATGCCGCCCGGCAAGTGATGGACCTCATCGAGGCGCACGATGCCTCGATCATCTTCTGCAACACCCGCTCCTTGTGCGAGCTCATCTTCCAGGATCTCTGGTCGGTGAACGACAGGCAACTGCCCATCGGCGTCCACCACGGCAGCCTTTCGATCGAGGCGCGGCGAAAAGTCGAGGCGGCGATGGCCGAAGGACGGCTGCGCGCGCTCGTCGCCACCGCCAGTCTCGACATGGGCCTTGACTGGGGCAATGTCGATCTGGTCGCCCAGATGGGCAGTCCCAAAGGCTCGTCGCGCTTCCTGCAGAGAGTGGGCCGCGCCAACCACCGTCTCGACGAAGCCAGCAAGGGCATGATCGTCCCGGGCAACCGCTTCGAATATCTCGAAGCACGCGCCTGCCTCGACGCGATCGCCGACGACGAACTTGATCCCGAGATTTTCCGCCCAGGCGCGCTCGATGTGCTTGCCCAACATGTCATGGGCGTCGCTTGCGCAGGCCCGTTCGACGAGGCCGAACTGCTCGCCGAGATCCGCACCGCCGCGCCTTATGCCTCGCTCGACAAGGAGACCTGGCGCAAGGTTCTCGAACTCAACGCAACCGGCGGATATGCGCTCAAGGCCTATGATAAATATCGGCGGCTGGTCGAAACCGGTCCCGGCAAGTGGCGCATTTCAACGCCAAAGGTCGCGGCCCGGCACCGCCTCAATGCCGGGGTGATCGTCGACAATGTCATGATGGACCTGCGCTTCCGCAACGGGCGCCACATCGGACGGGTCGAGGAAAGCTTCGGCTCGACGCTCAGCATCGGCGATGCCTTTTTCTTCTCGGGCATGAGCCTCGAGGTCGAGGGCTTCAAGGACAGCGACATCCTCGTCCGCGCCTCGCGAAAGGAAGGCCGCATCGTCAGCTACGGCGGCCAACGGATGAGCATGTCCACCCATCTTGCCCGGCGGGTGCGGCAATTTCTCGCCGACCCGACGCAATGGCGCCGCTTTCCCGACGATGTGCGCGAATGGCTCGATGTCCAGTCGCGCCGCTCGCTCCTGCCCGAACCGCACGAACTCCTCGTGGAAACCTTCCCCCACGAAGGCCATCATTACATGTGCATCTACAGCTTCGAGGGCTGGAACGCGCACCAGTCGCTCGGCATGCTGGTGACCAAGCGGATGGACGAAGCGGGCCTGAAGCCGATGAGCTGGGTGGCCAACGACTATGCGCTCGCGATCAGCTCGATCGAGCCGGTGGCCGACCCTCGGCCGCTTTTCTCACCCGACATTCTCGAGGAAGAGTTTCGCGAATGGGTCGAGGAATCGCACTTGCTGCGCCGCGCCTTCCGGGAAGTCGCGGTCATCGGGGGTCTCGTTGAACGGCAGCATCCGGGCCAGCGCAAGACCGGTAAGCAGGTCAGCTTTTCGACTGACCTCATCTATGACGTCCTGAAGAAATATGAGCCCTCACATCTTCTCCTACGCGCCGCTTGGGACGATGCACGGGCGCGGATGACCGAATTGGGCCGGCTCGTCCGGCTGGTGGACAGGGCCGCCGAGACCATGATTCATGTCGCGGCCGAGCGGGTGACACCGATGGCGGTTCCGCTGATGGTCAATATCGGGCGCGAACAGGCTCCCGGCGGCTCGGCCGACGAAGCGCTGCTGGTCGCCGCCGAAGAGGATCTGGTCGCACAGGCGATGCGCCTCGACTGATTTTCCACCACTGTTGCATGCTTGTCGGCTAGGCAGGCTTTTGTGATGCGTACCCTTTCCCTACTCCTGATCGCCCCTTTCCTGTCCGGCTGCGTCGTCGGGCAGGTCGTCGACACCGCCGTCGATGTCGTGACCCTTCCCGTCGATATTGCGGGCGAGGTAGTCGATATCGCCACCACCAGCCAGGCCGAGGCCGACCAGAAGCGGGGGAGAAAGCTGCGCAAGGCCGAGGAACGCCACGGCAAGGAACTGCGCAAGTGGGAAAAGACCTGCAGGAAAGCGCGAAAGCGCGACCGCGAATGCGAGCCGCGCCCCGTCTTCCAGCCGCCCGCCTGATTCCCTACCGGACTCGACTCGGCTTCCGCCCACGTCCACAAGCGCGCGATGCGCTATTTCTGCGACACCGAATATGACGGCTTCGGCGGCGCCCTTTTAAGCCTCGCACTCGTTCCCGACGACGGGGACGAGGAATTCTACGCCATTCTCCAGGTGGATCCGATCACCGACCCTTGGGTCGAGCGGCATGTCATTCCCTACCTCTCGCACGTGCCCGAAGGCCTCAAGCATGAACCGATGCGCCGCGAGGATGCCGCCCATGCGCTCGCCGCTTATCTGGCGCACGATCCCGAACCCCATGTCTGCGCCGACTGGCCCGAGGATCTGGCGCAACTTTCGATGTTGCTCGTCACCGGGCCGGGCCGGATGGTCAGCGTCCCGCCCCTCACCCTCGAACTGATGAACCTGTCGGGATTTTCGACCGCCGCGAACAGCGAAGTGCCGCACAACGCGCTCTACGATGCGCGGGCGCTGCGCGATCATGTCATAAATCATTTGGAATGAAGGGCCTGGCCTGTTTATGGAAAGGACATGGTTCCCCTTTCGTTCGCAGGTCACGATTTTCTCGTCTTGAGAAGCGGTGCATTGTTCTGGCCCGACGCCGGCGCATTGCTCATTGCCGACCTGCATCTCGAAAAGGCGAGCTGGTTCGCTCGCTTCGGCCAGATGCTCCCTCCCTATGACAGCCATGCCACTCTCGCGCTCGTCGAGGAGGATATCGCTGCCAGCCGCGCATCGTCGGTCTACTGCCTCGGCGACAGCTTCCACGACCGTTTCGGCTGCGACCGCCTGCCCGACCGGCCGCGTGCCACCCTCACTCGGCTAACGGGAGAGGTGGATTGGGTATGGATTACCGGCAACCATGATGCGGGGATGATCGACCATTGCGGTGGCCGCGTGGTCGAGGAAGCGCTGCTCGTAGGCATCGTCCTTCGCCACGAGGCAATGCCCGGCGAACCGCGCCCCGAGATGTCGGGGCATTTCCATCCCAAGCTGCGGGTCAAGGCGCGGGGGCGCAGGGTCTCGCGTCGCTGCTTCGTCGCGACCGACACCAAGCTCATATTGCCGGCCTATGGCGCGTTGACGGGCGGGCTCGATGCGAACCATCCCGCCATCCTGGCAGCGGTCGGCAGCGAGGCCTCGGCGCTGGTCGCGATCTCGGACCGGCTTCTGCGTTTTCCGATCGCCGCCTAGGCGAGCTGGGCGGGCATCAGGCCGCGCGCGGCATTGCCGACATGAAAGCCGCCCGACAGATCCTCGCGCCGCACGTCGCCTTCGACCGCGCGTCCGCTCGCCAACAGTTCGGCGCGCAGGATGCCCGGCAACAGCCCCCGCTTGAGCGGCGGCGTCACGAGATGTCCGTCCTTCTCGACGAACAGGTTGGTCCAGCTTCCCTCGGTCAGATAACCTTCCTCGTCCTCGAACAACACTTCGGGCGTTCCCGCATCCTTCCGCGCGCTGTCGAGAAAATGGCGGTCGCTGGTCTTGAAACGCAGGCGGAAATCGTCCGCGCGCACCGATCGCGGCGCGATCGTCACGGCAAGCGGCTGTGATGAGGGCGGGTCGAACGGACGAAGTTCGATCGCCATCGCCCCCGAGGGGCTGAGCATCAAGCGCACCAGCCGCGCATCGGGCTTGCCGAAGGTCGCGGCCTGCAACTCGTTCCGCGCTTCGTGGCGGTCGAAGGCAAAGCCCAGCGCCGCGGCACTTTTCATCATCCGTTCGAGATGGGCTTCCAGCCCGGCGATCCCGTCGCTGGGATCGTAACGCATCGTTTCAATCAGGTCGAAGTCACGCGATACAGCCGTCACAAACTCACCCTTCAAGCGGCACTCGGCCCACTCATCCTCCGGTTCGGAGTCGACCACAAGCCCCGACCCCAATCCAAGCCGCGCCTGTGGCGCATCGGGCACGATCTCGATTGTTCTTATGAGCACGTTGAAGGAGGCATCACCCGGTTTGCCATCGCTCGACGGAGGCTCGATCCAGCCCATCGAGCCGGTATAGGCGCCGCGCGGTTCAGGCTCGAGTTCGCGCAATTTCTCCATCGCGGCGATCTTGGGCGCGCCGGTAACCGAGCCGCAGGGGAAGATCGTCTCGATGATGTCGACCGCATCGAGCCCGCTCCGCAGGGTCGCGTTCACGTCGCTGACCATCTGGTGCAGCGTGGGATAATGTTCGATCGCGAAGAGGCGGGGAACCGACACGCTGCCCGTTTCGGCGACCCGCGCCAGATCGTTGCGCAAAAGATCGACGATCATCAGATTCTCGGCGCGCTGCTTTTCGTCGGCCACCAGCATCTCGACCTGCATCCGGTCGGCTTCGGGGCTCTGGTGACGCGGCGCGGTTCCCTTCATCGGCCGCGCATGGATGCGTCCCGATTTCAGGGTGAAGAATTGCTCGGGCGACAGCGACACCAGCGCGCCATCCTCATGCACCAACACTCCGCCCCACGCCGCCGCCGCGCCTTTTCGCAGGCGCACATAGAGCGCCAGCGGATCGCCGCCCGTCAGCACGTCGTTCCCGAAAGTGAGATTGGCCTGGTAATGCTCGCCCGCGAGAAGCTGCGAGCGGACGGTGCGCACCGCTGCCTGATAGTCGACCTTCGTGACCCGCGGCTCGGGAGGAAGCAGCGATGCCGAACCCGCTCCGGAAAGCAGCCGGTCGCGCTCGGCGGGCCCGATCATCTCGGGCGCGTCGAAAATTCCGAAACAGACCAGCGGTCCGGCGCCCTTGCGGGCCAGTCGGGCCAGCTTCTCGTCGAGCGCATATCCCGCTTCATAAGCAAGATAACCTGCCGCATGGCCGCCGTCCTTCAAGGCTTCGCGAAGCCGGGCGAGCGCAGGGCGCACTTCATCCATATGGTCCGCGCGGATGACCGTGCGCGGCGCGCGGTAAAGGCGGAAGGGCCCCTTGGCGCCGGGCCGTGCATCGTCGAACAGGATCAGCATCCCCGCCGCTATTGCCGACCCGCGCCCTTCGCGGCAAGTTTTCGACGAGCGGCTGGCCGCACCCTTGCCACCGCTCCCCTGCTTTGCTTGGCTTGGCCCCGCAAAACAGGGAGAGATTGAATGAGGACCGCGATGAATGCGGCGCTGGGCGCGCTGCTCCTGACCGTATCGAGCCAGGCGCTTGCCGAAGTGCCCAAGCCCGCCGCCCTGACCGCCAGCAACATTCCGCCGGTCCCCGATGCGCTCGCCGCCAAGACCCGGCCCTATCTCGAATATCGCACCGCGGGCTTCGGCGGGTGGGACGCGAGCGACCGATCGATGCTCATTTCCACCCGCTTCGGCAATGTCAGCCAGCTGCACCGCGTGGCCATGCCGATGGGCGCCCGCCAGCAGCTCACCTTCGAGGCCGAACCTGTGGGCGGAAGCGTCTCGCCCACCGGCGACACCATCGTCATCTCCAAGGACGAAGGCGGCAGCGAATTCGCCCAGCTCTATCGCTGGGACGACGGACAGCTTGAACTGCTCACCGATGGCGAAAGCCGCAACGGCCTCGGCGGCTGGAGCGAGGATGGCGAACTTATCGCTTTTTCCTCGACCAAGCGCACGGGCAAGCTTGGCGACATCTACGTCATGAACCCGCGCGACCCGTCGAGTGCGCGCATGGTCTATGAAGCGCCGGGCGTCGGCTGGTTTCCGGGCGGCTTCAGCCGCGACAAGTCCAAGCTGCTGATCATCCGCTACATCTCGATCACCAACATGGACCTTTACTCGCTCGACCTCGCGTCGGGCGAACTCGTCCCGCTGCGCGACCCTGCGCCCGACGAAGCCTTCGGCGGCTTCGAGGAAGCGCCCGATGGCACCCTCTGGGTCACTGCCGACGTGGGCTCGGACATCAAGCGCGTCGGCACGCTCGACCGCAATGACGGCACATTCACCCCCAAGGGCGATTTCGGCGGCTGGGAAATCACCTCCATCGCGCTCGACGAGGAAGGCGACACGCTCGCCGTCGTCACCAACGAGAAAGGCTCGAGCCAGCTCTGGTTCTACGACATTGCGACCGGCGAGGAGCGGCGCGTCGACACGCTTCCGCCGGGCCTCATCAGCAGCCTCGAATTCGCCCCCTGGGGTCCCCTGGGCTTCACCTTCACCTCGGCGCGCAGCCCCTCGGATGCCTATTCGATTGACCCCGACAGCTTCGAGGTGACCCGCTGGACCAAGAGCGAGACCGGCGGCCTCGATCCCGAGCTCAACGTCGAGCCCGAACTCATCGAAACGGCAAGCTTCGACGGAGAAGCGGTGACCGGCTATCTCTACCGTCCCGATCCCGCCAAATTCCCTGGCGCCCGCCCGCTCATCATGAGCATCCATGGCGGCCCCGAGAGCCAGTTCCGCCCGGGCTTCCGCGGGTCGAGCAACTATTATCTTAACGAATTGGGGATCGCGCTCTTCTATCCCAATGTCCGTGGTTCCTCGGGCTTCGGCAAGCGCTTCGTCGCGCTCGATAACGGCCCCTTCCTCCGCGAAAATAGCGTCAAGGACATCGGCGCCTTTCTCGACACGCTGGGGGCCGACCCGGCGATCGATGCCGAACGCATCGGCGTCACCGGCGGCAGCTATGGCGGCTACATGTGCTACGCCAGCGCGATCCGCTACAAGGACCAGGTCGATGGCGCTCTGTGCAATGTCGCCATATCCAATTTCGTCACCTTCCTCGAAAATACGCAGGACTATCGCCGCGACCTGCGCCGGGCCGAATATGGCGACGAGCGCGATCCCGAACAGCGTGCCAAGCTCGAGGAAATCTCGCCGCTCAACCGAATCGGTGAGATCGACGATCCCCTGTTCGTCATCCAGGGCGCGAATGATCCGCGCGTGCCCCAGTCGGAGGCCGACCAGCTGGTCGAGCGCGTCCGCGCGAACGGGCAGGAAGTCTGGTATCTCGTCGGCGAGAATGAAGGCCATGGCTTCCGAAAGAAGGAAAACCGCGACTATCAGTTCTGGACGAGCCTGATGTTCTGGGAAAAGGTGCTGCTCGCCGAATAGGAGCCTGTCGAATGCTTGATTTCATCATCGCGGCCAGTCTTGCCGCACAGTCCCCGCTTGCCCCCGAGACCGCGGCCCGGATCGACCGGCTGCTCGCGGAGACGCCGCTTGTCGACGGCCATAACGACCTGCCCTGGGCGGTTCGCGGAAAACGCGAATTTTCGGTCGACGAGCTCGATGCCGAGCCCGACCTCATGACCGACATGCAGCGCTTGAAGGCCGGCGGCGTCGGCGCGCAGCTCTGGTCGGTCTATATCCCGGCGAGCGTGACCGGCGATGCCGCGGTCCGCACCACGCTCGAACAGATCGACATCGCCGACCGGCTGGTCGCGACCTATCCCGACACGCTGGCCTGGGCACGCACGGCCGACGAGATCGAGGCGGTCCATGCCTCGGGGCGGATCGCCTCGCTGGTCGGGATCGAAGGGGGCCACCAGATCGGCGGCAATCTCGCCGCGCTCCGCCAGTTCCGCAAATTGGGCGCGATCTACATGACGCTGACGCACAGCCGCACCACCGGCTGGGCCGATAGCGCCACCGACGATCCAAAACATGGCGGCCTCTCGGACTTCGGAAAGACCGTCATCGGGGAGATGAACCGCATCGGCATGCTCGTCGACCTGAGCCATGTCAGCGAAGCCGCGATGCATGACGCCCTCGACACCAGCCGCGCTCCGGTCATCTTCAGCCATTCCTCGGCGCGCGGCGTGGGGGCTCACCCGCGAAACGTTCCGGACAGCGTGCTCGAACGGCTTGCCGACAATGGCGGCGTGGTGATGGTCACCTTCGTCCCCAGCTTCATCGAGGATGCGGTCTGGCACTGGAACGCCGCGAAGGACGCCGAGGAAGCGCGCCTCGCTTCGCTTCACACCGGCGATCCCGACGCCAGGGCCAAGGGACTCGAAGCCTGGGAAGCCGCCCATCCACGCCCCGAGACATCGGTCGCCCGCGTCGCCGACCATATCGACCATATCGCGCGCGTCGCGGGTCATGACCATGTCGGCATTGGCGGCGATTTCGACGGGATCAGCCAGACCATCCCCCATCTCGATTCGGTCGATGATTATCCCAATCTCTTCGCCGAACTCATGGCCAGGGGCTGGAGTGACGCCCAGCTGAAGGGGCTGGCAGGCGACAATTTCCTGCGCGCGCTCCGCGCTGCCGAAAAGGTCGCGGCCGACATGGCCGACCTGCCGCCCGCGCTTGGCAATCCGGACATGGACGACTAACTCCGCCCCCATGACCGACAATCCGCCCCTGAAGGCCGCCATCATCCCGGTGACGCCGCTCCAGCAGAATTGCACGCTCCTTTGGTGCACCCGTACCAACAAGGCGGCGCTGTGCGACCCGGGCGGCGATCTCGACAAGCTCAAGGCCGCGATCGAGCAGACCGGGGTGAAGATGGAGAAGATCATCCTCACCCACGGCCATATCGACCATTGCGGCTCGGCAGGGATCCTCGCCGAGGAATTGGGCCTTCCCATCGAGGGGCCGCATGAAGACGACCGCTTCTGGATCGCCCGCCTCGAGGATGATGGCCGCAAATACGGTGTGACCGGCAAGCCTTTCGAAAGCGACCGCTGGCTCGTCGATGGCGACGAGGTGATCGTCGGCGAACTTACCTTCAAGGTGCGCCACTGCCCGGGCCACACGCCGGGCCATGTCGTGTTCCACCACCCCGAATCGAAGCTGGCGCTGGTCGGCGACGTCCTGTTCAAGGGATCGATCGGGCGCACCGACTTTCCGATGGGCAATCACCAGGACCTTCTCGATTCCATCGTCGAGCGACTGTGGCCGATGGGCGATGACACCGCTTTCGTGCCCGGACATGGGCCGATGTCCACCTTCGGGCAGGAACGGGCAAGCAATCCCTTTGTGGCAGACCAGGTCCTCGCCCGCGCCTGAACGCTTGCAAGGCCACGCTTTTTCGCTATAGAGCGCGGGCATAGCGACAATCCGGCGCCGCCCTCGGGGTTTTCCCGACGGCAATGGGCGCGGACGGTCGCAAATTTTTTTGGTTCACTACAGCTAAGGTGCCGTCATGGCCGTCCCTAAGAGAAAAACCACGCCTTCCAAGCGCAACATGCGCCGTAGCCACCACGCGCTCAGCCCCGCGGCATTCCAGGAATGCCCGAACTGCGGCGAACTGAAGCGTCCGCACAACATGTGCGATGCCTGTGGCCACTATAACGGCCGCGAAATTATCGCTCCGGAAGACTAAGCGGGCTGCGGGGTCCTCAGGTGACTGCCAACCCCCGCATTGCGATCGACGCCATGGGTGGTGATGACGGTCCGGCGATCAAGATCGCCGGGGCCGCGATCGCGCGTGCCAAGGACCCCAGCCTCCATTTCGACTTCTACGGCGACGAAGCCGAGATCGCGCCCGAGATCACTCGGCATCCCGCCCTCAAGGGCGCCTCGATCTTCCACACCGCCGACGCCATCGAGGCGAGCGAGAAGCCCAGCCAGGCGATCCGCCGCGCCAAGGCGACCTCGATGGGCATGGCGATCAATGCCGTGAAGGATGGACGCGCCCATGCGGCCCTTTCGGGCGGCAACACCGGCGCGCTGATGGCGATTTCCAAGCTAGCGCTACGGACCATGCCCGGCATCGACCGCCCCGCGCTCGCGGCGCTTCTGCCGACGCTCGGCGAAACCGATCTTGTCATGCTCGACCTCGGCGCCAATACCGAGTGCGATGCCCAGAACCTCGTGCAGTTCGCGGTGATGGGCTCGGCCTATGCCCGCACCGTGCTCGAGATCGAACGCCCGCGGGTAAAGCTGCTCAACATCGGCACCGAGGAACTCAAGGGCACGGGCGAACTCAAGGAAGCCGCCAGCCTGCTGCGCGAAGCCGACTATTTGCCGATGCGCTTCGATGGCTTCACCGAAGGCGACAAATTGTCGCGCGGCGATGTCGACGTGGTCGTCACTGACGGCTTTTCGGGCAATATCGCGCTCAAGACCGCCGAAGGCACCGCGCGCTTTGTGACTGACCTCCTGCGCCGCGCCTTTACCTCCTCGATCCGCTCGAAGGCAGGTTTTGCACTGTCCAAGCCCGCGCTGCACTTGCTGAAGGTGCATCTCGACCCCAATAATCATAATGGTGCGGTGTTCCTCGGCCTCAACGGGCTGGTGGTGAAATCGCATGGCGGGGCCAATGCCAAGGGCGTGGCCAACGCGATCGGAGTGGCCGCATCGATGGTTCGTAACGACATTACGCGCAAGATTTCCGAAGATCTGGACAATTTCCGCGCGCACACCTTCCCCGGGGACGAACGTTGACCCGTTCGGTCATTCTCGGTTCGGGAAGCGCGCTGCCCGAACGCTGCGTCTCCAATGCCGAACTGGCAAAGACCGTCGACACGTCCGACGAATGGATCGTCGAGCGCACGGGCATCCGCCAGCGTTATATCGCGGGCGAGGATGAGACCACCTCGACGCTGGCGACCGACGCGGCGCGTCGCGCGCTCGAGGCCGCGGGCATAGAGGCAGGCAGCATTGATCTCATCGTGCTTGCCACCGCGACGCCCGACCAGACCTTCCCCGCCACTGCGACTCGCGTGCAGGACAATCTGGGCATCGTCGACTGCATCGCCTTCGATGTCGCGGCGGTCTGCACCGGTTTTCTCTATGCGCTCACCGTCGCCGACGCGATGCTGCGCGCAGGCAATGCCAGGCGCGCACTGGTCATCGGCGCCGAGACCTTCAGCCGCATTCTCGACTGGGACGACCGCGCGACCTGCGTGCTGTTCGGCGACGGCGCGGGCGCGCTGGTGCTCGAGGCCAGCGAAGAGGCCGAGGGCATCATCTCGACCAAGCTGCATGCCGCGGGCCAACATAATGAACTCCTCTATGTCGACGGCGGACCCTCGACCACGCAGACCGTGGGCCACCTGCGGATGCGCGGGCGCGAAGTCTTCCGCCACGCGGTGGTCAATCTTGCCGACGTGCTCAACGAGACGCTCGGCGCGGCGGGATTGAGTATCGAGCAAGTCGACTGGGTGGTGCCGCACCAGGCCAATGCCCGCATTCTCGATGCTACCGCGCGCAAACTTGGCCTTCCGGCCGAAAAGGTCGTGATGACCGTCGACAAGCATGCCAACACCTCGGCTGCCTCGGTGCCGCTCGCCTTCGACGAAGCAGTACGCGACGGCCGCATCCAGCGCGGCGATCTCGTCGTGATGGAAGCGATGGGCGGCGGGCTGACCTGGGGGGCGGCTGCCCTTCGCTATTGAAACAAAGGGAATTTTGGGCGAGAGTCGCGCTCGTCGGCGCTCGACCGACCAGTAAAGTTAACCGCGGTCCCGTGAACGGACCGACCAAAGGGGCGGGAGAATTTGGATATGGCCGATGCGGGGATTGCCGTTTCGCAAAAGGAAGAAGCAGGGACCTTGACCCGCGCTGATCTTGCCGATGTCGTTCACGCCAAGCTCGGTTTGAGCCGCGCCGAAAGCGCGACGCTCGTCGAACGCATCCTCTTTCACATGTGCCATTCGCTCTCCGAAGGCGAAAATGTGAAGATTTCGGGCTTCGGCAGCTTCATCCTACGCGACAAGGGCGAACGGATCGGGCGCAATCCCAAGACCGGCGTCGAAGTGCCCATTGCGCCGCGCCGCGTCATGACCTTCCGCGCCAGCCAGATCATGCGCGACAAGATCGCGGGTTGATGGACAAGGAGCCGGGCGCCTTTCTGACGATCGGCGAACTCGCCGACGAGCTGGGGGTCGCCCAGCACATCCTGCGCTATTGGGAAACCAAGTTCCCGCAGCTCAAACCGCTCAAGCGGGCGGGCAACCGCCGCTACTATCGCCCCGCCGATGTCGCGATCGCCAAACGGATCCGGCAGCTCCTCAACGAGGAAGGCTATACGGTGAAGGGCGCGCAGAAGGCGCTGCGCGAAGATCGCGGTGACACTTCCGCCGAACAATCCGCCGAACCGCCCTCTCCTGCTCAGCCGCTCGCCACGCCGGCGGTGCCGCTCGAACGGTTGCGGACGCTGCGTGACCGGTTGCAGGCCGCGCTCGACGGCTAGAGATCGCGCGGGCGGGTGAACTGGAGCAGCCGCCCCCTCGATTCGCCGAGCCGGTCCCAATCTCCTTCGAATGAAATATGCGCCAGTGCGGCGGTCGGATATTTGGCGGCGAGGACTGTCGCCGAAGGATCGTCGCGGGTGAGCGACATAGCGAGCCAGTGAAGGCCGGGGTTGTGACCGGCGATCATCGCGCGAGGAGTGCCGGGAGCAATTTCGCGGAGGATGGTGACGAGGTCGGCGGTTGCTGCACCGTATAGCTGGCGCAAGTAGCGGGGCGGGGGAATTTCGCAGTTTTCCGCCACTCCTTCCAGGGTTTCGACGACTCGGCGGGCAGGGCTGGCGAGGATGAGATCGGGGGCGCCGATCTGGGCGATGACCTTTCCCATGCGCGGGGCATCGCGGCGGCCGCGCTTGTTCAGGGGGCGGTCGAAATCGGAGAGGCTGTCATCGCCCCAGTCGGACTTGGCATGACGCAGGATCAGGAGTTCAGGCATGGCGCATCTTCCTTCTCGCGCGTGGCGGCGAGACCGTCGCGGACGCGGGCGACCGCTTCGTCGAGCGGCAGGCGATGCACCGCCACGCCTTCGGGAAAGGCCGTGAGCAGGCGCGAAGGCGTCGCCGCCGACAGGAGCACGAAAAAGCCCCGGTCGCCTTCCCTTCTTACCAGCCGGCCATAGGCCTGCGCCAGCCGCGCCTTGACCACCTTGTCGTCATAGGCGCTGCCGCCGCCGACGAGGCGACGCGCGCCGTGAAGCACGGTGGGACGCGCCCAGGGCACCCGTTCCATCACCACCATCCGCAGGCTGTCGCCGGGCACGTCGACCCCGTCGCGTAGCGCATCGGTGCCGAGCAAGCTGGCGCGCGGATCGTCGCGAAAGATATCGACGAGCGTGCCGGTGTCGATCGGATCGACATGCTGGGCATAAAGCGGCAGCCCCGCGCGGGCCAGCCGGTCGGCGATGCGGGCATGGACCGCGCGCAGCCGCTTGATCGCGGTGAACAGGCCCAGGGTGCCCCCGCCCGCCGCCTCGATCAGCCGGGCATAGGCGCCCGCGAGCTGGGGAATGTCGCCGCGCCCCAGGTCGTTGACGATCAGCACCTCGGTCGAGGCGGCATAGTCGAAGGGACTCTGCGCCTCGAAGGTCCGGGCGGGACGGGAAAGATGGAGCGCGCCGCTGCGCGCCGAAGCGCTGTCCCAGTCGCCCCCGTTGCGCAGCGTCGCCGAGGTAACGAGCACGCCATGGGCGGGTTCGAGCACCGCCTTGGCGAGCGGACGGGTGGGATCGAGCCAGTGGCGGTGAAGCCCGATGTCATATTCGCGCCCCTCGACCCGGGCGATCGCCAGCCAGTCGACGAAATCGGGATCGACCGGACCCCCGATGCGCGCGAGCATCGCCATCCATGCGCCAAGCGTTTCGCGCCGCCAGCCCAGCGAGTGGATCGAGCCTTCGACTCGCGCCCGCGCCTGCGCGTCGAGCCAGTCGGGCGCGTCCTCGAGCAGGGCTTCGAGCCGCCGCGAGAGAATCGCGAGCGGTTTGGCGATCGCTTCCATGGCTTCGAGCGCTTCGGCGGCGGCATCGACCAGCGCGCCGTCGGGTTCGGCCAGTTCGGTTTCGATGCCATAGCCCGCGTCCTGCGCGCTGGCGCGGGCATAGGTGGTAGAGCGCACCGCGGCGAGGAGCCTTTCCAGAGGTCCCCAGGGATCGCCTTCGGCGATGCGGGCCAGCCAGCCGTCGCCGTTCAACTGGCGCGCCGCCTCGACCGCCGCGCCCAATGCCGCGCCGCCTTCCTCGTCATAGGAAGCCACATCCATCAGCCGCGCCTCGAGCCCGCGCTGCCGCCCGCGCGACTTGCCTTCGGGGCCGATGATCCAGCGCCGCAGTTCGATCGCTTCGCGCCCGGTCAATGCCGCGGCAAAAGTCGAATCGGCGGCATCGAAGAGATGATGGCCTTCGTCGAAAAGGATGCGCGTGGGAGCGCCCGGCTTCTGGCGAGCGGCATTGACCATCACCAGCGCATGGTTGGCGATCACCAGATCGGCTTCGCGCCCCGCCCGTTCGGCCTTTTCGATGAAGCAGCGGCGGAAATGGGGACAGCCCGCATAGATGCATTCGCCGCGCCGGTCAGTGAGCGCGGTCGCGCCCGCGCGGCGGAACAGGCTGGTGAGCCAGCCCGGCAGGTCGCCCCCGACCATGTCGCCATCCTTGCTATAGGCCGCCCAGCGTCCGACCAGCTGGGCGAGGATCGCGGCGCGGCCCCCGAAGCCGCCCTGCATCGCGTCCTCGAGATTGAGAAGGCAGAGATAATTTTCGCGCCCCTTGCGCACCACGATGCGGCGCTCGCGCTCCGCCCGGTCGGGAAAGAGCCTCTTTCCCTCGGCATCGAGCTGGCGCTGGAGCGCCTTGGTATAGGTCGAGATCCAGGCAGTGCCGCCCGACCGGTCGGCCCAGAGCGCGGCGGGCGCGAGATAGGCGAGCGTCTTGCCGATCCCCGTTCCGGCGTCGGCAAGCAGCATATGGGGTTGGCCCGGCTCTTCGCGCGGAGCGAAGATGCCCGCGACCGCGCCTGCCATGTCCTGCTGCCCCTGCCGCGTCTCGGCGCCTTCGCCGACCAGCCGAGCGAGCTTTTCGCGCGCGTCGGCATCGCTCACCGTGGCGTGGCGCGGCGGGACGGGGTCGGCATTTTCCTCCCATTCGGAAAGGCGGCTGAAGAGCGCGCGTTCGGCCTCGGCCGGGGTCTTGAGCCGCGCCGCGACGAGCGGCGCCCAGGGCCAGCCATGGCGTTGCAGCGTCCGCGCGGTGGTCCAGGCGCCTTCGCGTTCGGGCCAGTCCTCCTCCTCCATGCGCGACAGGAGGCGCGACGCGATGACACGCAGGAGCGGCGCGGCGCCCGCGTCATCTTCGGGCGGTTCGAGCCCGGCGGCGCGCGCCATCCCCGCGACGGTGGGCACCGCGAAGCGCGCGGGATGGAGGAAAGCGAAGAGTTCGAGAAGATCGAGGCCCGAGATCTCGGGCGCGCCCAGCCGTTCGCCGATCAGCGGGGCGTTGAGGAGGATGTGCGGGGTATCGGCGAGAAGCGAAATCGCCTCGCCGCGTCCCAGCGCGCGCACTTCGCCATCGGGCGCGGCGCGCCAGATGCCGGCATGAGTCGCATGAAGGGCAGGAAGGGCAGGAAGCGAGGCCACCTCCCCTTAGTGAAACGAGCGGAACGAAAGGGCAACGGGGCAGTTGCCCGGTTCGTCCTATTCCTCGCGGACCGTGGTGGTCGTGGTGGTGCGCGTTTCCTCGCCCGCGGGGGGTTCGCGCCGCTTGGTATTGGTGATGGTCGACATCAGTCCGAAACCGACGAGGATGGCAGCACCGATGCCGATCCAGACGGGGGGAACGCCGAGCATCATCGCGCCATAGGCAAGGCCCGCGATCACGATGAGGAAACCGATGAAATAAAGACCCGATGAAGACATGATACTCTCTCCTTTTGAGGTCTTTACGCACCGACAACGATCGGGTTCCACGCCTGCTTCGCCTTGCCTTGCGGCGGGACAGTCCGTAGCAGCCGGAACCATGACCGAAATGACCGAATCCGTGCTGCAGGAAGCAGCCCGCACCTCCAAGGCCTGGCCCTATGAGGAAGCGCGCCGCATCCTCAAACGCCATCCCGAGGGCAAGGACGGTCCGGTCATCTTCGAAACCGGATATGGCCCCTCGGGCCTGCCGCATATCGGCACGTTCACCGAAGTGTTGCGCACCACCATGGTGCGCCGCGCCTATGAGGAGCTGATCGGCGCGCGTCCCGAGGACGGCAGGACCCGCCTCATCGCCTTTTCGGACGATATGGACGGGCTGCGCAAGGTGCCCGACAATGTACCGCAGCGCGAGATGCTGGAAGAGCATCTGGGGCGCCCGTTGAGCCGCATCCCCGATCCCTTCGACGGCGAGCGGCACAAAAGCTTTGCCCATCACAACAATGCGATGCTGCGCCGCTTTCTCGACCAATATGGCTTCGACTATGAATTCGTCTCGGCGGCCGAGCGCTACAATTCGGGCGGGTTCGACGAAGCGCTGCGCACCGTGCTGCGCCGCAACCAGGACATTCTCGACATCATGCTGCCGACGCTGCGCGAGGAGCGGCGAGCGACCTATTCGCCGATCCTGCCGATTTCGCCGACGAGCGGGCGGGTGTTGCAGGTGCCGGTCGAAGTGATCGATGCCGAAGCGGGCATGATCGCCTTTACCGACGAGGATGGCAGCCGCGTCGAACAGTCGGCGCTGGGCGGCATGGCCAAGTGCCAGTGGAAGGTCGACTGGGCGATGCGCTGGGTCGCGCTCGACGTCGATTATGAAATGTATGGCAAGGATCTGACCGACAGCGGTGTGCAGTCGGGCCGGATCGCGCGCGTCCTGGGCGGAAAGAAACCCGAGGGCCTCATCTACGAGATGTTCCTCGATGAAAAAGGCGAGAAGATTTCCAAATCGAAGGGCAATGGCCTGTCGATGGAGGAATGGCTGACCTATGGCAGCCGCGAGAGCCTTGCCTTCTATCTTTATCGCGAGCCCAAGAAAGCGAAGAATCTCCACCTCGGGCTCGTTCCGCGCGCGGTTGATGAATATTGGCAGTTCCGCGGCAATTATGGCGACCAGCCGATCGACAAGAGGCTGGGCAATCCGGTGCATCACATCCATGGCGGCGACGTACCCGAAAAGGGCCTTCCGCTGACCTACGGGCTGCTGCTCAACCTCGTCAGCCTGCCGGGCGTTCAGGACAAGCAATTGGCTTGGAAATTCGTGCAGCGTTACGCGCCTGGCGCGAGCCCCGAGAGCGATCCCGAACTGGACGAGCTGATTGGCCTCGCGGTCAATTATGCGCGCGATTTCGTGGTGCCGGGTCTCAAGCGGCGCGCTCCTGAAGGACATGAGGTCGAAGCACTGAGAGCGCTCGACGAAGCGCTTGCCAAGGTGCCCGAGGATGCAGCGGGCGAGGATATCCAGAACGTCGTCTTCGAAGTGGGCAAGGCCTATCCCTTCGACAGCCTGCGTGACTGGTTCAAGGCGCTTTACGAGACGCTCCTGGGATCCGAGCAGGGTCCGCGCATGGGCAGCTTCATCGCGCTTTATGGCGTGGACAATATGCGCCGGCTGATCGCCGAGGCGTTGGAGATGGCAAATTAGGTGACGGCGGCGGATCCCGTGCTAGGCTGAGCGCCTTGCGTATCAAGGGGGATGCCATGCCGAAGACCACGCGCCGTTCCGTCGACCAGCTTGCCCTCGACCTGCTGGGCAAGAGTATCGACCAGGTCAATCGCGCCGAAGCGCGCGTTCTCGACCTCGTCCATTTCCGCCGCCTGACCAGCCGCGATGCCAATGCGCTCGCTGCCGAGGAAGCCTCCTTCGGGGACCGGCTGGCCGACAAGGTCGCCTCGATCGGGGGAAGCTGGGGCTTCATCATCTTCTTCGCGGTCGTGCTGGCGAGCTGGATGCTCCTCAATTCCGGGGTGCCCGCGGTGCTCGACGTGCGCTTCGACCCCTATCCCTTCATTTTCCTCAACCTTGTCCTGTCGACGCTGGCGGCGGTGCAGGCGCCGATCATCATGATGAGCCAGAACCGATCGTCCGAGAAGGACCGGATCGCGGCAAAGCTCGATTATGAGGTCAATCTTCGCAACGAGCTGGAGATCATGCGGCTTCACGAGAAGCTCGATGCGCTGACGGCGGCGCTGGACGCGAAGTCCGACGCCGCCGCCAAGGATCAGAATTAGCCGCTCGGGCTAACAACAAAGGCTAATTCTGAACCGGATCGGTGGGCTGTTTGCCGCCCTGATTCTCGCCGCCGGGGCCGGCGTTGGGGGGCTGCTGGCCCTTTTCCTTCATCCCGATCGGATTGGCTTCGTCGCCTTTCTGGCTGTCGGGCTTGTTGGTCTGGTCCTCGGGGCCGGTCGAGGCGATCGAGGGGCCGCCATTCTTGCCTTGGGCGGGGTTGCTGTTGACGTCAGCCATGGGCGCTCTCCTTTGAATTGGGGTTCAAGGAAAGAGCGTGCGGGGGCGGCGAAACGTTCCGCTATACGCCGCCCGCAGCAATCCAGTCGTCGATCTTGCGCTCGAGAACGGGGAGCGGGAGGGCGCCCGTCATCAGCACCTGGTCGTGGAAGGCGCGGATGTCGAAATCCTCGCCCAGCGCGGCCTTGGCCTTGTCGCGCAGCGCCTGGATCTTGAGCGCGCCGACCTTGTAGGCGAGCGCCTGGCCCGGGATGGCGATGTAGCGCTCGACTTCGGCGGTGGCATCGGTGCGGCCCATCGAACTGTTGTCCATCATGTAGCGGATCGCTTGGTCGCGGCTCCATCCCTTGGCGTGGATGCCGGTGTCGACCACCAGCCGCATCGCGCGGAGCATCTCGTCGTCGAGCGTGCCCTGGCGCTGGTAGGGGTCGTCGAACAGGCCCATGTCGTAGCCGAGCGTCTCGGCATAGAGCGCCCAGCCTTCGACATAGGCGGTGTTGCCGCCGAAGCGCATGAAGGCGGGGAGATCTTCATTCTCGGCGGCGAGGCTGATCTGGAAGTGGTGGCCGGGGGCGCCTTCGTGGAGATAGAGGGTGGTCATGCCGGGCGTGGTGCGGCTCGGCAGGTCGTAGGCGTTGAAGTAGAAGATGCCGGGGCGCGAGCCGTCGGGGGTGCCCTGCTGGTAGGAACCGCCGGCGGAGAATTTCTCGCGGAAGGGCTCGTAGGGGCGGATCTCGAGCGGGGTTTCGGGGAGCGTGCCGAAATAGTCGCCGATATGGGCGTCGACCTTCTTGCCGATGTCATAATAGCGCTGGGTGAGCCATTCGCGGCTTTGGGGCTTGAAGCGCTGGTCGGTGCGCAGATGGTCGAAGAATTGCTCGAGTGTGCCGGTGAAGCCGACCTGGGCTTTTACCTTTTCCATGTCGGCGCGGATACGGGCGACTTCGGAGAGGCCGAGGTCGTGGAGACTGTCGGCCGAGAGGGGGAGCGTGGTGCTGGTCTCGATCAGGCGATCGTAGAGGCGGGCGCCGCCTTTCATCTGTGACAGGCCGACGCTGTCGCGGGCGCGGGGGTGATATTCGTCGCGCAGGAAATTGCGCATGCGGGTGAAGGCGGGGTAGAGCGAGCCTGTGATCACCTCTTCATATTTGGCGCGGAGGCGTTCCTTTTGCGCGGGGGTGAAGCTGTCGGGCATCTTTTCCACCGGGCCGTAGAAAGGGCTTTTGGTGGGAGGAATTGCCAGCTGGGTGTCGAACTGTTCGATGACATTGCTGATGGTGAGGCGGGTTTCGAGGACGCCGCTGTCGAGCCCTTCGCGGAAGCGGGCGATGGCGCGGTCCATGAGCGCCGCGAACTGGCGGTGGCGCTTCAGATTGTTTTCATAGTCGGCGAGCGTCTTGAAGGGTGCCGCGCCCTGCCCCGAGGCGAAGGTGGGATAGAAGGTGTGGAAGCCCGAGAAATGGTTGATCGGGCGGACATTGGTGAGCGCTAGCATTTCCGCGCTGCTGTCGATCAATGCCTGGCGCTGGTTATGTTCGAACACGTCATAGGCGATGCGGTCGGTCGCCGAGAGACTGGCGCGCGGGATCGCCTGGAGCTGGCGAAGATTGCGTTCGGCGCTGGCACGGGCCTCGCGGTCGAAGGCGTCGGTGAAATAGTCGCCGACCAGGTCGGCATAGCGGGTGTCGCCGCGCAGGAGAGCGAACAGCGGGTTACGGCGCAATTCGTCTTCGTCGGCGGCCTCGAACAGCGCGAAGAGCGCGTCATGCGCCTCGGCTTGGGTCATCGCCGGAGCCGCAGCACGGGGCGAGGCGGCAGCGGGCGGCGCGCGATCGGCGGGGGTGCAGGCCGAGAGAATGGCAAGGAGGCTGGCGCCGGCGATCAGGCGAATTGGCTGGTTCATCGAGGAAGTTTCCCGTGCAGCAGAATGTCAAGTTAACGCCCGCTTTAGGATGCGTCTGCGCTGCGAAACAGCGACAATCGCCCGGCTACGGAAATTTTCTGCGAACGGCCCGCATGAAAAAGGGGCGCGGCACCGCTGCCACGCCCCTCAATCGTTCGATGCTCCGGACCTACCAGAAGAAGTCGTAGATCACGTCGACGACCGTCCCGGTGTAGATGTTCACCAACAGGGCATCGTCATAATAGCGAACCCAGCGATAGGGGCCGTAGGCCGGCGGCAGGCGATAATGCCAGGGATCGTTGATCCAGTAGCGCTGGCCATAATAGCTCGGCCACATGCGATAGCCGACGTCGAAGCGACGGTAGCTGTAGCCGAAGGGATCATAATAGATGCCGATCCGGAAGGCCGAGCGGTTGCGGTCGCGATAGCGGCGCCAGTCGTAGCGCCGGTCGTTGCGCCAATGACGCTGCCAGTGGCGATAGTGGCCGTCGCGATAGTCGCGTCCGTCCCGATAGCCGTGACGATAGCTGTGGCGCTGCATGTCGCGGTGCGCCCGTTCATGGTCGCGCCGTGCCTCACGATGGCGGGCGTCATGCTGCTCGTTGCGGATCCGCTCGTAGATTGCGCCGCCCCGGTCGCCGCGTTCGCGGCGGATCCGCTCGTCGCGATGTTCGCGGCGATGCTCGGTGCGGGCGTCGCGATGGTTGCGGCGATGTTCGATCCCGTCCTCGCGATGTTCGCGCCGATGTTCGATGCGCTGTTCGCGCCGGTCGCGGCGACGGTCGGCGCGATCCTCGTGGCGGTCACGGCGGCGATCGGCCCGATCCTCGCTGCGGTCGCGGCGCTGTTCGATGCGGTTGCGAACGATCGATGCCCGTTCGGCGCGCTGGGCACGCTCGGCCCGTTCGGCACGCTGCTGGCGCCGTTCGGAGCGGGCCTCGCTGCGCTGTTCGTGGCGGACTTCCTTGGCGCGCCGTTCGAGCGCACGTTCGGCTCGCTGGGCGCGCTTGTTGCGGGCATCGCGACGATTGTCGTCGCGGTCGGGGTCGGCACGTTCGCCGACGGTCATTTCCATTCCGGCAAGGTCGCCGGCTGCGGCGGCGGGCGCGGCTAATGCCATGGCCAGCGCCAGGGTGATCGCGCTTCTCATCCGCACGTCTCCTCGTTTAAACTACGCACTCGTTTCGGCGATTAGTGGCACAGGCAAGATGAGCCGAAGCTGAACCTATTCTGACACTTCGGGCGGAGCGGGAGCGGGCGTAGGCGCATCTTCGCTGGCCTGCACAAGGCGGGCCGCGCGCATCCCGGCGCGGACGAAGCCCGCCCGTCCGCCGCAGGGGCAAAGGTTGGGAAGCGCCTGGAAATCGGCGGGCTCGGGACGGCCGTTGGTGGCGAGCAGCGCCGCGATCGCCATGATGAAACCCGGTTCGCACGATCCGCACAGGCTGACATCCTCCTCGACCCAGGCGCGCTGTACCGGGTGGCGCCCGCCCGCCGAAAGCCCTTCGATCGTGGTGACCGAAGCGCCTTCGAGTTCGCGCAGCCGCAGCCGGCAGCTGCGCACTGCCTGGCCATCGACAATCACCGTGCAGGCATGGCAGCCGCCATGATCGCAGCCATATTTGGTTCCCGTGAGATTGGCGGCATCGCGCAGCGCGAAGAGAAGCGGCGTTTCGGGGTCGAGATGGAAACGGACCGGATCGCCGTTCAGGAGGATGCTGCTCATGCGCGGCACGCTAGTCGGCGAGGGGGGACTTGCAAAGCCGCCACGGCGCGGCATCATGCCCGCCATGAGTGCCATCGAGACAAGCGCCGGAACCATCGGCCTGTTGCATCACGCGCCCGAAACCCCGCGCGGGCTGCCGATCCTGTTCCTGCACGGCGTGGGCTCCGACAAGAGCGTCTGGGCGCCCCAGCTCGACCATTTCGGCCAATATCGACGCGCGCTGGCCGCCGACTATCCCGGCTATGGCGACAGCGCGCCTGCCGACCATGCCACACGCGACGATTATGCCCGCGCGATGATCGCCCTGCTCGATACGTGCGAAATCGGAAAGGCGCATGTCTGCGGCCTGTCGCTGGGCGGGGTGGTGGCGATCGCGATGGCGGCGCTGGCGCCCGAGCGGATTGCCAGCCTCGTCCTTGCCGACAGTTTCGCGCTGCATCCCGACGGGCAAGGCATCCATGACCGTTCGGTCGAGGCGAGCGCCCGCATGGGGATGCGTGCGCTGGCCGAAGCACGGGTGGACATGCTGCTCGGCGCATCGCCGCCCGCCGGATTGCGCGAGGAAGTGATCGCCACGATGGCGCGCATCCCGCAGCATAGTTACGAGCAGGGCGCGCGCGCCGTCTGGCTGGCCGACCAGCGCGAGCGGGCCAGGCATATCGACCTGCCCACGCTGGTGCTGTGCGGCGACGAGGACCAGGTCACGCCGCCTGCCCTGTCCGAAGAGTTGGCGAAATTGGTGAAGGGCGCGCAAACCCGGCTTGTCAAAGGCGCGGGCCACCTGGCCAATGCCGAGCGTCCGGACGCGTTCAACCAGATGGTGGAGGAGCATCTTCGCGCCGTCGAATAGGCGATGGTTACGACGGCTTTAACCCTGACTTTGAACCCTATTTTCGTCCTGTCCTGCCAGATGAAGGGGCATGTTCAGGACGCCCCCTGCCCTTCGCATGCGCACCGCGCTTTGTGCCGCGCTTTGTGCCGCGCTTCTTGCCTCGCCCTTCCTGGCGGCGAGTGCCGAAGCGAGCGAAGCGCTCCAGCCCCATGCACCCGCTCCTCGGCTGGCTGCCTATGAGGCCGGCATGGGCAGCGCCAAGGCCAGCGCCATTCTCGGTGGGCAGCAAAGCAGCCTTTCGGCAATCCTGTCGACGCAAGGGGCAGCCGCCGCACCGGTCGTTCCTGCGGCACTCGACCCGCGCTCGCCGCTCGCCCCGCGACCCGCCTTCGCCCATGCCAGCCGCCCCGACATTTTCGGCACCGTCGCCCTGAGCGTCGGCCGAACGCCCTTCGACCGGCGCTGGAACCATGTCGCGTCGGCATCGCCCGGTGCGAGTGCCGAGCGATTTGCGCGCGACCTCGCCTATGCGAGCGAGCGCGAGGCGATCGATCGCATCAACCGCTATGTCAACGCGCGGGTCGCCTATGTCGAGGACCGCGACCGCTTCGGGGTTGCCGACCGCTGGGTCCGCGCCGCCGATACGCTGGCCGCGGGGCAAGGCGATTGCGAGGATTATGCGATTGCCAAGATGGCGATGCTGCGCGCCGCCGGTTTCGACGCCGACGATCTCTATCTCGTCATCGCCAAGGACCTGGTGCGCCGCAACGACCATGCGGTGCTGGTCGTGCGCAGCGAGGGCCGTTTCCTCATGCTCGACAATTATCATGACCAGCTGGTCGATGCGTCCGCGATGCGCGACCTGCGACCCGTCCTTACTTATTCGGCGGGGCAAAGCTGGACCCATGGCTATGAGCGTGCCGCGCCTTATCCAGAAGTTCGCATGGCCGCCGCGCCGCAGACCGGCAACGAACTCGCCATCGCGCCGCAGCCGGTGAGCCTGTCGAGCGCGGCACTGCCCATTCCGGCAGCGAGCCTCCTCTTGCGCTGATCAGCGTTCGGTGAGCGCCTCGCCGGTCGCCTTGCGGATCGGTTTCATCAGATAGGCAAGCACGCTCTTGCGCCCGGTGATGATCTGGGTGTCGGTCATCATGCCCGGAGTGATCGGCAGCTTGCGCCCCCCCGCTTCGAGATAGGCGCGGTCGGTCTCGACGATGACGTTGAAATAGGCCTCGCGTTCGACCTCGTCATAGAGGCTGTCGGCGCTGACCTGCACCACCTGCCCTTCGAGCCCGCCATAGGTCGAGAAATCATAGGCGGTGACGGTGACCAGCGCCTTGTCGCCCACCGCGACGAAAGCGATGTCGGCGGGCTTCACCCGTGTCTCGACGAGCAGCTTGTCGCCGACGGGGACGACCTCCATCACCTTTTCGCCCGCCTGGACGAAGCCCCCGATGGTCGTGACCTGCACATCGTTGACGATGCCGTCGACGGGCGAGCGCAGTTCGGTGCGCGAGACGCGACCCTCGGCGCCGCGCAACGACTGCTGGTTGACCGCGATGCGCTCGGCCACGCGGCTGCGCTCGTCGAGTGCTTCCTGGCGGAAGGTGGCGCGCGCCTCGGCGGCCTGCGCGGCAGCTTCGTTGACGGCCGCAAGCGCGCGGCCCCGCTGCTCGCGCGCGGCGGCGATGCGGCCCTGGAGATCGATCACTTCGCGGCGGGCATCATCAAGTTCGGTCTGGGGCACGATGTTGCGGCCTGCCAAGGGTTCGAGCCGCGAGACATTCTGCTGCGCGAGGCGGAGCGAGCTTGAAAGGCTGTCGATGGTAGCATTGGCCTCGGCGGCATCGCGGCGCGACTGTTCGGCCTGCGCGTTCAAGGCGGCGACCCGGCTGCTGAGTGCCGAGCGGCGGGCCGCGCTCACGGCCTGTTCGTCGCTGCAGCCCGCGCCCTGGCATTCGAGCGCGCTGCCGGTGCCCTCGGCGCGGAGCCGCGCCTCGCGGGCCTGGAGCGCGGAGGTCTCGGCCTCAATCTGTCCGAGTTCGGAAGCCGACTGGGTATCGTCGAGCCGGGCGAGCACCTCGCCTGCCTTCACGGCCTCGCCCGAGCGCTTGAGGATCTCGGTCACCACCGCGGGTTCGGAGGCCTGGATGAGCTGGATGCGGCCCGAGGGGATGACCTGCCCCTGCCCGCGCGTCACTTCGTCCACCTGTGCGATGAGCGCCCAGACGATGAAGGCCGCGAAAGTGGCGGCGATGATGAGGATGGTGCGCTGGGCGCTGCCCATCGGCTGGCGGCGCTGGTCGGCGCGGTCCTTGATGAAGGAAAAAGCGTTCATCGGGCACCCTGGCTGATGGTTGCGGCGGGGCGATCCGCCGGAGATTGGGAAGGCGCGGCCTGGAGGCGGGCGATGGCCTGCGCGGCGTGGCCACTGTCCTCGGGAGCGGGAATGTCGAGCGTCCAGCCCTTCGAGGTGTCGAGAAGGCCGCCGACGTCATTGTCGGCACGGGCGATGCGCGGGCCTTCGGGGACGGGTGCGGGCGAGGCTTCGTTTTCCTCGGGGCGGGTCATTCGCTTGCCGAGATAGTGGACGGGGCGGAGCGCGTCGGCGCCGAGCGGCTCGCCATGATAGCCCTGCACGAAAGCCGGACGGCGGCCCCAATTGCCGGGCCAGCGATAGAAGATGTGTGTGCCGATCTTCTCGACCTTGGCGAGCATCGGTGCCCAGCGCGGCGCGACATAGTCGGCGTGATAATGGGTCGCGGTGCCAACCGAGGGCTCGACCCGGCCATCGAGGGCTTCGCGGGCGATGCGGCGTGCTTCGGCCCAGGCGGCGGCGGCGGGGCGGCGGTCGAGCGAGCCGTCGCAGGTGAAGCTGAACTGGCAGACGGGCTTTTTCGCGCCTTCATAGACCACGCCGCAGACCGATGCGGCGAAGGCGGGGTGGCGGACGCGGTTGAGCACTACCTGCGCGACCGCGCGGCGGCCTACGACGGGTTCGAAGCCCGCTTCATAATAGATGGCCTGGGTGAGGCAGAGATGGGCGCGGGCATCATCGAGGCCGCCGCGCGGAGCGAAGGGTCGAGCGGTGTCGAGGCCGCCGCGCGAGAAGGGCATGGCGGCGTTGATCATCTCGGCGCTTTGCCCGACCGCGCGATAGTCGGCGAGCGCATTGCCTTCGGTGGCCGAGACGAGCGCCTGTGCCTCGGCAGGGGCGAGGAGCGCGGTGGCCGAATTGGGCGCGGCGGCTTCGTCGGGCTGGCCGGTGGAGATGGCGATGAGCAGCGCGGCGGCGCAGAGGGCGGCGACCTCCACGCGCGCGGGGCGCAGCGAGGCGAGGCGGCGGATCATTGGTCGGAGGCCTTTTTGGAGGCATTGCCCATGCGCGCGAGGATCTCGTCGCGCGGGCCGTCGGCGATGATCCGGCCCTTTTCGATCACCAGCAGCCGGTCGACCAGCCGCAGCATGTTGTGGCGGTGAGTGGCGACCATAAGGGTCTGCTTCGGCGCCAGCGCATCCTTCAGCCGGTCGATGAAATAGAGCTCGGTCTGGGTGTCCATGTTGCCCGTGGGTTCATCGAGGAAGAGAAGCTTCGATGGACGGACGAGAGCGCGGGCGAGGACGAGAAGCGTGCGTTGCCCGCCCGACAGCTTTCCGCCGCGTTCGCCGACATTCATGTCGAACCCCGAAGCGCCCTTGGAAAGGAAGATGTCGGCGCCCGACCTGCGGACCGCGTCGATGAGTTCCTCGTCACTAGCGCGGGCGGCGCCGAGCATCAGGTTATCGCGTACTGTCCCTGAGAAGAGATCGGCGTCCTGGCCGACGAAACGGAAGGCCTCGCGCAGTTGGTGGGGATGATATTGGCGGCTGTCGAGGCCGTCCACGCTCATCACTCCTTCGCTGGGCGCGTAAAGACCGCAGACGAGGCGACCGAGCGTCGATTTGCCCGATGCGACGCGGCCGATGATGCCGATCTTCTCGCCCGGTTCGATCGAAAAATTCAATGCCGCGAGGCTGTCGGTCGGCGCCTCGGGATAGCGGAAGGCGACATCTTCCATGCGGATCCGGCCTTCGCGGATCTCGGGGACGATCGAGCGCGAGACCATCGTGCGTTCGTCGGGCGCTTCCATCATCTGCTGGATCGAAGCGAGAGTCGCCATCGCTTGTTTGCCCCGCGTCATCAAGAAAGCGAACTGGCCGACCGGCGACATGGCGCGGCCCGCGATCATCACGATGGCGATGATGCCGCCCATGGTGATGTCGCCCGAGTTGAAGAGATAGAAGCCGCCGATGATCAGCCCCACGCTCATCGCCTGCTGGGCGATCGAAGCGAGATTGACCGCGATCGCGGTGAGACGGCGCATCTTTTCCTGGGTCGCCGCCGACATGGCCGCGAAACGGCGCCAACGGCCGAGCATCTGGCCTTCGGCGCGCGCCGATTTCAGGGTTTCGACGCCCGAGATGCTTTCGACCAGGACGCTATGCTGGAGCGAACTGTCGGCCTGCGCGTCGAGCGCGATCCGGCCCATCGCCTTCTGGACGCCATAGCCGACGATCAGCATCAGCGTGATGCCCACGAGCGGAACCACGACCAGCCATCCCGCGAGCAAGGCGATGAAGCCGATGAAAATTGCCATGAAGGCAATGTCGACGAGCAGCACGACGCTGGTCGAAGCGAAGAAGTCGCGCACCTGTTCATATTCGGAAACGCGCCGCGCGAAGGCGCCGGTCGAGCCCTGCCGTTCGGCCATCGGCAGGTTCATCACCTTCTCGAAGATCTTCTGCGAATAGCGCGCATCGAGGCGGCGACCGATTTCATCGACCAGCTGGCTGCGCGCGAGCCGGAGCACATAATCGAAGCCGAGCGCGAGAATGACACCGAGCGCGAGCACCCAGAGCGAGGAGACCGCATTGTTGGGGATCACCCGGTCATAGACATTCATGGTGAAGAGCGGCACCGCAAGCGCGAGCAGGTTGATCACCAGCGCCGCGATAATCACCGGCGTGAAGTCGCGCCGCGCCTTCCATACCTCGGACCAGAACCAGTGCTGCCGTTTCGCCTTGTCCCAGGGGCGTTCGCCTTCGCGTTCGCGGGTGGGATCGGGTTCGACGATCACCGCCTGTCCCGCATAAGCCGCCTCGATGCGATCGAGATCGACCCACATCTCCTCCTCGATGCCCGGCGCCTCGATACGTGCCTGGCCGTCGCGCAGTTCGAGAAGCAGGATGGCGTTGCCGCCTTCCATGTCGAGGATCGCCGGAAGCTGGCTTTCCTTCCAGCCCCGCAGCCGGCGCGAAACAGGGAAGCCGCGCATCCCGACCTGGTCGAGCGCCGGTTCGACCTGATGGAAGGGGAGATAACCCTTTTCGTTAACCGCCAGCCCGGCACGCAAAAGGACCGGCGACGAAGGCCGGTCCTGCATGCGGGCCACCCGGCCCAGACAATCGAGGACGGGATCGATCCCTTTCGCTGAAGCGCTATCCAGCCAATTCTCGACGATCAATTCCCGTCCCCATCTTCATCAATCGTCCGAAGCCGGCGGGCCGACGACCAGCGGCTTCACGATCGTGTTTTCGTCATAGTCCCCGGGATAGACCGGCAGGACCGAATATTCGTCGCGCTCCCCGCTCCAGGCCTCGCTGGCCATGTCGAGACCCATCGCCTCGAGGAGGTTGTTGGTCGCGGCGAGCACGCGATACTGGGCATAAAGCTGCGCCAGGGTCGCGACCTGGAGCTGCGCCTGTACGTTGGCGCGCGTATTCTGCGCGTCGAGCACGTCGAGCAGCGAGCGGCGACCCACGTTGAACTGTTCCCGGTAGGACAGGAGCAGATCGTCCGACACGCGGTTCTGCTGCGTCAGCGCATCGACGAGGCGGCCCTGGTTCTGGAGCCGGCTCCACGCCTGGCGCACGGTCTCGACGGCCTTGCGCTGCTGTTCGAACAGGAGCGCATGCTGCTGGTTTGCGCGGGCCTGTTGTTCACGCACATTGGCCGAGTTGGCCATTCCATCGAACAGCGTCCAGCGCATCACGCCGCGCGCCATCAGATCGGTGGTGTCGCCTTCGAACCCGTCGATATCGGTGCCGACGCGGGCGCGGCCTTCGAGCGAGAAACGCGGCCCCATTTCGGCCTTGGCCTTCATGATGAGTTCGCGCGCGGCGGCGAGATCGGCGGCGCTTTCCTGCACCAGCGGATTGTGGTTGCGCGCCATCTGTTCGGCGACATAGAGCGATTCGGGCATCGCACCCGACAGGTCGGGCGGCATGGTGACATCGCCGATCGGCATACCGGTGAGCCGTTCGAATTCGATCGCGGCATAATCCAGCTCTTCCTGCGCCTCGACCACGCGCGCTTGCGCGGCGGCAAGCCGTTCCTCGGCCTGCTGCTGGTCGGCGATCGAGATCGAGCCCTGCTGCACGCCCTGGCGAAGATCGCCGGCAAGCCGCTGGTGGAAGGCGGCATTGTCCATTTCGATCGCCACGAGGCGCTGCTGAAGCAGATAGTCGATATAGGCGCGGCTGGTGTTGAGCGCGATGAATTCGCTGCGTTCCTCGATCCGCGCGGCGGCGGCATCGGTGCGCGCGGCCTGGTAGCGGATTTCATGTTCGCGCGCGCCATTGTCCATCAGGAGCTGCTCGACCATCGCCTGCGCCTCGAGAGGGTAGAGCGTGTCGCTGGCGATGTTGAGCGCCCGGCGGCTGGGGTTCTTCAGTTCGCGCACCCCGCCCGACAGTTCGACCGACAGCCGCGGATAATAGAGCCCCTCGGCCTGGCGCCGTTCCCAGCGGGTCGCCGCCTTGTTCTGCACCGCCTGGTGGATTTCGGGATTGGTCTGCAAGGCCTGCTGGATCGCGGTCTTGAGATCCACCGCCTCAGCCGGCGATGCGGCCAGGCCGGCCATCAGCACCGCTCCGGGAACGATCATCGTCCAGTGCTTTTTCATGTCATGCCCCTCTTCTGGTTACCTGAACCGAGGACCCCGAAGGGCCTCATCCTTCGATCATCCGTTCGCTGCCGGGGTGATCGCATCGTGATGAAGCACCATCGCTTCCATCACCATGATGTCGGGCGCGCTTTGCGTAAAGCCGCCAAACAGGCCGCTGTCCCACAGCGGAACATCGGGAATCATCGCCATTTCGCTGACGACGCTGCCGCCGCCGCCGAGCATCGCGAGGACGCCGTCGATGGGATTGGCATCGCCGCCCGCCAGCGCTTCGGCGATGGTCTTGTCCACCGCTTCGGCGGGCATTTCGGCGAGCGCGGCCGATTCCTTGGCCATGATCGCCAGCGCCTGTGCGCCCGGCATCACCACGTCGCTCGCCATCATTGCCATCGGCGCAGGCGCATCGCCCAGGCCGCCCGCAGGCAATGCGTCGATCGCGGGCGCGGCCATCACCGGTGCCACGTCGCTGCCCTGTAGATCGCCATGGTCGATCGCTTCGCGGCCCACGATCGCGGGGCTGGCCGACGGAGCGGCCATCACGCCGCCGCCGAGAGAGGGCATGTCGAGCATGAAGCCATGCCCGTCCGCGCCGATCGTCGTGGCAAAATCGGACTGCGGCATCGCGAAGCTGATTGTGCCCTGTTCAAAGTCGGCAAGCCCGGTCTTCATCACCGTGTGGACGTTGGCATATTCGGTGCCGTAGGCGACGGCGATCGCCGCGCCCAGCATCAGCGAATGGCTAAAGCTCTGCTGCTGGAAGTGAGTATTGTCATTACCGGCAATGAGCATGCTGCTCTGCGGCTCGCCAATCGCTTCCTTCGCTGAACTGGCCAGCGACAACGTGTTGCTGGCCGAATCCGAGAAGGTCACCGTGAACTGGTTTGCGGTGACCGTATCCCCGTCGGCATCGTGCAACACTGCGTCGAAAGTCAGCACCGCCTCCTGCGGGGTCGACTGCGTTGAGATGAAGCCGATGTCCGAAATCTTGAACCCGGTATCGTCGGTGTCGGATTGGATCGTCGAAGTGTCGAGCGTACCCGGCGTTACGGTATCGCTACCGCCATCCTGTATGAGATTGCCGTTACCGTCATACAGATTCACCGCACCGTTCAAGTTGACTGTCGGACCGGTAAGACTGCCGTTTTCGGCGGCAACCTGCGCCCCAATGATAACCCAATCGCCGCTCGCGATCTGTGCATCGGTCAGATAGTCGTTCGGCTCGATCACAATCAGCGCATCGTTGTTGTCAAGCGTGACCGAACTGAACTGGCCGAGATTATCCCCCTGCTTGAGCATGTCACTATTCTGGACCGAGATCGCGATAGTGGTTTCCGTCATGGTGCTCGTATTGAGCAACTTGAGGATCACGATCGCGTCTTCATTATTGCCAATACCGTCCAATTTGAAGAAGATGGTCGATACACCCACAATTTCGGCAGGATTACCGCCATTGCCAGGCTCGAAACCGAACGGATTCGAGCTGTAGAAGGTCATATCGAGTACTTCGCCCTTGCCGACCGTATCTCCCGCGACGCCATTTGCATCGTTCGATACGGAAACCCAGCTATCGTTCTGGGTCATAACTTCGCCCGGATCGAACACATTATTTCCACCGGTGAAATTCAGGCTGTTGTTGCCCGGAGCCTTCGACGAGTCGAACTGCACGTAGAAACCATCATCGGCACCCGGTGCCGATTCGGCGCGCACGGTCGTCACGGCTATCGTGGGCTGGGTGTTGTCGGTTGTCGACGTATTCAGCTGGTAACCCGTGAATGCCGAGCCCTGCGAGGTTGTCTCGATCGAGAAACTCTCGATCGGATCGACCGACACGGTGTAGGTTCCGTTTACCTTGTCGAATACTATCGAGCCGTTGGCCGTCGCGTCTCCCGGCGTAATCGGGCCGTCGTCATAGGTGAAACTAAAGCTGAAGGTCGCCGAATTGGCATCCTCGCTCTGCAACACGGGCTGCGAAACAGACAAAGCGTTCGCGCCGCCGACCGTGACGCCTAACGTAAGGGAAACGAAATCACTGCTAGATGTGTAATCGTTGATGTCGGCACCAATCGAATAGGCAAAATCTCCGGTCGCATCTAGCTGCGTGTCTCCAGCTTCCAGTTCCAACGTGTCTTCAGCATCGGTTACATTGGTGATAACCGGCTCGTCATCGGAGACGAACAGGCTGACCGTACCACTGGCGCTGTCGCCGTCATGGTCGGACGCGATGACATCCACGTCACCCAGGTCGAACGTGTCGTCCTGCGTGAACAGCGGGTGGTCGTTATACTCATCGTTGAGCGTCGCCGTGACGGTCACGTCGCCCGAAGCACCCGCGGCAATCGAGGCCGGTGCCGACAGGGTCAGCGTGACCACCAGGCGGCCACCATCGCTACCCGTGATCGTCGTGTCGTTGACGCGCACCCAGGTCAGGCTGCTGTCCAGACCCGACAGGTCCATCGAGAAGGCGAAGCTGGTCAGCGCATCGGAGCCAGCGGTGAAGCTGAGCATGCCGTCATCGACCTCGGCGGCCGACCCCGGATTGTTGCCGTCATCGTCGAGCGCTTCGTCATCGACCGTCAGCGACAGCGTGTCCCCGCCCGTCGGCCCAGCGCCATCGGTAATGGCAACCGTATGCGGATCGCTGGCGACGTCATTATCTTCGTCCGTCGCGGTGACGGCGAAGCTGATTGACTGCGCAAGGTCGTTGTCGAGGTTGTCATTGGCGACAAACTCCCACGTCCCGTCACTCTTAACGGTCAGCGTACCCTTGCCGGTGTCAATGGCTGCATCGATGGCGTAAGTGGCGCCACCAAATTCCACCACCACCGAACCCGGCTGATCAGCGCCCATGCTAACGCTCCAGGTGCCCGATGCCGTCTGGCCTTCGACCACCGTTACATCACCGGCGACCTCAGACGTCGGCTCGTCATCGGAGACGAACAGGCTGACCGTACCACTGGCGCTGTCGCCGTCATGGTCGGACGCGATGACATCCACGTCACCCAGGTCGAACGT
>NZ_JACICF010000001.1:0-32896 GCF_014195685.1 Sphingomicrobium lutaoense | reverse complement strand
ACCGAACCCGGCTGATCAGCGCCCATGCTAACGCTCCAGGTGCCCGATGCCGTCTGGCCTTCGACCACCGTTACATCACCGGCGACCTCAGACGTCGGCACATCGTCATAGATTTTGACGTCGAAGCTCGATTGCGCGGCGAAGTCGGTATCGGGATCCTTCACCTGGAAGCCTATTCCCACGAGGCTGGTGAGCGCTTCGCTGTCATCGCCCGCGGCATGGTCCAGTTCCTGCAGGAGCGTGACCTTATAGGTATAGGTGACTTCGTTTCCGACGATCGTCGCGCTTTCCACTTCGATCACGATCACATCGTCGCCGTCGGCCGAGCCGACGAGCTTTCCGCCGACCAGTGCGAAGGTGACCGGCTGTCCGTTATAGGAAAGCTGGCCATCGAGCGCATTGTCGTCGAGCAGGCTGAACAGCGCCAGTGCATCGGTCGGGTTGGCCGGGACGTCGGCACCGAAATTCACAATCACCGAGCCCGATGCCATCGCCACTCCGCCGCCATTGACTTCAAGCGGGTCGGTCTGGCCGTCATCGGGGTTGGCGCCAATGAGCCCGTCTTCATCGACGGTCACCACTTGGGGCGTGCCGATCTGCGGCTTGGAATCGACGCTAACGTCCACATAGACGGTGGCCGTCGAGACATCGCCGTCGGCGTCCTCGATCGTGTAGGTGAAGCTGTCGGGCCCGGCATAGCCATCATTGGGCGTGTAGGTGAAGGTCCCGTCGCCATTATAGACGGCGGTGCCGTTCAGCGCCTGCGTGCCCAGCGAGATATCGCCGTGCTTGACGCCATCGGCGCCCTGCACGTCATTGACGAAGACGTCGATCTTGGTCGCCGTGTCTTCCGGAATGACGATCGGCGCGCCGGTCGAGCCATCGTCCTTGGCCTCGGGCAGATCGTCGATCACCTCAATGTCGAGCGTCGTGCTTGCGTCATCGCCGTCGCTGTCGACGACGACGATCGAGAAGCTGTCGATTTCGCTCCCCTGGAGATCTTCAATCGCCGCGGTCAGTTCATAGACATAGTGGTAGCTGCCGTCGGGATTGACGGTGATGGTGAGCTTGCCGAACTGGCCGTCGACAGTACCGCCATTGGTGACGTCCTGGCCATTGATGACGAGCTTGGCCAGCGTGTCGTTGCCGGTGGTGAAGTCGAGGTCGCCCTCGGCGAATTCACCGTCGGTGGCAGCCTTACTGCCGCCAGCGTCGAGGCCGGCTTCATCGACGGTCTGGTCCGAGCCTTCGACCACGAACACGGTGGGCGTGCTGTCCGGCAACAGGTTGATCGTCACCGTCGCGGTCGAGGGATCGCCGTCGCTGTCGACGATGCGATAGCGGAACTGGACCTGGCCTTCTTCGCCGGGAGCCGGTGTATAGGTGAAGGTGCCGTCGCCATTATAGACGACGCTACCCGCGCCCGTGAGGCTGCCCGCCACCAGAGTGACGCCGGAGACCAGATTGACGCCATCCGCGCCAGGCGTGTCATTGCCGAAGACATCGACCTTGATAGGGGCATCCTCGCTACCCTGATTACCCGTGTCATTGCGCGCGGTCGGCACATCGTCGGCGATGTGGATGGTGAGCGTCGCGGAATCGGTGTCGCCGTCGACATCGGTGATGGTGACGGTGAAGATATCCCGGGTGTTGTCGCCCGAAGTATTGTCACGAAGCGTATAGCTGAAGCCGATGACGCCGGGCGCGATCGAGGTGATGGTGAGCGTGCCGTAGAGGCCTTCGATCTGCTGGCCGACCGCGGTGATCACCACGCCGTTCACGACAAGGCCGTCGACCGCGACGACGTTGGGGCTGTCGGGCGACTGGTAGACGATCGTGCCCGCGGTGGTTTCGCTGTTGCCGGCGTGATCCGAGCCGGCAGGTTCGCCGTTGCGCGCGGGCAGGCCCGCTTCGCTGACATCGGCGGTGGCATTCTTCACACCCGTCGGATTGTCGTCGGAGATGATAACGATATCGGGTTCGTTGTCGTCGGGAAGCGCGCGGCCAATCTCCTCTTCGGTCGGCAAGTCGAAGAAGCGTTCGGTGGGAGGCAGGAGGTCGCCCAGCGGCTGGCGCGGGCCAAGGTCGGGCACCAGCACGGCGAAATTGCCTCCGCTCGACTGGACTTCGGGTCCGCCGGCGGGTTCAGGTTCGTTGCCGATGAGCAGCGCGGCGAGGTTTGTAGGCGGAACCTCCACCGTGCCGATGACCAGTTGCGGAACGAAGATGGCACCGTCGACAACCACCATCTGGCCGCCGTCGGGAAGCGCGATCACGAGATCGCGGCCAACCACCTGGATATTGTCGAGCTCGACGCCGTCCGGAAGCGTCACGATGCCGTCGGGGCCGGGCGTGACCAGCATCGCGTCCGCGCGCACTGCCGGTTGCGTGACGATCGCTGCGACCGTTGCGCCGCCATTCTCGTCATTGTCGAGAGGAGCGCTTTCGGCTCCCGTAATCGAAAGATCTTCGTTTCGCATGACCCGCCCTCGCTTCATTCGCGCCGGGAAGGACCGCGGCGCTGCCGATTCAAATTCCGAGGTGGTCCCGTGGTTGCGAGTGGCTTCCCGTTAAACGGAAAAGGTTAACGCAGGTTGGGATTGCCCCGTGCTTCGCAAGGAGAAAGACACCGAAACGGGGGAAAAAGCAAGATTGACGCTAGCATGTGCAAGTTACCCGTATGATACGAATAAACTTTTTCCAAAAAGAATATGGTTAACGAATAGAGCATAACGTAAGTAATCGTATCACTAAGCTTGTCATCATCTAAACATCTATATTGCAACCTCAATATTCGACTAGCATATTTGATATAGATTAGCGATATATAGTCTATTTCTATCTAATCGTTAAGTCATAATTAAATTATATGGGTAGGGTAAATGCAAAATTAACCTGCTTGTGCGGTTTTTTGACGTGATTCGTCTGGGAAGCGCCAAGGTCAGAAAAATTGCGAAAAAACACCCGAGGCGCGTCCCATATCGGGATAGAGCCGCCTGGGAGGTCCATTTGCGACAGATGGACTCGGGGTCGGAGGAGCAGCCCAGGAGTCGAGTCGCGGCTTGCGCGGTCTCTCCAATCCGCTAGCTTGCCGGCTTCTCTTCAGGGTGCGCGGAACAAGGGGATGAATGGATGAGGATCGCCTGCATCGGCGGCGGGCCGGCGGGGCTCTATTTCGCCATCGCGATGAAGCTGGCCGATCCCGATTGCGAGATCGACGTCTTCGAGCGCAACCGGGCGGGCGATACCTTCGGATGGGGCGTGGTGTTCTCCGACCAGACGCTGGAAAACCTGATGGCCTGCGACCCCGTTTCGGCGCGCACGATCGAGGAAGAATTCGCCCACTGGGACGATATCGACGTGCATATCGGCGGGCGGTGCGAAACCAGTTCGGGGCATGGCTTCATCGGGATCGGGCGACGACGCCTGCTCGAACTGCTGGGCCAGCGGGCGAGCGAGCTGGGCGCGCGGATCCATTATGAAAGCCCGGTCGAACCCGATCTGTCCAATTGGCGCGACTATGACCTGGTGATCGGCGCGGACGGCATCAACAGCCGGGTCCGCGAACATTATGCCGAGGCCTTCGAAGTCGAAGTCGATACCCGTGCCAACCGCTTTATCTGGCTGGGCACGTCGAAGGTGTTCGATGCCTTCACCTTCGCCTTCGAGGAGACCGAGGCGGGCTGGGTCTGGGCGCATGCCTATCGTTTTGCCGACGAGGGTTCGACCTTCATCGTCGAGATGAGCGAGGAGACCTTTGCCGGTTTGGGGCTGGCAGACATGGCGCAGGACGAGGCGATCGCGCTGTGCGAGAGGATTTTCGCCAAGCATCTCGAGGGTCATCCGCTACGCAGCAATGCGGCGCATCTGCGGGGCTCGGCGGCGTGGTTGCAGTTCCGGCGGATCAGTTGCGGCAACTGGTCGCACGACAAGATCATCCTTATCGGGGATGCCGCGCATACCGCCCATTTCTCGATCGGGTCGGGGACCAAGCTGGCGCTGGAAGATGCGATCAAGCTGGCCGAGGTGCTGACGCGGCCTGGCCTGTCGCATGCCGATGCGCTGCGCGAATATCAGGACGAACGCGCGCTCGAGGTGCTCAAGCTGCAGAACAGTGCGCGCAATTCCACCGAATGGTTCGAGACGCTCGACCGCTATCTCCATTTCGAGCCCTGGCAATTCGCATATTCGCTGATGACGCGGTCGCAGCGGATCAGCCATGCAAACCTCCGGCTGCGCGATCCGCAATGGGTGGCCGAGCTGGAGCGGCGTTTCTGGGAGCGGGCGGGTGCGGCAGGCAAGGCCGGGCCGCCGATGTTCGCGCCCTTTCGCCTGCGCGACATGGAGCTGGCCAATCGCGTGGTGGTGAGCCCGATGGCGACCTATTCTGCATTCGATGGCGTACCCAACGATTTCCACCTGATGCATTATGGCCAGCGGGCGATGGGCGGCGCGGGAATGGTCTTCACCGAGATGACCTGCGTCAGCCCGCGCGGGCGGATCACGCCGGGTTGCACGGGGATGTGGAATGACGAGCAGGCCGAGGCCTTTGCGCGCATCACCCGCTTCGTCCACGAGCGCACCCCCGCGAAAATCTGCCTCCAGCTCGGCCATTCGGGGGCTAAGGGATCGACGCAGCTCGGTTGGGAGGAAATGGACGCGCCGCTGGAGGAAGGCAATTGGCCCGTCATCGCGGCGAGCGACGTGCCGTGGAGCGAGCGCAACCAGCGCCCCGTCCCGATGACCCGCGAGGACATGGACAGGGTGCGCGACCAGTTCGTCGCCGCCACCCGGCGCGGGGTGCAAGCGGGTTTCGACATGGTCGAACTGCACTGCGCCCATGGATATCTTCTGTCGAGTTTCATCACGCCGCTGACCAACCGGCGCGAAGACGAATATGGCGGGAGCCTCGAGAACCGGCTGCGCTATCCGCTCGAGGTCTTTGCCGCGATGCGCGCCGCATGGCCCGCCGAGCGGCCGATATCGGTGCGCATCTCGGCCAATGACTGGGCGGGCCAGGATGGCATCACCCCCGACGAGGCGGTGCGGATCGCCAAGGCGTTCAGCGAAGCGGGAGCCGATCTCATCGACGTGTCGGCGGGGCAGACCTGGAAGGATGCCAAGCCCGTCTATGGCCGGATGTTCCAGACCCCCTTTTCGGACAAGATCCGCAACGAAGGCGGCTGCGCCACCATGGCGGTGGGCAACATTTCCGAACATGACCAGGTCAATGCGATCCTGATGGCGGGGCGCGCCGACCTCGTCGCACTGGGCCGCCCCCATCTCATCGATCCGCACTGGACGCTGCGCGCCGCCGCCGACCAGCAATATCGCGGCGGCTGGTGCCCGCCCCCCTATGAAGCGGGGCAGGCGCAGCTGGCGCGGCTGCTCGAGCGCGAACGGCAGATTGCGGAGGCGCTTCGCCCCTAGGCGACCAGTTCATGGGCGATGAGGCGCTGCCATTCGGTGCGGCGCGCCACGCGCTGCTCTTCGTCGATCACGGGGTCGAAACGCTCATATTCGGGGAGCATGGCGGCGATGGCCGCGCCGACATCTTCATGCACCCCCGCCCCCGCCGCGGCGAGCATCGCGGCGCCGCGGGCGGTGCTTTCGACATTCCAGGGCCGCTCGATCGACTGGCCGAGCATGTCGGCGAGGTCCTGCGCAAGCCAGTCATTGGCGATCATTCCGCCGTCGACGCGAAGATTGTGCCAGCCCGCATCGTCGGCCGCGAAGGCCTGCAACAGGTCGACGCAGCTATGGGTGACTGCCTCCAAGGCGGCGCGGACGAGATGGGCACGGGTGACGCCGAATGTGAGCCCGTGGATCGACCCCTTGAGGTTGGCGCGCCAATAAGGAGCGCCCAGTCCGGTGAAAGCGGGGATGATGGTCACGCCGCCTGCATCGGGGACCGAGCGGGCGAGCGCTTCGGTTTCGGCGGCGCTATCGACGAGGCCCGCCATGTCGCGCAGCCATTTGACGAGGCTTCCTGCGACGAACACCGAACCTTCGAGCGCATAGAGGCGGTGATCGCCGTCCTGGAGCAGCAGCGTCGAAAGAAGCCGGTGGCCGCTCTTGGGTCGGCGCGCGCCGGTCGATGCCAAAGCAAACAGGCCGGTGCCGAAGGTCGCCTTGGCCTGCCCGGGGCCGAGACAGCCCTGCCCGATCGAAGCCGATTGCTGGTCGCCCACCGAGGCGGTGACCGGAACCGGTGTGCCGAGGAGATCGGTTGTGCCGAACGAGCGGACCATGTCGCGGATCTCGGGAAGCGCCGCGCGGGGAATGCCGAACAGGTCGCACAGCCCTTCGTCCCAGCGGCTCGATTCCAGATCCATCAGCGCCGTGCGGCTGGCGTTGCTGGCGTCGGTGCAATGGGTGCCGGTCAGTTTGAAAAGCAGCCAGCTGTCGATCGTGCCGAAGGCCAGCGTGCCGCGTTCGGCGGCGGCGCTCACCGGCTCCTCATGGTCGAGCATCCAGCGCATCTTGCTGGCCGAGAAATAGGGGTCGAGCAGAAGCCCGCTCACGGCCTGAACCTTTTCCTCATGCCCTTCGTCGCGGAGCGCCTTGCAGGCGGCATCGGTGCGGCGGTCCTGCCAGACGATCGCGGGGGCAAGCGGTTCGCCGCTGTCCCGGTCCCAGGCGACCAGCGTCTCGCGCTGGTTGGTGAGCCCGATGGCGCGGATCGCGCGGCCTTCGTCGCGCGCCGCAAGATCGCGGGCGCATTCGGCAGTCGCCTGCCAGATCGCGGCGGCATCCTGTTCGACCCATCCGGGCCTCGGATAGCGGGCAGCGATGTCGCGCTGGGCAGGCGGGCCGATCTCGCCCGTTTCGGTGAAGGGCAGCGCGCGCACCGAGCTGGTGCCTTCGTCGATGACCATGATGGTCATGGCGCATAGGCCTTCATGAACATGTCCACCGCGGCGTCGACGCGGCGGTCCGCGACCTCGGGGTCGCTGCACCCCGAGAATCGCCGTTCGAGATCGCCGAAGCCCTTGCACATCGAGGCGAATTGTTCGGCGGCGAGTGCCGGGTCCTCGACGCGGATTTCGCCCCGTTCGTGCGCGCGCGCCATCAGCGCGGTGAGCGCTTCGTGCATCCGCCGCGGCCCGGCATCGAGAAAACATTCGCCGATCGCGGGGTCGCGCTCGGTCTCGGCGGCGATGCGCCTTTCGAACTGCACCATGCGCGGGCGCGCGAGAAAGGCATTGAAGCGGTGGCCGAGCGCGGTGAGCCTTTCGCGAAGGCAGCCATATTGGTCGTCGTCGGCGAGCATGAAGTCGCGCAGCTTTGCGCATTCATGCTCGACCGCGGCCTTCAGGAGCGCGGGCTTTCCGCCGAAATGATTATAGACCGTGACCTTGGAGACGCCCGCCTCGGCGGCAATCGCCTCGATCGAGGCCGCTTCATAGCCCATATCGAAAAAGGCGGCGCCCGCGGCCTCGATAATGGCCTGGCGCTTGGCCTTGCTCGACGGGCGTCGCTTGACCGCGGGGTTTGACAAAGTGAACGACTCCGTTCAATTGAACGCTGGCGTTCAAATATGGACGCGAATCGAGCGGAAGGCAAGAAAGGCCGGGCAGCGCAGGCGCCTAGCGGCTGACCGCGGTCCTGAGCGTCTGGATGAGATGGCTAGGAGTGCAGGGCTTTCCGCAGAAATAGCTGCCCGGGAAACGCTGTTCGAGGTCGCTGGGCTTGGCATGGCCCGAATGGAAGATGATCGGCACCTGGTTGTTGGTGAGGGCCACCGCCACCAGTTCGATATCCTCGCCGTCCAACTGCACGTCGAGAATCGCGCAGTCGGGCATTCCTTCTGCGAGCTGTTCGAGCGAATCGGCGACCGTTTCGTGCGGACCCACGACCAGAAAACCGGCATCTTCGAGCGTATGAGTGATATCGAGTGCGATCAGATATTCATCCTCTACGACGAGTATCTTTTGTCGCTTATCATCCGGCATGATTTTGGCAGGATCAGCGTTAATCGGTACCCCCTCTCGTCCCGTTGCTGTTCAACCACGGCTCCCAATTGGCGCGCAGACGCCGCCACCAATGTGCTACCAAACCCTTCGCGTTCCTCACTGTTCCGTTCACGTGACAATTCTTCGGTCCAGTGCAGGCGGATCCCGCCGCCATCATCTTCGCACCAGTCGATCTTCATCGTGGCGTCGGGATCGCCGAGCGCGCCATATTTGACCGAATTGGTCGCCCATTCGTGAAGCAGGAGAGCGAGGCTGGAGATGGCCTCGGTGCGGATCGCGATCGAGGGCCCTTCGATCGTCATTCCTTCATGGTCGGCATAGGGTTCGAGCGCCGCCCCGACGAGCGCCTGGATGTCGCCAAAGTCCTGATCATCGCCGCTGTTGGTGAGCGAATGCGCGCGGCCCAGCGCCGCGATGCGGCTGCGGAGCGTCTGGGCCATCATGTCCTTGGTGTCAGCATGGCGCGCGGCGAGGCTGACCATCCCGCCGATGATCGCAAAGAGATTCTTCACCCGGTGGTTCATCTCGCGCAGCAGGAGTTCGCGCATCGCGTCCTCGCGCGCGTCGGCGGTGACGTCGAAACTGACCCCGATCAGCCGGGCTGGCTTGCTGCCCGTAACCAGCCGACCGAGGCTGCGTAGCGAAATCTCGCTGCCGTCGGGATTAAGCAGCCGGAAGGTGATGTCATAATCATCCTTCTCGTTGCTGATCGCGCGGCGCAAATCGTTCTGGAAGCGCGAGTGATCCTCGGGATGGACGCGGTCGAGGATCTCCTGGAAGGGATAGCTGCCCGCGCCGTCCAACCGATACATCCCGGCCATCGTATCGTCGAAGCGAACGCAGTCGTCGTCAGCGAGATATTCCCATACCCCGATCCCCGCGACCTTGAGCGCCAGCGAAAGCCGTTCGCGTTCCCGCGCCAGTTCGGCCTCGAGCTGGGTCATCTCGCTGACATCGGTGAAGACCAGGGTCGCGCCGCTGATGTCGCCGCCTGCCGCAGTATAGGGAAGCGCGCGGAAGAGATAGGTCGCCCCATCGTCGGTCACGAACTGCCGTTCGACATGTTCGCGGCCGGCAATCACCGCGCGGGCATCTTCGAGATAGCGGCGGTTGCCGAACTTGCTGGTCATCTCCTCGAGCGAGCGGCCCTTGTCCGAGGTCTTGAGCGGGAAAATCTCGCTCGCGGCCTCGGTGAAACTGCGGATCGTGAGGTCCTTGTCGAGAACCACCACCGCGAGGCGAGTGGATTCGAAGAAATTCTTGAGGTCCGAGTTGGCGACGGTGAGCTGGTCGACCTTCGACTTCAATTCGTCGTTGACGGTGGTCAATTCCTCGTTGGTCGATTGAAGCTCCTCGTTCATCGACATCATTTCTTCGTTGGAGCTCTTGAGTTCCTCGTTGACCGTCTCGAGCTCCTCGACCGTGGAGCGCAGCCGGTGGCGGGCGAGACGCAGTTCGTCCTCGAGGATCTGGACCTCGCCGTCATTGGGGCCGAGTTCGGCAAGATCGTCGTCAGCCTCGGGGTGAAAGGCTTCGATCTCGCGCAGCACCAGCAGGGTCTGCCCGTCGGGCAGCGGGTCGGCGATGACGTTGACGCGCTGGGAGCCGAATTCGCTGCGCACCTCGACGTCGCGCGCGACCACCCGGCTGCGATCTTCCTGCGCCTGGCGCAGAAGCGGGAGCAGCACTTCGCGAAGGCCGGGGCGCGCGAGGCCCGCGGCGCTGGCGGGGCCATGCGCGGTGGTGGGGAATTCGAAATAGCGGGCGAGCCGACCGTAGGAGCCATTGACCGCTCCGTCGGGACCCAGGACGAGCGCGGCGGGGCCGTAGCGTTCGATGAGCCGCTTGAGCGCGTTGTCGTCCTCGGCATTTATCGCCTTCATCGCGGTGCGGCGAGCGATTGCCTGGCGCTTGAGTGACTGGTGCGAGGCGGCGTGCAATTCGGTGGGATAGGTGCCGCGCCCCGGGCAGCGCCGGTAGATGCGCGCCTTGAGATCGACCGGTTCGAACAGATTGTCATGGCGGCCGATCGTCTCCGACGGACCGAGCATCAGATAGCCGCCTTCCTGGATCGCATAATGGAAGAGCGGAAGGACCGATTGCTGCAGCCGCTCGCCGAAATAGATGAGGAGATTGCGGCAGGTGACGAGGTGCAGCCGCGAAAAGGGCGCATCCTTGATGACGCTGTGGTTGGAGAAGCGGACCATGTCGCGGATCCGCGGGATGACCGAATAATGGTCGCCATGGCCCTGGAGATATTTTTCCGCCAGCCGCTCGTCCATGTCGGCGGTCGCGGCGGGCGGATAACGCCCTTCGCGGGCGATGTTGAGCATCTTTTCGTCGATGTCGGTGGCGAAGATCTGGACCAGTGGACTGACGCCTCGTTCGTCGCAGGCATCGGCGACCATCATGGCGAGCGAATAGGCTTCTTCGCCGCTCGAGCAGCCCGCGACCCAGATGCGCAACTCCTCCGCCTCGTCGAGATTGTCGATGAGCGGTTCGATCACCTCGAAGCGAAGCTGGTCGAAATGCTCGCGATCGCGGAAGAAGCGGGTGACGTTGATGAGCAGATCGCGGAACAGGGCGTCGCATTCGCCATGGTCGCGCCGCAACCGGTCGAGATAGGCGCCCGCATGGTCGAGACCGAGGACCTGCATCCGGCGCTGGATGCGCCGTTCGAGCGTCGATTGCTTGTAGCCCGAGAAATCATGCGCGACGACGTCGCGCAGCGTGCTGCAGATGTCCTGGAGATGCGCGGAAACCGATGCGCTGTCCTCCAATTCGCGCACATGGCTGGCGCGGCGGTGGAAATAGCGCACGAGCGTCTCGAGGATTTCGCTCGGTTCGCGGACGAAGTCGACAAGACCGGTGCCGACCGCCGACTGGGGCATGCCGTCGTAGCGCGCGCTGGTCGGTTCCTGCGCGACGGCGAGCCCGCCCTTTTCCTTGATCGTGCGGAGCCCCAGCGAACCATCGGCGCCGGTGCCCGAGAGGATCACGCAGGCGGCGAGATGTTCATGGTCGTTGGCGAGCGATTCGAAGAAATCGTCGATCGGGCGGCGCATCCCGCGCGGGCGGCTGAACTCGGTGAGTTCGAGCTTGCCGTCCTTCATCGCGAGACCGTGGCCGGGCGGGATGATATAGACATGGTCGGCGCGGGGCGTCTCGCCGCCCTCGGCCTGGTGGACCTCGAGCCGGGTTTCGCGCGCCAGAAGCTGCGCCATCATGCTTTCATGGTGGGGATCGAGATGCTGGACGATCACGAAGGCAATGCCGGTTTCCTCGTTCGCGGCGCCGAACATCTCGCGCAGGGCCTCGAGCCCGCCCGCCGAAGCCCCGACCCCGACGATCGGGACCGTGTGGGTCGGCTTGTCCGCCATGGTGTCGGACAGGCTAGCGTCCATCGTGGCCATCAACGATCATTATGCGATCGCCCCGATATTGGAAAGGCGGGCATGGCGGACGCGCTTGCCGTCGGTCAGTAGAGCGAGCCGGCGCGGTCAGCTTCTTCGAGAAGCATCCGGGCCTGCGCGATGGTGACCGCGGCATCGGTGATCGCGTGGATCGAGCCGATGAGAAACTGGTTGGATTCGCGCTCGCCGAAGTCCGACCGGAAGGCCGCGACCAGCCGGTCGTCATAATGCGCCAGTTCGCGCGGAGCGGTGTGCGTGACATCATATTGGCTAGCAAACATGAATCGGGTCTTCTTGGTTGCATCGCGCAAGCGCGTGAGCGTGAGAAGGTTGACGAAAGGCGTGCCGTCCTTGCGGAAATTGATGATCATCGAGCGGCTCGTTTCGCGGCCCTGGTCGGCGATCATCAGCCGGATGGCGTCGAGTCCCGGCTGCTCGCGCAGGTCGTGCTGGAGAAAGCGGCAGTTGCGCCCGACGATTTCGCTGTCGGCATAGCCGGTGAGCTTTCGGAAGCCGTCATTGGCGGCGATGAGCGGCATGTCGCCCTCGCCCGCATCGGCCAGGCTCATCGCGAGATGGCTGCTTTGCATATAGTCGCGAAGGCTGTCGGGGATATCGGTCACGAGGGCATTGCCTTTCCGCGGCAAAAGCCGCGCACCGTGATGGCAGAGCGCAGCGGCAAGGACAAGCGACGCTTGCCGTCCGGAGGGCCGACGGCGCCTTGCAACCAAATGGCTTCCAAACCGCTAAGCAGGCATGGAAAGGACAGGGAAAGGATGGTGGTCCGGCCAGCGCGGCGAAGGACCGGTGATTGCCACCGCCATTCATGACGGACATGCGTTGCGCGACGAAGTGGCGGCGCGGATGAAACTGCCCGAGGCTGACCGGCTTCGCGAGGAGGACCCTTTCACGGGGCAGGCAGTGGCGGGTATGGCCACTCACCTCATCGCGCACCGCTCGCGCTTTGAGGTCGATCTCAACCGCGCGCGCGAGGAAGCCGTTTATCTCGACAAGGAGCAAAGCTGGGGCCTCGACGTCTGGGAAAGCCGCCCGCCCGAGGATGTCGTCGAGCGGTCGCTGGCGATCCATGACGCTTATTATGCCCATCTCGGCCAGCTGCTCGATGCCAAGGTCGCCGAACATGGGCGCATCTGCCTGCTCGACGTGCACAGCTACAACCATCGCCGCGACGGGCCCGATGCCGACCCCACTCCGCAAGACGAAGCGCCCGACATCAATATCGGTACTTTCTCGATGCCGCGCGACCGCTGGGCATTCCTGCTCGATCCCCTGATGGAGGAGGTGGCGTCGTTTGATTTTGCCGGACGTCGGCTCGACGTGCGCGAGAATGTCGCGTTCCAGGGCAAGGGCGCGCAGACCCGCTTCGTCCATGAGCGGCATCCCGAACATGCCTGCGCGATCGCCTTCGAGTTCAAGAAGATCTACATGGACGAGTGGACCGGCGAGCCCGATCCCCGCGCGCTTGAGGCGATGCGCGGGCTGATCGACCATCTGGGCGCGGTCGCGCGGAGGATTTTCGAAAAATGAGTGCCTCCGATCCTCTCGACATTGCCCGGGCACTGCCTCTCGAGGAAATCCGCGAGGCCTGCGACAGCGCCGATGCGCGTCTCAACGAGGTGGCGCGCAAGTTCGACTATCTCCTCCTTCTTTCCCCCACCAACACCCATGAGGCGATGGACGACTGGTTCGCGGCGGGTTGCACCGGCGATCCGCATTTCCATTATCGCGACCTCGATTTCGATCCCTCCGAACTGCGGCGCGAACTGCATTCGATCGAGTTGTCGCACTTGCAGGAACCGCTGGTCGAGGGGCTGCTTCTTGAAAAGCGGCAGGAGCTCGATCTCCAGCTGACTCTGCTCGAGAACCGGTGCAGCAAGGATTTCCTGCTCGCTTCCGAACAGCTTTATGGCGGGGTGTCGGACGAGCTTCACGACACCGCCAAGGCGATCCTGTCGCGGGTCGCCAAGGCGGGACGATCCAAGCAGGTCGTCGATGCCGAGGCGCTGCGCGACCATGCCCTCACCATCATCGAGCGCTATCGCGAGCAGGATCCCGAGTTCGACGCGGAAGTCGAGATCCGCGACGATGTCACGGGGCTTCTCGTTTCCTATCCCAAGCTGATGATCGATAGTGATGCGCGGGTGTCATTGCGGCGAGTCGATCCGCTGCTCAGTCATGAAATCTCGATCCACATGGTCACGGGTTTCAATGGCGACTGCCAGCAATTCTCGATCTTCAAGACCGGGCTGGCCGGATATGAGGAAGTCCAGGAAGGGCTGGGCGTCTTTGCCGAATGGGCGGTGGGCGGCCTTTACGCGGCGCGGCTGCGGCTGATTGCCGGGCGGGTGATCGCGGTGCGCGCGATGCTCGACGGCGCCGATTTCACCGAATGCTATCGCGAGTTGCGCAAGGCCTGCGGAATGGGCCGCACGACGAGCTTCAAACTGGCGGCCCGGGTGTATCGATCGGGCGGCCTGGCCAAGGACGCGATCTACCTGCGCGGTTTCTTCCGCGTGATGGAATATCTCGTCGGCGGCGGCGATCTCGAACCTTACTGGATGGGCAAGATCGCCCCCATCCATGTTCCGGTCGTGCGCGAACTGGCCGAGAAAGGCCTGATGAATCCCGCGCGGCTCAGACCCGAATTTCTCAACCGCCCCGATGCGCGCAAGCGGATCGAGGATTATTGCAACGACCCCAGCCCCCAAAAATGGCTCAGCACGGAAAGTGATGCGTGGACCCAATGAAGATCGCCTTTTTCGTCAACGACATGGAACGCGAATATCCCAATTTCGCGACCACCGTTCTTGCCTGGCAGGCGCGCCAGCGCGGCCACCAGGTCTATTATGTGACCCCCGAGGACTGGCTGCTCGATACCGATGACAGCCTGCATGCCCATGTGCGCGAAGTTCCCAAGGGCAAGTCGAAGGATCATGGGGCCTTCTTCAAACTGCTCTGTTCCAAGGAGACCAAGCGCAAGAATATCGACATGGCCGATGTCGACGTTTTGATGCTCCGCAACGATCCCTCGACCGATGTGAAGGACAAGCCCTGGGCAGCGGAATCGGGCATCCTGTTCGGGCGCGAGGCAGTGAAACGCGGGGTGATGGTGCTCAACGATCCCGACAGCCTCAGCCGCGCAGTCAACAAGCTCTATTTCCAGAGTTTTCCGCGGCAGGTGCGCGCCGAGACGATCATCACGCGCAACGCCAAGGACATCAAGGAATTCGCCGAGAAGCATGACGGCCATATCATCCTGAAACCGCTCCAGGGGTCGGGCGGTAGTGGCGTGTTCAAGGTCGACAAGAAGAATGCCAGCAATCTCAACCAGATGATCGAGGCGATTTCGCGCGACGGCTACGTCATCGCGCAGGAATATGTCGATGCCGCCAAGGAAGGCGATATCCGCCTGTTCATGCTCAACGGCCAGCCCTTGTGCATCGGCAAGAAATATTGCGCGCTTCGCCGCCGCCAGGGCGATGACGATATCCGTTCCAACATCCATGCCGGGGGCAAGGCCGAGGCAGTCGAGATCAGCGACACCGAACTCAAGGTCGCCGAGATCATCCGCCCCAAGCTGATTGCCGATGGCATGTTCCTCGTCGGGATCGACATCGTCGGGGACAAGATCCTCGAGGTGAATGTCTTCTCGCCGGGCAATCTGCATAGCTGTTCGGAGATGAACGGAGTCGATTTTTCCGAGCCGATCATCGATGCGGTCGAACGTAAGGTGCGGATCAAGGAAGAATTCGCGGTCGATTTCGACAATCGCCACATGGCGGTCATCTAGGCGGACGTTAAGGATCAGATGTCCGGCAGTTGCTGTCGGGCCCGTCCCCATCCGGTGAGCGCGAGGCTGCGTTCGATGAGCGCCTGCTGGTCGCCGACCTGCCATTCGGGCGGAGCGTCGAGCGCTTCCACTTCCTTCCAGTCGAGCGGCACCGCGACCCGCGCGCCCGAACGGGCGCGGGCCGAATAGGGCAGGATGGCGGTCGCTCCGCGCTGGTTGCGCAGCCAGTCGATGAAGATGCGCTTCTTGCGCGCGGCCTTGCGGATATTGTCGGTGTAGCGGTCGGGATGCGCCTGGGCGAGCGCCGAGGCGAAGCGGCGTGCGAAGCTTTTCACCGCGTCCCATTCGGCGACGGGCTGGAGGGGCACCACAACATGGATGCCCTTGCCGCCGGTGGACATGGCGAAGCTTTGCAGTCCCATGTCGCCGAGCTGCGTGCGCAGTTCGAGCGCGGCGTCGCGCACCTTGTCGAAGCCGAGCCCCTCGTCGGGATCGAGGTCGAATACCATGCGGTCGGGTTTCTCGATATCCACGGTGCGGCTGCCCCAGCCGTGGAATTCGATCGTACCCATCTGGACGCAGGCGAGCAGGCCTTGGGCGCTGTCGATCCACAGATAATCGTCCGAACCGCCATCCTTCTCGATCACGGGAAGATGGTGGACCGCATCGCCGAAACTGCCACTGTCATGGCGCTGGAAGAAGCATTTCTTGGCGCGGCCCTGCGGACAGCGGACGAGGCTGATCAGCCGTTCGGCGCCATCGCGCAGGAAGAGATCGGCCATCGCGGCAAAATAGTCGGCCAGTTCGCCCTTGGTGATCTTCGCGTCGGGATAGATGCAGCGCGAACGGCTGCTAATTTTCACGCCGAGCGATTCAGCGGTCGCAAGTGCCGCGGCGTTGGCGGGCGTCTTTTTCTTCGTGGTCCTGCCCGGCGCTTCTAGGCCGAGGAAGCTGGGATGGCGGAGCGTCCCCGAATTGGTGACTTCAGTATAGGCAATGCGCGCGGCGAGTTTGGGGGTGACGAAACGGGCGCCGCGCTGTTCGGTAGCGGGGATTTCGGCGGGCGGGGTCTTGCGCTCGATCTTTTCGAGCCGGTCGCGAAGTTCGCGCATCTGGTCGAGCGTGAAGCCGGTGCCGACCTTGCCAGCGTAATCGATCGTCCTGCCCACCTTGCGGCCGAGCAGCAGCGAGCGGAAGGGGCGCGCCTTCTTGTCGCTGTTGAGCCAGCCGAGGATGAGGAAATCGTCCTGCTGGATGCACTTGACCTTGAGCCAGTTGCGCGTCCGGCGGTGGCGATAGGGCGCGGTCGCCTTTTTCGAGATGATGCCTTCGCCGCCTTCGGCGCAGATCGCGGCGAGCAGCTTTTCCCCCGCGCCAAGGACATGATCGGCATAATGAAGCGGGGGGCTTGTCGCGCCCATCAACTCTTCGAGGCGCTGCTTTCGTTCGAGATTGGAAAGACCGGTAATATCCTCGCTCTGGTCGGTGAGGAGGTCGAAGGCGAAGAAGCTCTTGCGGCCTCCGTCCTTCTTCTTGATCGCTTTCTGGAGGCCCGAGAAATCGGGTTTGCCGTCGGCGCCCAGCAGCACGATCTCGCCATCGACGAGGCAGCCATCGGGCCATTGCTTCTCTGCGGCGGCGGCGATCGAGGCGAACTTTTCGGTCCAGTCCTTGCCGTTGCGGGTATAGATACGTGCGCCGCCTTTCCCGGTCGCGACGAGCGCGCGATAGCCGTCATATTTATATTCATGGATCCAGGCTTCGCCCGCCGGCACCTTGCCCGCGAGGGTCGCCAGCTGGGGCTTGGCGAAGGAGGGACGGGCGAGGCTCTTCTCCTTGCCCTTCTTCGCTTTTTTCGCGGAGGCGATCTCGGCCATCGAGCGGCCGCTCTTCACGCTGGTGAGGGCTTGGCGGACGAGCGCATCGCCGCTGTCCTCGCGGGCGTGGCGGTCGCCCACCTTGCGCAGCAGCCAGGGCGGCTTCTCGCCTTTCCGCCCCTTCATCCGGACGAGGATCCACTCGCCTTTCATCCGCTCGCCCTCGAGCGTGAAGTGGAGATGGCCTTCCTTGAGCGTGCGGAGGGGATCCTTGCCCTTTTCGGGGATCCAGCGGCCTTCGTCCCAGACCATCATCGTGCCGCCGCCATATTCGCCCTTGGGGATGGTGCCCTCGAAGCTTTCGTAACCGAGCGGATGGTCCTCGGTCATTACCGCCAGCCGCTTTTCGGCGGGATCGAGGCTCGGACCCTTGGGCACCGCCCAGCTTTTGAGGACGCCGTCGAGCTCGAGCCGCAGGTCCCAGTGAAGGCGGGTCGCTTCATGCTTCTGCACTACGAAGCGGCCACCCTTGCCGCTGCCTTTCTCGACCTTGCCGTCGGGTTCCTCGGTGCGGCTGAAGTTGCGCTTCTTGCGGTAGGTGGAAAGCTTGTCCGCCATAGGTCAGGCCGACTTGCGCTTGCCGCCCGATTTCGCCTTGGACTTCGCCTTCGACTTGGCGGGCTTTTCCTCCTCGAGGCTTTTCTTGAGCGCCGCCATCAGGTCGATGACATTGCCGCCCTCGCTCGGCTCTTCCTCGTCCTCGATGATGCGCACGCCCTTGGCCTTGCGCTTCTTGGCGATGAGCCGCTTCAAGGCATCGACATAGCGGTTCTCATATTCGTCGGCGTCGAATTCGCCCGTCTTCTTCTCGATGAGATCGGTCGCCATCTCGAGCAGTTCCTTGTCGGGCTTGGCGTCGCTGATGTCGGCGAAATAGCTTTCGGCCTTGCGCACCTCGTCGGCGTAGCGGAGCGTTTCCAGCACCATGCCCTTGCCGCAGGGTTTCAAGCTGATGACATATTCCTGGCCGCGCATCGCCAGCTGGCCGATGCCGACCTTCTTTTCCTTCCGCAGCGCTTCGCGAAGGACGATGAAGGCCTCTTCGGCAAGGTCGTCGCTCGGCACCACGAAATAGGGTTTCTGGAAATAGATGGCGTCGATGCCGTGCAAGGGAACGAACTGCACCAGCTCGAGCGTCTTGCGGCTTTCGAGCTTGACCGCCTCGATCTCTTCGGGATCGAGCAGGACATATTCGTCCTTGTCGATCTCATAGCCCTTGACGATTTCGTCACGATCGACGGGGCCGATGCCGGGCACCACCTTTTCATAGCGAACCCGCTGGCCCGAGGGTTCGTGGACCTGACGGAAGGAAATCGAGCGGCCGCTTTTCGCGGCGGGGTAGATCTCGACCGGAATGGAAACGAGGGAAAGGCGGATCTGGCCCTTCCATGACGGACGCGCGACCATAAATGCTCCTGGGCTGGACAGCGTTTCAATTCCTCGAGCCCGAAGTTCGTTCCGTGGTTACGCATGTGAAACCGAATGGCCTTACGGGAGTTAGACCTGTTGGCAGGTCATCCGCGCATCGGCGCCAAGGGGTGGGTTTTGAACAAGTTCGACAGTGAAAAGCAGGTACGCGGTGCGGTGGAAGATGCTGCCTCCCAAGCCTTGAGGCAAAGCGAGGCGCGCCTTCGGCTCGTCCAGGAAATCGGCGGCATCGGCGGCTTCGATTATGACATCGAGCGCGACGAAGCGACCTGCACCGACAAATTCTACGAAATGGCGGGCCTCGATCGCGAGGGGAAAGTCAGCCTGCAGAGCTGGGCGGATGTCATCCATCCCGACGATCGCGAGAAGGTCGTCGCGAAGATCCGCGACGCGATCGAGCAGCGCAAGACCATCGACCAGACCTATCGCATCATTCGGCCCGACAATGGCGAAACACGCTGGCTGAAAGTGCAGTCGGCGGTTGTCGAGGACAAGGATGGCGGGGGCGACCGCTATGTCGGCGGGGTGATCGACATCACCCGCCGCAAGGAAATCGAGCGCGAATTGCGCGATACCTCGCAGCGCCTCGATGCCATCCTCAACAATACGCAGATGGCGATTTTCATGATGGATGATCGCCAGCACTGCGTGTTCATGAACCGCGCCGCCGAGGAATTGACCGGCTATCGTTTTGCCGAGACTGTGGGTCGCCCGCTGCACGACGTCATCCACAACCAATATCCCGACGGCAGCCATTATCCGCTCGAGGAATGTCCGATCGACCGGGCCTTTCCCGAGCGCAACCAGATGAAGGGCGAGGAAATCTTCGTCCACAAGGACGGCCATTTCTATCCGGTCGCCTTTACCGCCTCGCCGATCCGCGACCAGGACGGAAATCCGATCGGGACGGTCATCGAAGCGCAGAATATCGCGCAGAGCCAGCGCGAGGAATTTCTGCGCGCAGCGCAGAACCGGGTGCTCGAACTGGCGATTTCGGACCGCCCGATCGAAGAGCCGCTCAGCGAACTCATTGCGGCGATCGAGAAATGCTCGGACCATGGCCTCATCGGCTCGATCCTGCTGCTCGACGATGACGGGCGCCTGCATCACGGCGGGGCGCACAGCCTTCCCCAAAGCTATATCGGGGCAATCGACGGCATCACGATCGGCCCCGATGTCGGATCGTGCGGGACCGCCGCCTTCCACAAGGAAGAAGTGCATGTCTCCGACATCGCCAATGACGAGCGATGGAAAGATTTCCGCGAAACCGCGCTGTCGCATGGCCTCAGGGCGTGCTGGTCGATCCCCATCCTGTCGGGCAAGAATGACGTGCTCGGCACCTTTGCCCTGTATTATCCGCAGGCGATGGACGCGCCGCCGGCGGATCTCGAACTGGTGGAGTTCATCACGCGGCCCGCTTCGCTGGTTATCGAACGCGCGCGCTCGCAGCAGGCGCTCCAGGAAAAGGCGCGCACGCTGGCGACGATCAACAAGGTCGGGGCATCGCTGGCGGCGCAGTTCGATCTCGAGCGCATCATCCAGATGGTGACCGACAGTGGCACCGAATTGAGCGGCGCGGCCTTCGGTGCCTTTTTCTACAATGTCGAGGACGAAGGCGAGAGCTACATGCTCTACACCCTGTCGGGCGTGGATCGCTCCGAATTCGAGAATTTCCCGATGCCGCGCGCGACCAAGGTCTTCGCGCCGACCTTCAAGGGCGAGGGCGTGGTGCGTTCGGCCGACATCACGACCGATCCTCGTTACGGCAAGAATTCGCCCTACAAGGGCATGCCTGAGGGACATCTGCCGGTGCGCAGCTATCTCGCGGTTCCGGTGGCCTCGCGAACGGGGGCGATCATCGGAGGGCTGTTCTTCGGCCATCCCGAGCCCAACATGTTCAGCGCCGAGCATGAAGCCGTGCTGGTGGGCCTTGCCGGGCAGGCGGCGATCGCGATCGACAATGCCCATCTGTTCGAAGCCGCGCAGCGCGAAGTGAAGCGGAGCCGCGAGGCCGAGGACGCGGTGCGCGACCTCAATGCCAACCTCGAGGTCCGGATCGAAAATGCGATCGCCGAACGGGAAGCCGCCGAGGATGCGTTGCGCCAGGCACAGAAAATGGAAGCGGTGGGCCAGCTGACGGGTGGCATCGCGCACGATTTCAACAATCTTCTCACCATCATTTCGGGCAATATCGACATGGCGCAGCGTGCCTTTGGCGAGAATGCGCCGCCCAAGGTGTCGCGCGCGCTCGACAATGCGATGATCGGCGCCGAGCGCGCCGCCACCCTCACCCAGCGCCTGCTTGCCTTCTCGCGGCGCCAGCCGCTCGATCCCAAGCTGATCGATGCCAACCGGCTCGTGAAGGACATGAGCAAATTGCTCCAGCGGACCCTGGGCGAGACCATCGAGATCGAAACCGACCTCGCCGCCGACCTCGGCCCGGTCGAAGTGGATCCGATCCAGCTGGAAAGCGCGATCATCAACCTCGCGGTCAATGCGCGCGACGCGATCTTCGAGAAGAATGACGCGGGGATCGGCACGCTTACGATCACGACCCGCAATGTCGATCTCGACAAGGAATTGAGCAGCGCCAACATGGACGCGCCGCCGGGCGAATATGCCTGCATCCAGATTTGCGACGACGGGATCGGCATGGATGCCGACCAGCTGCAACGCGCCTTCGAGCCTTTCTTCACCACCAAGGAAGTGGGCAAGGGAACGGGGCTGGGCCTGTCGATGGTCTATGGTTTCGTCCGCCAGTCGGGCGGTCATATCTCGATCGATTCGACGCGCGGCGAAGGCACTACCATCGCGATCCACCTGCCGCGCACGGTGCGCACCACCCGTGAAGACGAGCGGATTTCCGAACCCGAGTCCGACAAGTTGGTCCATGACGGCACCATTCTCGTGTGCGAGGATGATGACGATGTCCGCGCCTATACCGTCGATTTGCTGCGCGACCTCGGTTACCGTGTGCTCGAGGCGCATGACGGGGAATCGGCGATCCGGCTTCTCGAACGACAGCCCGAGGAAATCGACCTGCTGTTCACCGACGTCATTCTGCCGGGCGGCATGACGGGGGCCGCAGTGGCCGAGCGGGCTCGCGAGATCCAGGCGGGGATCAAGGTGCTCTTCACCACCGGATATGCCCGCGACGTGATCGTCCATGACGGGCGTCTCGACGAAGGGGTCGAGCTGCTTCCCAAGCCGTTCAGCAATTCGCAGCTGGCGGTGCGCGTCCACGAGATCATCAAGCGCAAGGCAGACTGACCTCGGGGCGAAAAGGGTCCGAAACGGTCCGTTTATCCAGCATTTCCGCGCTTTTCCGTGCCATTGGCCAAGACGAGAACAAGCTCGTCGGCGGAGGCATGGCAATGACTGGGCAGATCAGGCGTGAGAAAAGAGTGCCGGTCAATTGCACCGTGCGGACGCGCGAGCACGGTGCGCGCCAAGTGACCGCTCGGCTGGCCGACATCACTCGCTTCGGCTGCCGCATCGAATTGGTATCACGCGTGAAAATGCATGAGGAAATTTGGGTGCGCCCGCCGGGGCTGTGCCCGCTGCGGCCCTTCGTCTGCTGGGCCGAGAATTTCAACGCGGGCGTAAAATTCGCCTCGCCCATGCATCCGGCGGTCTTCGATCACCTGGTCGCGAGCATTGAGCGCGCCTGACGCACGCCTAGCTGCCGCTTCGCTTGCTTTCGATCTGGCGCGACAGGCGGCGGCGCTGGCGCGCGGTGGTGGTGGCGAGACGGGTTTCCAGGAGGAAGTAGGTTAGCGCCGCAACGAGAAGCCCCATCGCGGCGACCCAGAGGAACGCCACATAGCTGCCCATGGCGGGGCGGACGAACGCGCTGATGAAGAGGAGCGCGACAATCCCGCTGATCACGAGCGCGCTTAGAGTCGATAGGTTGATCGAGATCTGCGCATATTTGAGCCGCCGCCTGAGCGCAGGCAATTCTTCCAACTCTCGCTCGACCGCACGGGGGCGGTTCTCGGCCTCCTGCTGATGGTCGAGGCGATGGACGCGGTCGGCGATCCAGATCAGCCGGGCGTTCATTACGTTCAAAAAGGCGCCGATCGCGGCCAGGAGAAAGACGGGCGCGAGCGACAGCTGGAGGATCGCCTGGACGCGCGCGGTATTAGAGGTGCGGGATATAAAATCGGCGGCAAGGCTGGCTTCGATCCAATCCATTTCGGTTTCATCCTGCGTTTCCAACGGTGGCATCGTTAGCAGCACCGCCTGATGATTGTTGACGGAAGCCGTTCACCCGATTGGCGGCGCTTCCATCGATGCGACTGTTCGACAACTTGGCAAAATTTCCAACGCGCGCGTCTACCGTTCCTTGTGGCCCCACGCATCACAACGGGACAACCAAATTATCTTTTTGCAACGAAAATCATAAATCTGTGTTATGTCAGATATTGTTCTTCTCTTGCGGGAGTGAGTGATGACAGACTACCTAGTTCTGCATTCTGCTTTGCCGGGAAAGCAAACGCCCCAAGAGCTTTTAGATCACCTATCGAAATACCCGTCGTTTTCTCAATTGCAGTCGTCGGCATGGTTCGTTGGTCCCGGACTCTCTGCCAAGGACGTGGCGCTGGCAGCGCGAGAACATATTCGTAACGGGGAAACATTGCTCGTCCAAGCGCTGACGCCCGACTCTGCTGTGGCCGGGGTTAACACCGCCGGGCCAAATTACCTGCGCGCCGTCTAGGCCTCGCAACGCCGTTAGCCCCCGCACTGTCGAGACTTCGGGCACTCGAAAAAATCCAATATGAAAATATGGGCAAGGCTCCAATCAGAGGATGCCTTTACATTGCCTCGGCGTAGAGCGAGCGAGAGTGAGATGATGAAACAATGGGAAAAATCGGTGGAGGCTGAGAAAATCAGACGCAAGTCACGTGCGCCGCGTGTCGATTTGGGTCGCCTGGGCAACCTCGTAGATGGTCAGGGCAACCACATCCCCGTGGTTGTCGAAAACGTATCTGCGCAGGGCGTACTCATGCAAATTGATAAAATTATCCCTCCGGATTTCGAGTATGACCTCATTTGCGGCCAAGAACGAGTGCAACTGCAGATTGTCTGGAGCAATCACGGATTCGCGGGCGCGAAGATCGTTTAGGCAATTGATGCCATTATGGCGCATCCCCACCACCGCTAATCGTGTCGTTATCTGGGGGCATTACTGGACGGTCTTACGCGGGTCTCCGCATCAATGCAGCCGACGCAGGCAAATCTGAGCCCTGCAAGTAGGAGTTGCCAATGATCCTGATGTTCCCTGCGTGCACCAGTACTGCCGAACGACGTGCTCTGATCCGGGAGACGTTTGCTAGCCTGAGACAACAGGTTCCACTACTGTATGCAATTGCCCTCACAACACTGATTGGACTGCAAGCGATTACCGGCGAATTTTTCTCCGGTTTGCTCTCGCCCATTAATCTATTTTCAGCAGCTTTGATTTGGCGTCTCTGCTATTGGCTGTGGGGCCCCAGTCGCAATCTCACGACATCTCAGCAGCAACGCGAGCTTCAGACAACAGCCTTTTTCACAGCACTCTTCTCACTCAGTTTTTCTGTTTGGATTCAGCATCTCATCACGACTTCGCCAGAACTCGTGCTGGCTGTCGTTCTTTACGGGACACTTGCCGCTATTGGCTGCGCCTATGGGCTGAGTAGCTTCCCCGCCGCCGCTTCGATCCCGCCGATTGTGCTGGGATTGCCTATCGGGGCGCGCTTAATGTGGATGCCCGACCTATTCATGAAGGGGATCGGTCTTAGTCTGTTCTTGGTCGTTTTGCTGATGATCCGACTTCTCCAAGTGCACAATCGCGCAATTTCACAGCTTGTTTCCACAAAGATTGCGAAGCAGCGAGAATTGCGTAGGGCCGTGAGTGCGGAACGTGCGGCCCGTGAGTTGGCCGAAACCGATGCGCTTACTAGTTTGTCCAATCGTCGGGCACTTGTAGGGCGCATCGAGAAAGAGTTGCAGGACGATAGCGTCTTCGAACGTAAGCTCTTGCTCGCTATCATCGATCTCGATGGCTTCAAGTCTATTAATGACGCCTTCGGGCATGCCGCGGGTGATGCCGTCCTGAAGACGGTCGCGCATCGATTGCACAAACATTTCGAAGGCGTCGCAATGGTAGCGCGCATGGGTGGAGATGAGTTTGCGCTCCTTGTCGACCCAACCGCCAAGGGTAGCAATGAAAGTGCTAGCCAAGTGGGCGCCGAGATCTGCCGAGTTACGGGAAGCAGCTTGGACTGGGAGGGCAAGATTCTTCCGGTCGCCGCAGCATGCGGGATAACGGTTTTTGATTGTACCTCATCGTCAGCCTCGGAACTTTTGCGAAACGCCGACATCGCCTTGTATCGAGCGAAGTCTCAGGGACGAGGCAGGTACCACGTTTTCGATGCGGCGATGATGCGTCGTGAAATGCGTCGCAATACGATAGAACAGCTTCTCGGCTCAGACGCGCCCATCGACCAACTCGGTCTGCACTTTCAGCCAATCGTGTCTATCGGGGAGAATTCGCCGGTCGCATATGAAGCCTTGGCGAGATGGTACAACGCGACGTTGGGAACCATAGAGCCCAAGGAATTTATACACCTAGCCGAGCAGAAGCGCGTAATCGGGCGCATTAATGAGGCGGTACTTTATCGCGCCTGCCAGGCCGCCAACAAATGGCAAACCGACGTGCGTCTTTCCTACAATTTGAGTGCGGTGCAATTGTGTCAGCCGGGGGCAGCAAAGAGGCTTCTTCGCATAATCGAAGACTGCGAATGCGACGCGCGCCGAGTGCAATTTGAAGTCACCGAGACCGCGCTATTGTCAGATTTCGATGTTGCTCGGCAGGAACTGCAGGAATTGAGAGACGCCGAGTGCCTTTTGGCATTGGATGATTTTGGTGCAGGCAACGCGTCAATCAAATATTTGCGGGAAATGAAGTTCGATCTCGTGAAGCTTGACGGGTCGCTTATCAAAAACGTCGTCCAATCCGACCACTGCCGAAGTTTGCTTAGCGGCGTGATAGAACTCTGCCGCGCGATGGGAGTAAAATGTTGCGCTGAGCACGTCGAAAACGCTGACCAGCTAGCCATCTTGCGGGAATTGGGTTGCGACCAGGCGCAGGGCTTTTTTGTTGATGACCTTGTTTCGGAAAAAGGAGTTACCTGCCGCGATGCGGCCTGACAATTTTGCAGGGCGTTTCATTGTCAATTGTCTGGCGACGGCTCTCTCAGATGATAGCCCCTGTGCTAGAGTCCAAGATTGACCGAATATGCGATAGACCACCGGCACACTCGTGCATGGCCCTTGTATCCCTTATCTCGATGCGGCTCGATCCAACTAGACTTACTATTAGTCGATTGGGTCAAATCCAAACTGAACAAGCCGGCCAGAATCTTTCAATCGCTGGGCACTAAGGTCTGGGTTTGGCAACAGAGGCAGCAGCAGATGACTCTGTTGAGTTGCCCTGGTCCAGGAGTTGGGGGAGACACGGATGCTGTGCACCGTGGCTTCCCTGACTTCTTGCATATTAGCAATTCGAGAAACCGGCCGTGTCCGAGCCATTTCTGAGTTGGTGTGGAATTCCAGCGTGAGGTAACAGTGTCGGGCAAGGTTCGAAGAGAGCCGCGTGTCGCGGTCGACTGTATGGTAAAGGCACGAGAGTCGGGCCAAAGAGAAACCGCAGCCAAGCTCGCCGACCTGACGCGGTTAGGAGGTCGCGTCGAACTGCTCTCTAGATTGAAGATCCATGACGAGATCTGGATCCGGCTACCCGGACTTTCCCCGATCAAGGCCTTCGTGTGCTGGTCTCAATCTTTCGATGCGGGTCTAGAGTTTGAAAGACCGTTACATCCGGCCGTTTTCGAACATCTGTTGAAAACTATAAAGCTTAGCTAGAACGCAGAGCAGTCAGGGTGGTCTACGCTTTTCTGAGAGGTCACTGTCAGAATACGCGGGTCAACCCGGCTGCTACTCTCAGATAGTCGTAATTCTGAGTATCCGCTATGGGATGATTGGAATATGTGACCTGTCCATGGATGGACCAATTGTTAGCCACCCGGGGGCTGGCGGCTCGCAAATTCAGATGATGGGAAGGCCTCCAGTTCGAGTGCGAGTCTTTCTGGGTGCCCCAGCCGGCCGCGCCCAGAAATTGCCACCCATCAACAAACCTTCGAAATTGCAGAACTGGGAGTAATTCCAAATACTCCTTTGGAGAGAAGTAGTCTCCCTCGCGGGGAACAGAATTCCGAAAATACCGCGCCCGGAACTGGACACTCAGTCCCAATTCAGGACTGGCGACGTAAACAAGGTTCGAACGGATATGAGTGCGAAGGTTGTCGCCGTCGAATTCTTGCAGGCCAGCGAGAAGCGTGACCTGCGTCTGTTCGGATAACGGTACATCCACTGCCGCGCCCCCAAAGGTCGTATAGAGGCTATCCTCGATACCGTTGGACGTCTCAAGCAAATCGCGTTCAAGGAAGAATTCCCACCTTACTGGCGCGTCATTATGGAGGGAAGCCGATCCAATAATGCTGTCGCCGTTGGTTCCTACCTGTGTTCGGACCTGCCAGTCTTTCATGGTCTTCGCATAGCGGACATATAGCCGTTCATCAGCCTCGGGGGCTATGCGTTCGGATTGGAATTGCAGCCGCTCGATCCGGAATCCCCAATGATCATCGGGTCCCCGATAGGACGGGCTGAGGTTTAGGCCGAAGCGTAGTACGTCTGTACCCTCAGCATCAGTCGAATAGACTACATCACTACCCACCGCAAAACTTGGCTGGCTATCCTTTTGGGCTTCCGCGTTCGCAGCTGCGGGGAGCGCGAGAAAACCTGCGAAAATGCAATGCAGTTTGCTCATTTCGTTCCCCATTTCTTTTTGCGACCAATGATCTCGCTGAGATATCCCCATAGGGAAACTGGCTGCATCAGAACCGCGTAAAACACGATGTATAAACCCAAGGCTTTAAAGTTTCGGCGCACTTTCAAGCCTTGCTCACGAAACATCCGGTTTTGGATCCTGAAGATCACAAGATTCCATAGCGCCGCCAGCGGCAGCGTAAGAAGCGTGATGGGTCCCGCGATCCAGAAGTAGCCGAAAAAGGCTGCGATCAGCCCGGGAATGAACACGAGCGTAAATACTGCATCCATCGGCAGGAAAAACATGTTCCACCAAATAAACATGGTGGAAAGTCGCTTTTTGAAAAGCAGACCTTGGTGACGTTCGAACGCTTCTACCAGACCTCTTGCCCACCGCCTTCGTTGATGGGCGAACTGCCGGTACGACGTTGGCGCGTTGGTAAAGGCTACAGCGTCCTCCGCATATCCTGTACGCCACCCTTTCTTGAGGAACGCCCAAGTGAGAACGATATCCTCGCCTACCGTCTCGGGCCAACCGCCGACCTCCCTTAGAGCAGAGCGATAATAAACGGAGAATGCTCCTTGGGCCACGAGCGTACCGTGGTACATGCTTTGCATTCTCTTCACTGCGGCGATACCGTGGAAATAGTCCCATTCTTGGAGGCCGGCCATTAGCGTGGCTCGCGAATTACCTACGAGTATTGCCCCCGCCACCGCGCGGGTCCCATCGGGGTCAGAGCAAAGGCGCTCAATCAATCGGGTTAAGCTATCTGGGCGTGGCCGAGTATCAGCATCAATGGTGACAATGAGTTCGTGTCGGGCTTTCTCCAACCCGGAGTTCAAGACTGCCGACTTACCTCTATTCTTATCGAAGTCGAGAATCTTGACTTTGGTTCTCTTCGGAAACGGGAGCTCCTTGCGCGCTTTTTTTGCGGCGGCAACAGTGCCGTCTTTTGAACCATCATTGAGAATCAATAGCTCGATCTCGCCAGGGTAAGTGGAGGTGGCAATGCTCTCCATGGTGCCGGCGATCGTGTTTTCTTCCTTATAGGCGGCCACAAGGATCGTGACGCCCGGGTATGAGTGGAGGATTTTTCGACGGGGCCTGTTGTCCATGAGCAAGGACAAGATCAGGAAAGCGTTCATGAAACCGGGGACGTAGGCAATTAGCGCAATGCACAGCAGTGCGACCGGAAACGAAATAACGCGCGCGAGCTCATGCAGCCACCCCTGTGAAACCCAAATGCTGAATACAAGCCAGGCGGCGGCACAGAGAGTTGCTATCGAAAATTTCGCAGCCACCGGAATGTAACGACGATGGTGAGCTGGTTCATCCATGAGTAGAGTCGGTGCGTTTGGCGTTTCCCCAACAGGCCCGCTGCCTTCCGGGCATGACGAACCAGCCCTGCTTTCCGGCAGGGCTGGTTCGTCATGCGTCCGGGAAAAGTTTTCCATTCCTTGGCGACACTCTCGGTAGGCTATTAAACTCTGTAGGCTATTGAAGTTCGCCGACGCTCTACCATTGCTATCGACAAGAATTGGTTAACGGCCAATTAGGTCAATAATTTAGGAACGCCGCAATCGGCGCTCACTATGCCCTTAGCGGTATCAAAGGGTGAGCACAGAGAATTATGCGGGAATTGATATCCGATTTGACGAGCTGGAGTCTGGCTCTCGGCATGTTTGGGATTCACGCTTTTCTGGTTACCGGCGGGTATCTTTAACACCAAGATCCAGACATCGTAGGGACGCTCGCTCGCCGACGACGCCAAGTTGCGGTGGCCTAGTGGCTACGTTGGATCTCGCCAAATATAGATCACATGCGCACGTACGATCATTTGCCTCCTTGCAATCAGAAACAAAATGTCGGCCAAAATTCCGTGTTTGCGATGTCCAGTTAGGGCTCAGCTCGTGAAACGATCGGAGCCGTGAGACCGCTTGGCTGTCTGCTCCCCAGCAGCTAGTTGCCATTACTTCAGAGTAGACTGGCGGCATGAAATATTAGCCCCGCCCCGGCTAGCCATATGATGACATTGCCAAGTAACGGCGCCTGTCGAGGTTGACGGTTGTACTGCCGGATCAATCGCCATGAAGCGTAAGCTATCGCCCAAACCCCGAACATCCCCGCCATGAGGCTCAGATTACGTGCAACCTCTGAATGCAGCACAATTGACTAGTTTTCTCGTAAACGAGCGAGCAGATGGTCCAGCATTGCCGGATGGAGAGGGCGAACAAATTCGACCCCAGCCGTAAATTCTTCGGACCAGCGCACCGTCGCCTCGATTGAGTCAAACCCTGGGAACTTAACCCAAATTCGTTCGCCCTGAACTAGACGATTAACAGTTGAGATCTGGCAGCCGCCACGGGACACATTGACGATACTCGCAGCATTGCGGCTACGACCTGTCTCCCGAACCGTGACAAACGCGGCTAAGGGCTCTCGTGTACCTTCTCGAGAATCCTTCCTCATAGCCAATATCCTGAGCTTCTCTTTGGCTACCGTCAACATGCGCATTTGAGCCTACGGGCTGCTCGAATTTCGCTAGCGTTGTATTTAGCGCTCTTGTATATCGTAGCAGTCCTCACCGCTCATGGGCGAGGAACATTAGGATTCACGAAAAGATGAATAAGTTTGTTCAGGCTCTTATTGCGAGCTCGGCAATCGTTTCCCTGTCGGCGTGTACCGCCGAAGAAGACGTCGCAGTTGAAAATGAGCTGATGACGGAAGAGGCGCCTGCCGTTGAAACGCTGCCCGTGGAAGACATGAGCGCGAATGAAATCTCGACCGACTCGGTCGATGAAGAAGGTCTGACCAACGAGACCGTGTCGACCGTTGAAGGCGACATGACCCTTTAGGTAGCAATCTGGTTGGGCACGGATGCAACCTCCCGTGCCCAGCCACCCCCATTTTTTCGCTGTTTGAACGCTTGAACGCGTGTTGCGTTCGGTCATCGTGCCCGACATATCGACGGCTCGGATATTGACAGCGACGGAGCGAGCGAATGGATCAGATTTTCATGCTGTTTAGCGACCCGGCCATCTGGGCGGCTCTCATCACACTCGTCGTGATGGAAATCGTGCTCGGAATCGACAATCTGATCTTCATCTCGATCCTCTCCAACAAGCTTCCGGAAAGCCAGCGTCAGCGCGCGCGAAAGATCGGCATTTCGCTCGCGCTCATCATGCGTCTGGCTCTGCTTTCGGCCATTGCGTGGCTGGTCGGTCTGACGCAGACGGTCTTCGACTTGGGTCTCGTGGGCGCGCCCAACGAATATGGTTCGCCCAGCTATGAGACGGCCTTTTCGTGGCGTGACCTCATCCTGATTGCAGGGGGCCTGTTCCTCGTCTGGAAAGCGACCAAGGAAATCCATCACTCGGTCGACCCCAAGCCCACCGGAGACGTCTTCGACATGGGACGGACAGCGCTTACCTTTGGCGCAGCGATTGCGCAGATTCTCCTTCTCGACCTCGTCTTTTCGGTGGACTCCATTCTTACCGCCGTCGGAATGACCGACCATCTCCCGGTGATGGTTGTCGCCGTCGTTTCTGCTGTCGCGGTGATGCTTTTTGCCGCCGATCCCTTGGCCGAGTTCATCGAGCGCAATCCAACCGTCGTCATGCTTGCACTGGGCTTTCTGCTGATGATCGGGGTGGTGCTCATTGCCGACGGATTCGGCGTCCATGTCCCCAAGGGCTATATCTACACCGCTATGGCATTTTCCGCCGGTGTCGAAGCGCTCAACATCTGGGCCCGCAAGCGACAGGCCGCGAGCGCAGCCACTTGATGCGATGCGTTCATCGCTGGGGACAGCCCGCCTTACCGTTAACAATGGTTCTGCTCCTCTCGGCCTGCAATGACTCCGAAAGGAGCGGCAACGCCTATCAAATTGCGAGAGATCATTCGTCGTCTTTAACGGCAATGGACGCGCGATTGGACGAGTTGGAGGCAAGGGTCGAAGCACTCGAGGGGGCGGCGCCCACAATCGTGGCCCGCGAGCAAACAGCTTATTTGCTTGCGGGCTCTGGAGCATTGGAAGCCGAGGGAAAGCGATTTGCCAGCAAAGACGAATGTGAGAGCGAGAAGCGGTCATTTCTCGACCGTTCGCGTGACCAGGCCGAAAAGGCCCGAGAACGCGGCGTCGTGCTAACCACCGAACCTCTTGTGTCGTGTATCGCCTTAATTGGCGAATAGGCCATCGCATTATGTATCGGTTCGGCTTCAGTGTTAGCTTGCCCTGAAATAAGATAGGGGTCCGCCGTCTCCGGCAGACCCCTACTTCACCGACTTTAGGCGGTTAGAGCGCGACGAGGTTGCAGGCGCTCTGCTTACCTTTGCGATCGTCCTGCAAGTCGTAACCAATGCGCTGCCCTTCGTTCAGCATGCCAAGCCCGGCAGCTTCGACGGCGGTAATGTGCACGAACGCGTCGCCGCCCCCGTTATCGGGAGTAATGAAACCAAAGCCCTTTTGGGCATTGAAAAATTTAACGGTACCTTCGGTCATGGGATATCTTCCTCATGGGCGGGATCAACATGATCCAGCTTCAAGCTAGTAGCAGCGATGTGAGGAAGAGCGGCCCTAAGGCCAGATAGTCCGTAGTCGGCAACTTTTTAGCCCGTTTCGGCTACCCGAGCATTGTGGCAATCAAAAGGCATACCGGGCTAGCGACGAAGAAAACAGCGTAGAGATACGGAAGTGGCGGAGACGGAGTCCGCATAAGTTTTTCGAACAAATAACCGAGAATAAGGTCTTAAGCTCCTAATCAATCGTCGCTTTCCCACATTTTTGCCCACATTACAGCCCGTCTATGCGAGCAATTGGGCGCAGGGACTTCTTCCTTGGTAAGATTGGCGCAAAAAAGCGCAGATAAACCGAAATTTAACACCAGTTCCCTAAGAGCATCTCGGCGTGGGAGAGATGCGATGAGAAAGCAAGTATTTAGCACGACGATTGCGGCTGCAATCTGTTGCGGTCTGGCGGTTCCGGCATCGGCGGATGAGTGCAACCTGTCCGGCCCTGCGCAACCCGATTTCAATACCGACCCAGACAAGCTCCAGTGTGGTAGAGATGCCACCGCATCTGGGCCCGCGTCCACCGCGATTGGTTCCGCAGCGGACGCAATTGCTGTGGGTACCGTGGCACTCGGCTACGACGCCGACGCGACAGCTGACCAGGCATTAGCTCTGGGCGCCAACTCTGACGCCACAGCGGTTGGCGCAATTGCCATCGGTGGCGACGGAACCGATCTGGGTAGCAATGGTGCCCAGGCAACGGGTGATTACGCTATGGCTATTGGGGTCGATGCGGTCGCCAGCAACGCGAGCACTACGGCCGTAGGCAGAGAGGCGGCCGCGACGGGATTGCAATCCTTTGCAATGGGCTACCGGTCGACCTCGTCGGGTCAAAATTCCATTGCGTTTGGCTATAATTCCAATGCTTCGGGATTTGCAGCTGTCGCATTCGGAGATTCCGACGCGACCGGACCCCAGTCGGTCGCCTTCGGCAACTTCGCGAACGCAAGCGG